>JAIXZV010000190.1 GCA_027489365.1 Sphingomonadales bacterium
GCTGACCAAGCCGGGCGACACCATCCTCGGCCTCAGCCTCGATGCCGGCGGCCACCTGACGCACGGCGCCCGCGCCGCGATGTCGGGCAAATGGTTCAACGCGATCCAATATGGCGTCGATCCGGTTACGCATCTGATCGATTTCGACGAAGTCGCTGCCCTCGCGCGCGAGCACAAGCCCAAGCTAATCATTGCGGGTGGTTCCGCCTATCCGCGCCAGATCGATTTCGCGAAATTCCGTGCGATCGCGGATGAGGTCGGTGCCTATTTCCTCGTCGACATGGCGCATTTCGCCGGGCTGGTCGCGGCCAAGCTCCACCCCTCGCCTTTCCCGCACGCCCACATCGCGACGACCACGACGCACAAGACGCTGCGCGGTCCGCGTGGCGGCATGATCCTCAGCGACGACGAAGCGCTCGGCAAGAAGCTCAACTCGGCGGTGTTCCCGGGGCTGCAGGGCGGCCCGCTGATGCACGTCATCGCGGCCAAGGCGGTCGCCTTCGGTGAGGCGCTGCAACCGGGCTATAAGAGCTACATCGCGGCGGTCATGGAGAACGCCAAGGTGCTCGCCGCGACGCTGAAGGAGCGCGGCTGCAACATCGTCTCGGGCGGTACCGACACGCATCTCGCGCTGGTCGATCTCACCCCGCTGGGCGTGACCGGCAAGGATGCCGACGAAGCGCTGGAGCGCGCCGGGATCACCTGCAACAAGAACGGCATTCCGGGCGATCCGCTGCCGCCGACCAAGACCAGCGGCATCCGCGTCGGCACGCCCGCCGGTACCACGCGCGGCTTCGGCCCCGCCGAATTCCGCGAGATCGGCAATATGGTCGCCGACGTGCTCGATGGTTTGCGCAAGAATGGCGAGCAGGGCGATGCGCAAGTAGAAGCCGCTGTACGTGGGCGTGTTAGTCTGCTATGTCACCGATTCCCAATCTATCCGGAGGCGTGACATGACCGATCAGCCAGACGACAAACCGAAGATCAATTTCGAAGCCACCGTCCGCGCCGTGGGCGAAGACGTTGTCGAAGCGCTCGACAGCGCGGTCGATTACACGTCGAAGGCGATCGGCGGCGAAAATGGCAACAAGCTCGTCGGCGGGGCCGCCGTCGGCGCGCTCGCGGCGATCGTGCTGCCTTTCTCGATCCTGACCGGCGCCTTGGTCGGGGCGGGCTATGCCGCGTTTCGAAAGATGAACAAATAGCCGATGCGGTGTCCCTTTTGCGGCCATGAAGACAGTCAGGTAAAGGATTCGCGGCCGACCGAGGATGCCGGGGCAATCCGGCGGCGGCGGCAATGCGAGGGCTGCGGCGCGCGTTTCACCACGTTCGAGCGCATTCAGTTGCGCGAACTGACCGTGCTGAAAAGCGAGGACAAAAGGGAAGCGTTCGACCGCGAAAAGCTGCTCCGCTCGGTCTCGATCGCGGCGCGCAAGCGCCCGATCGATGCGGTGCGGCTGGAGAAGCTCGTCTCGGGCATCCAGCGCCAATTGGAGACGCTGGGCGAAAGCGAAGTCCGCTCGGGCAAGATCGGCGAAATGGTGATGGAGGGGCTCAAGGGCCTCGATTCAGTCGCCTATATCCGCTTCGCCAGCGTCTATAAGGACTTCACCGAAGCGAAGGATTTCGAGGAATTCGCCGGGTCGGTGAGCGAAGTCGCGCAGAACGAAGTAGGCGGCGGGTGAGTAACCGATCGCCCTCACACTTTCCGTTCGTCCTGAGTAGCGACTGAGCGAAGTCGAAGGCGCGTATCGAAGGACCGGGGTTTGAGCTTTTACGCCTATATGCTGCGCTGCGCCGACGGCAGCTACTATGTCGGCCACACCGAAGCGCTGGAACAGCGTATCGGGCAGCATGATCGCGGCGAGATTCCCGGCTATACCCAGCGCCGTCGACCGGTAGAGCTTGTCTGGTCACAGGACTTTCCATCGCGACTCGAGGCACTGGAAGCAGAGCGCCAGATCAAGGGCTGGTCGCGCGCCAAGAAGGAGGCGTTGATCACGTCGAATTGGGCGGAAATTCAACGCTTGGCGCGCAAATCCTTCGATACGGGTCTTCGACAAGCTCAGCCCCTACTCAGGACGAACGGACAGGAAAGGGCCATTGCGGCTCCACCCCCCGTCATCGTCCTGGTCCGCCCGCAACTCGGCGAGAATATCGGCAAGGCGGCGCGCGCGATGCTCAATTTCGGGCTGGTCGAGCTGCGTCTGGTCGCCCCGCGCGACGGCTGGCCCAACCCGAGCGCCGGCCCCGCCGCGTCGGGGGCGGACGTCGTGCTCGAACGCGCGGCCGTGTTCGACAGCGTGGCCGAGGCGGTCGCCGATTGCGCGCATGTCTATGCGACCACGGTGCGCAAGCGCGGCGTGACCAAGCCGGTCGTGACGCCCGAGGCTGCCGCTACCGCGATCCACACCGGTCCGGGACGTTCGGCGATCCTGTTCGGGCCGGAGCGTTCGGGCCTGGAGACCGATGACGTGGCGCTCGCGCGGTCGATCATCACCGTGCCGATCAACCCGGAATTCGGCTCGCTCAACCTCGCGCAGGCGGTGATCCTCGTCGCCTATGAATGGTCGAAGGGCGTCGCACTCGCACAACCGCCCGAGACCGATCTCCCCCCACCCGCCAGCCAGGAAGAGCTCGACGGCATGATCGCCCAGCTCGATGCCATGCTGGTCGAAACCGACTTCTTCTATCCGCCCGCGCGTACCCCGGTCACGCGCCGGACGCTGCGCACCTTGCTGACGAAACCCGGATGGTCGGCACAGGAAGTGCGCACGATGCGCGGCGTATTGAGCGCGCTCGCCGGAAAACAACCGCGACGCCCGTAACGCTCAGCGCCGGTCGAACGCCGCCAGTTCATAGGCGATCGACGCTTCGACCAGCCGCTCCCACAGATCGGCGACCGCATCCTCCGGCAAGCCCGCGGTGCGGGCAGCGGCGCAGGCATTGGCGATGACCTGCGCCTTGCGCGCTTCGTCGCGCACCGCGCCGCGCTCGGGTTTGATCCGCGCGGCGGCGTCCATATAGGCGAAGCGCCGGGCGAGCAAAGCGATCAGCTCGCGATCGAGCTGGTCGACGCCAGCGCGGACCTCCGTCATCGTGGTGCAATCCGGGCCGGGAAGAATGTCGCTCATGGCGATGGTCTTGGCGAGACACGGCGCGCCTGTCCAGCTTGACTCGGGTCGGGCATCCCGCTAACCGCCCGCCTTCGCAATTGGCCCCGCACCCCGGTGAAGCGGGGGCCCTGCCCGGATCTCATCGACAGGTCAGGATAGAGCGATACCGGGTATCGATCGCAGGCTTGGAGCCGGGGGGCTTGTCACGAAGCATTTGCCTTAGGAATTTCTGATGTCGAAGCGTTCATCCGCAAAGTACAAGCTCGATCGCCGTATGGGCGAGAACATTTGGGGCCGCCCCAAATCGCCCGTCAACAAGCGTGAATATGGCCCCGGCCAGCACGGCCAGCGCCGCAAGGGCAAGGTCAGCGACTTCGGCATCCAGCTGCGCGCCAAGCAGAAGCTCAAGGGCTACTACGGCGACGTGACCGAGAAGCAGTTCCGCGCGTGCTACACCGAAGCCGCCCGCATGAAGGGCGACACCGGCCAGAATCTGATCGGTCTGCTCGAACAGCGTCTCGACATGATCGTCTATCGCGCCAAGTTCGCGCCGACCGTCTGGGCCGCACGTCAGCTCGTCAGCCACGGCCACGTCCGCGTCAACGGCGTGAAGTGCAACATCGCCTCGCGTCGCTGCTTCGTCGGTGACGAAATCACGCTGGGTGCCAAGGCCAAGGAAATGGCGCTGGTGATGGAAGCGCAGAGCCTCGCCGAGCGCGAAATTCCCGATTACGTCGCGCCCGACGGCGCGGCAAAGGTCACGCTCACGCGCATCCCGACGCTCGACGAAGTGCCCTATCCGGTGAAGATGGAGCCCAATCTGGTGGTGGAATTCTACTCGCGTTGATGACGCGGATTAGCGAAAGCTAATCCGGACATCCAATGCGAGCGGCCGGCGGGGCCAAAGCCCCGACCGACGACGCGGCTTTGCCGCGGCGGCGCTCCAAGCCAAGAAACACAAAAGGGCGGCCCCGCAAGGAGCCGCCCTTTTTGGTACCGCACGCTCCGTGGCCCCGATCACGGCAGCGGCGGCATCCCCATCTTCTCGCGCAGGAACGTATCGCTGCGATCGAGCATAAGGGTCCGCGCCTCGCTATCGTCGAGCTGGTGCGCCAGCCCCTTGAACTCGACCAACTCGACTGATTTTCCCGCGCCGCGCAACCGGCTCGCCATCATTCGCGATTCGCCAATCCCGACATTCTGATCGAGATCGCCGTGGAACATCAGGACCGGTGCCGCGATGCGCGCTGCGTTCCGCGCTGGCGAGCCCTGGGCGACATGCGGCCCCTTGCCGATAAAGGCATCGACCAGCGCGAAGTCGGTATAATTGTCGTGTTCGTGTCGGAGCGTGTCGAGATCGGTCACCGGCGCGATCGCAACGATCGCCTTGAACAAACTCGGGTCGAGCACGGCCGATTGGAGCGCGGCATAGCCGCCATAGGACCAGCCGACGATCGCCAGCGTGTTCGGCGCAGCAATGCCCTGTTTCACCAGCCATCGGCCCCCATCATTGACGTCGCCGATCGCGGTACGCCACGATTTGAATCCGTTCTGCTTGAACCAGCCTTCGCCATAGCCGGTGGAGCCGCGATAATTGGGCTGCAGGACGGCATAGCCGCGCGCGGCGAAGAACTGCACGATCCAGTCGAAACCCCATTCGTCACGATCGCCCGGGCCACCGTGCGGCATCACGATCGCCGGGAGATTGGTGGCAGGCTTACCGGGCGGCAACGTGAGATAGGCCGGGATCGAGGTGCCGTCTGCGGCCGGGAAAGTAATCGCCTTGACCGGCGCGAGCGTCATCCGGTCAAGCGACGGTCGCGCCCGCAACACGCTGTCAAGGTGGCGGGTTTTCTTGTCGAACAGCATATACTCGCCGGGATCGACATCGCTGCCGGTCCATAGCAACAGCTTCGACTCATCCGCACTCGAATCGATGAACTGGATCAGCGGCCGTTGCGGGATCGCCTTCGCCAGAGCGACGCGGAGCGTCTTCAGTTCGGGATCGAAGAAATGGGTTTCGCGCCGATCGGTGACGTAACTGACACCGACCACGCGCCGCTGCCGCCCGATCCTGACCAGCCCCGCAACATCGACATCGGGGCGGGCGAACACCAGTTCGCGTTTCAGACTGCCGTCGAGCGCGACCTTGAACAAAGCCGTCCGGCCATCCTGCACGTCCAGCCCGTAAGCGACATTGAGAGTGGGATCGACGGCGTAGGGATCGAAGCCCGACGACGTCTGCGAATCGCCGCTGACCGCGCTGAGCGGCAACCAGTCGTTCGAGTCCACCTTGCGATACATATAATTGATCTTGGCGGCGCTGTAACCGTCGCCATCGGTGGGGCGCAGGCCCATGATGCGAACCTTGCCGCGGCCATCGGTGATATATTCGCGCGCGGTCTCGCGCGGGCGTTCGACCCTCGCGCGCCGCAAGGTCGCGGGATCGACGCGCTCGACCCCCAGCCCCTTATCGGAGACGTTGAGGTTAGTTCCGGTCGATGCCTCCGGCACGAACTGCCGCGTCATCAAGACGGCGCTCCCGCTCGCATCGCCCTGCCAATCGATGATGCGGCCGCCATCCTGCATGATATCAAGCGCATCGGTCGATGGCGCGGCGCTCAGCACCTTCAGACCCTTCCCGTCCGCGCCAACGGTGACAAGCCGGTCGAACCCCACCATGTCGCGCACCCGACCCTTGGTAAAGCTTGCCCCGCAGATCAGGCGGTCGTTGCTGCTCCACTGGCAATAATCGATTTGCTCCTTGTCGCCCGCCGACGCGAGGACTGTCACGGGCGGCTTGGTATCGTCGTCGAGCGTATAGACGATCGCGCGCGTACCGCGCTTGGCATCCGGGACCAGCACGACGATGCGTTTCCCATCCGGCGAAAGGCTGATCTGTTGCACCGCCTCACGCGCGCCGAAGCGGGTCGCCGCGTCGGTCGCGGCATGAACCGGCAGCGTGACCGCGAGCATCGCCGTCAGCATCAGATAACGCCTTGTCATCACGTGCATTCTCCCCTTGGCCGCGGAGAATAAGCGGATCGCGAAGGACCGCAAGGCCCGGTGCCGCGGTTGCGTACATCGTCCGCCGATGCCACTACGGGCGAACCGATACAGGGGAGCGTGTGCGCCGATGACCGTGTTCAGATTGATCGCCGTGGCGGCATTCGGTGTTGCCGCCTCTGCCGCCGCACAATCTACGCAACCGCCGCCGCCGATCAGCGTGACCACGCTTAAGGACGTCACCCAAACCCTCTCCTCCGACGCCTATGAAGGCCGCAAGCCGACGACGGCGGGCGAGGAGAAGACCACCGAATATATCGTAAAGCGTTTCAAGGCGGCGGGGCTCAAGCCCGGCAATCCCGGTGGCCCCGGCGGCGGCTGGTTTCAGGACGTGCCGCTCGTTGAAATGACCGCGCAGAACGTCTCGCCGATGACGATCGCGGGCGGCAAGACCCCGCTCAGCCTGGCGTACCGCGACGATGTCGTGGTCAAGAGCTACCGCGTCACGCCGCAGATCGCGCTGAAGGACAGTCCGGTCGTGTTCGTCGGCTACGGCATCACTGCCCCCGAACGCGGCTGGAACGATTATGCCGGGGTCGATGTGAAGGGTAAGACCGTCATCATCCTGATCAACGATCCCGATTGGCAATCCTCGGCACGCACCGGTCTCTTCGAAGGCAAGGCGATGACCTATTATGGCCGCTGGACCTACAAATATGAGGAAGCCGCGCGCCAGGGTGCGGCGGGCGCGATCATCGTCCACGATAGCGAGCCCGCCGCTTACGGCTGGGGCGTGGTCCAATCGAGCAACACCGGGCCGCAATTGGAGCTCGACGAGAAAGGCGATCACGCCGATCAAAGCGACGCGATCGGCTGGATCCAGCTTGCCAAGGCCAAGGAACTGTTCGCCAGCGCAGGGCAGGATTTCGACGCGCTGAGCGCCGCCGCCAAGGTCAAGGGCTTCACGGCCGTGCCGCTCGGCGTCACCGCGTCGGTCTCCTTCAGCAACACGATCAAGCGCCAGGCGTCGAAGAACGTGATCGGCATCTTGGCCGGCAAGACCAAGCCGAAGGAATATGTCTTCTACACCGCGCATTGGGACCATCTCGGCCATTGCACGCCGGTGAAGGGCGACGACATTTGCAACGGCGCGCTCGACAATGCGAGCGGCACCGCCGGGCTGATCGCGCTGGCTGAGGCGAGCGTGAAGGCCGGCCCGGCCCGGCGCAGCCAAGTGTTCATGTCGGTCACCTGCGAGGAATGCGGCCTGCTCGGATCGCGCTTCTACGCGGAGCATCCGATCTATCCGATGGCCACCACCGTCGGCGGCGTGAACATGGACGGGCTCAACACCGTCGGCCGCGCGAAGGATTTCGTCGTGACGGGCGCGGGCAAGTCCGAACTCGAAGACATGATGGCGAAGCTCGTCGCCGCGCAGGGCCGCGTCGTGAAGCCCGAGCCCAATCCCGAACGCGGCAGCTATTTCCGCTCCGACCATTTCATGTTCGCCAAGCTCGGCGTGCCGATGTTCTACGGCGAATCGGGCGAGGATCTGCGCGTCGGCGGGGAAGCGGCGGGTCATAAGGCGACGCTCGACTATATCGAGAATCGCTACCACAAGCCGCAGGACGAATATAATCCGGCATGGGATTGGTCGGGCGCGGTCGAGGATCTGCAGCTCTATTTTGGGCTCGGCCGCATGTTGGCGGATGGCTCCGCCTGGCCGAACTGGTACAAGACCGCCGAATTCCGTGCCATTCGCGACCGCGACACCCCGCAAGCCAGGACGAAATGATGACCCGCCCCCTCCCCCCCGCCGAATGGGCACCGCACAAGGCGGTGTGGATCGGTTTTCCGAGCCATCCTGAACTGTGGGAAGACGATCTCGAACCCGCGCGCGCGGAAGTCACCGCCTTCGCGCGCGCAGTCCATGCCGATGGGCACGGCGAGCGCGTCATTCTGGTCGCGGCGGATGACGAGGCCGCGAAGGCCGCGAAGCGCATGGCGGGCGACGTCGCCGATGTCGTGGTCGAGCCGTTCGGCGATATCTGGCTGCGCGATACCGGCCCGATCCTGCTGTCCGACGGGCGCGCGATGGATTTCCGGTTCAACGGCTGGGGCGGAAAATACGATCTGCCCGGCGACGATGATATCGGGCTGCGTCTTGCGCAGCGCAAACGGCTGTCGGTCGAGAGCTGCGACTGGATCCTGGAGGGCGGCGCGCTCGACGGCGACGGCACGGGCCTCGTCGTCACCACCGAGCAATGCCTGCTCAACCCCAACCGCAATCCCGCGCTTTCCAAGGCGGAGATCGAACGGCGACTGCACGATGATCTCGGCTTCGTCCAAGTGCTGTGGCTCGGCGACGGGCTGATGCACGATCATACCGACGGCCATATCGACAACCTCGCCCGCTTCGTCGCGCCCGGCGTGCTGGCTATCCCTGAAGCCGCCGAGAACGACCCCAATTGGCTGGTCTATCAACGCGCCGCGCAAGCCGCCGCTGCGGTCGAAGGCCTCGAAGTGGTACGCATCCCCTCCCCCGGCCGCGTGCTGCGCGACGAGGAGATCGTGCCGGCGAGCTACATGAACTTCTACATCGGCAATGCCGCCGTGGTCGTGCCGCTCTACGGCGCACCCAATGACGAGGCCGCGGTCGCGGCGGTCCAAGCGCTGTTCCCGGACCGCACCGCAGTCGGCCTGCGGGCGGACGCGATCCTTACGGGCGGGGGCAGCTTCCACTGCATCTCGCAGCAGATTCCGGTATAGCCCCAACCACCTCCGTTCGCCCTGAGCCTGTCGAAGGGCTGCCTTCCCCTAGCGCTGGCCAAGGATAGGGCAGGGCTTCGACAGGCTCAGCCCGAACGGAAAAGTTGTAGAACGCCGGCTCCCGCCACCCGTTCGCCCTGAGCTTGTCGAAGGGCTGCCTTCCTCTAACGGTGACCGAGAAAGAGCAGGGCTTCGACGACCCCGGATCAGGTCCGGGACCGAACGGGGGCTTGTGACAGCGCGCCGCAGCGCCCCAATCACACCCGCATCGGCATAAGCACATACAGCGCCGCCGACTTGTCATTCTCACGGATCAGCGTCGGCGCAGCGGCGTCGGCCAGATGCACCTCGATCGTGTCACCATGCAACTGCCCGAGAATGTCGAGCAGATAGCGGCTGTTGAAGCCGATCTCGAAGCCGAGCGCAGTGTAATCGCCCGGCACTTCTTCCGCCGCCGTGCCGTTTTCGGGGCTGGTCACCGACAGGATGATCTTGTCGCGATCGAGCGCCATTTTCACCGCGCGCGTCTTCTCGGTCGCGATCGTCGAGACGCGGTCGACACCTTCCTCGAAGCTGCGCGGATCGATCTTGAGGATCTTGTCATTGCCGGTCGGTATGACGCGGCTGTAATCGGGGGAGGTGCCGTCGATCAGCTTCGAGGTCAGCAGCGCCTGGCCCAGGTCGAAGCGGATCTTGGTCGCCGACAGGGACACGCCGACCGAGCCATCGATCTCGTCGAGCAGCTTGCGCAGTTCGGCGATGCATTTGCGCGGGATGATCACATCGGGCATCCCCTCCGCACCATCGGGGCGCGGCAGCGTGATCCGCGCGAGGCGGTGCCCGTCGGTCGCCGCGGCCTTCAGCACCGGCTGCGGATCGTCCGACACGTGCCAGAAGATGCCGTTCAGATAGTAGCGCGTTTCCTCGGTCGAAATCGCGAAGCGCGTCTTGTCGATGATCTGCTTGAGCGTCTCGGCCGGCAGTTCGAAGCTGACCGGCAATTCGCCCTCGGCGATCACCGGGAAATCGTCGCGCGGCAACGTGCCGAGCTGGAACTTGGCGCGACCTGCCATGATCGTCATCTTGCCATCGGCAGCGGCGAGGCTGACCTGGCTCCCCTCGGGCAGCTTGCGGCAAATGTCGAACAACGTGTGCGCCGACACCGTCGTCGCGCCGGGCTGATCGACTGCGGCGGCAACCGTTTCGTTGATCTGCAGATCGAGATCGGTCGCCATCAGCTTAAGGCCACCCTCGGCGGTCGCCTCGATCAGTACATTGGACAGGATCGGGATCGTGTTGCGCCGCTCGACCACCGACTGGACGTGGCTCAAGCCCTTCAACAGAGTCGCGCGTTCGATCGTCGCCTTCATGTCGTTCCCCCGGGCCGCCGCCCTCTGTATCTCCGCGTGGCGCAAGGCACACCGGAGGCAATTCGCCGTGTCCCATTCCTTAAACATAAAAGGGGCCGGAGCAAGCGCTCCGACCCCCGATTTACGCCCGCGAACGGGAGACTTGGCCTAGAATCGAACGCCTACGCCAGCGACGACCTGATGCCGGTCGGTATCGACGCTGAAATTGTTGGTGTTCGCGCCATTGGCATACTCAAGCCGGGCATTGCCGTAGTTCGAATAGCGATATTCGAGCTTGGCATAGGTGGTGCGGCCGATCTTCTGCTCGACACCGGCACCGACGCGGTAGCCGTCGAGATTGTAGTGACGGCCGGTCGTGGTGGTGCCGTCATTCGCGGTCAGATCGAGCCGGGCGTTGGTGTAGCCACCCTTGGCATAGATCATCGTCGACGGCGCAACGACATAGCCGATGCGCGCACCGGCATAGAGGTCACGGCCCTGCTTGACTGCGCCATAACCGAGCGCTGCGGCGTTGACCGGATTGTTGCTGACGTCGCCGGTCGAGCCGGTGATTTCGCCTTCTGCACCGATCACGAACTTGTTGACCGCGACATCATAGCCAAAGTCGCCGCCGTAGGTGAGGCCGTCGGCCTTGCGGTCGCTGCCGATGTCGGAATTCGGACCACGGCCGGGCTGCAGCTTGTCATAGCCCAGGATGACGCCGACGCGCGGGCCGGTGAAGGCGCGATCATCGGCCGACGGCGGCGGCCCATCCTGCGCGAAGGCGGGGGCGGCGAGCGCGAGGCCGAACGTGGCAGCGGCGGCGGTGAGGGTAAGCTTACGCATTGGGGTAACTCCATTGGTACAACCCACCGATCCCTGGTGGGACTGCACAAATAGGTGGCGGAGCGGAGAGTTTCATGAACCTCAGACAACAAGGAAAAGCGTTGCTTTTGCGCCACACGGGGTTGAAAGGCGGGCCATGGAAACCAACGCCGCAATGCCGCCCAGAAGTGGCCGCGATTTCATCGCGCGGCACGGGGAGACGGTCTTCAATGCCGCAGGACGGCTGCAAGGCGACCATATTCATACCCCGCTGACGCGCGCGGGTTTCGCGCAAGCCGACGAAATGGGACGCGCGCTTCGCGAAAAATTGGGGGCGAAACCGGCGCTGACGCTATGGGCCTCCCCCACTGGCCGCGCGTTGCAGACGCTCGGAATCATCGCCGAACATCTCGAACTCGACTGGCACGCCGCCCGAACCGATTCGCGGCTGGTCGAAATCGGCATGGGGGCCTGGGGCGGTGCCTATTACGCCGCGCTTGCCGCAGCGGGCGAAAAGGTGATCGATCGCGACCTCGGCCTGCTCTTCCCCGCCCCCGACGGCGAGACCTATCCGGAGATCGCCGCGCGCGTGTCGGGCTGGCTGGCGGATACCGATGGCGACAGCGGCGACCGGCTCGTCATCATGCACGGCATCTCCAGCCGGGTGCTGCGCGGCGTGATGACCGGCGCGCCCGATGTCCCCGGCTATGGCGCGCCCGCCGCCGCCGGCCTGCCGCAAGGATCGGTCGTGCTGATCGAGCGCGGGGTCGAAACGATCGTCCACCGCGGCACCGGATACGCGCCGGCATGAGATCGGCGGCGCTGCTGTTCGCGCTGCTCGCCACCCCGGCGCTCGCGCGCGAGTCGCTCGGGGTGTTCGACAGCTGGGGTGCCTTCACCGACGCCTCCCCGCTACATTGCTATGCGATCGCCCAGCCCGCGCAATCGGGCGGCGCCTCACGCTGGCGGCCGTTTGCCAGCGTCTCGACCTGGCCCGGCAAAGGTGTGCGCGGCCAGCTCCACATCCGCCTCAGCCGCGAACGCGATCCCCAGTCGCGCGTCACGCTCTCGGTCGGCGAGCGGCGTTTCGAACTGGTGGCAGGCAATGCCGACGCCTGGGCACCCGACGCCCGCACCGACAGCGCCATCGTCGCCGCGATCCGCTCCAGCCGCAGCATGAGCGTCGAAACGCTTGCCAAGACCGGCGCGCCCTTCGCCGACGTCTATGCGCTGCGCGGCGCTGCCACCGCGATCGACGCGGCGACGCTCGGGTGTGTCGGGCGGTAATGCGCCGCGCGCAAACCGAGCCGCGCTACGCCGTATAATTGCCGTCGAACTTTTTCAGATCGTCGTCGATCTCATACCAGGCCGGTTTCGACGCGACGTTCAAATGCGCGGTTGGCCGCAGCCCCGGATCATCGTCCAGCGCCGAGGCCGCGACGACGTAGATCGACCCCGACTGCATTTCCCCAAGCGCCGATCCGCACGCACGACAGAATGCGCGCGCGTGCGTCCACGGCGCCTCCGGCACAATCCGCGCGATCTGCTCCGCCCCACGGATCAAATGAAAGTCCTCGGCAGCGCCGATCAGCACCGCCGCGAACACCCCCTCGGCCTTGCGGCAGCGGCTGCAGTGACAATAACTGAGCGAGCGCGGCTGTCCCGAAATCTCGAACGCCACCGCACCGCAAAGACAGCTTCCGTTGATCATCGCCCCCTCCTTTTGAGCGGAACATAAAGCGAACATTTGCAACGGTCAACACGGCGTCGCGGCCGCCCGCCACGCGGGTGGAAAAAAGGGCGAAAATCGACTACATCGCCGCCATGCCCAATTCCGCGACGACCCTCATGGCCATTCCCGGCCATATCGACCCTGTTCCCGTACCCCGCACGCTCACCCCGCGCAGCGACGGGCGGATCGATCTGCTCGGCCTGACCAAGGCCGATCTGCGCATGGCGCTCGAAACCTCGCAGCTAGACCCCAAGCAGGCGAAGCTGCGCGCCAAGCAGCTTTGGCATTGGATCTACAATCGCGGCGTCACCGATTTCGCGTTGATGACCGACATTTCGAAGACGATGCAGCCGTGGCTCGAACAGCGCTTCACGATCAGCCGCCCGCAAGTCGTCGAGGCGCAAGTCTCGACCGACGGCACGCGCAAATGGCTGCTGCGCACCGATGACGGCAATGATTATGAGATGGTGTTCATCCCCGACGCCGATCGCGGGACGCTGTGCATCTCGAGCCAGGTCGGCTGCACGCTCAATTGCAGCTTCTGCCACACCGGCACGATGCGGCTGGTGCGCAATCTCGAGCCGTCGGAAATCGTCGGTCAGGTCATGCTCGCGCGCGACGCGCTGGGCGAATGGCCGAGCCAGCCCGAGGGCCGGATGCTCACCAACATCGTGCTGATGGGGATGGGCGAGCCGCTCTACAATTTCGACAATGTCCGCGATGCGATGAAGATCGTGATGGACGGCGACGGCATCGGCCTGTCGCGCCGCCGCATCACGCTGTCGACCAGC
This sequence comes from Sphingomonadales bacterium, assembly GCA_027489365.1. Taxonomy (GTDB): domain Bacteria; phylum Pseudomonadota; class Alphaproteobacteria; order Sphingomonadales; family Sphingomonadaceae; genus Sphingomonas. The sequence goes on from JAIXZV010000190.1 coordinate 13,589, forward strand.
GGGATCGTGCCCTTGATCGCACGCGCGGGGGAAGAAATTTCGGTCAACCTCGCCATCTCGCTCCACGCCGTCACCAAGGAAGTCCGCGACGAGCTGGTGCCGATCAACAAGAAATACGGGATCGAGGAATTGCTGCAGGCGTGCGCCGATTATCCCGGCGCCAACAATGCGCGGCGCATCACCTTCGAATATGTCATGCTCAAGGACAAGAACGACAGCGACGCCGACGCGCGCGAGTTGGTCCGGCTGCTGCGCAAGTTCGACCTGCCCGCCAAGGTGAACCTCATCCCGTTCAACCCCTGGCCCGGCGCGGCGTATGAATGCTCGACGCCGGAGCGGATCAAGAGCTTCTCGAACATCGTGTTCGACGCCGGGATTTCAGCGCCAGTCCGCACCCCGCGCGGGCGCGATATCGATGCGGCGTGCGGTCAGTTGAAGACGGCGAGCGAGAAGATCTCGCGCGCCGAGCTTGATCGGCAGGAAGCGAAGCTGGCGGCGCTAGGCTGACGCGGTTCAGAACAATCCAAGCGCAGCGGGTAGTGCAAGACTGAGCAAGACCGCATAGATCAGGTCGATCCACACGACGCGCAGCGCGTTGACGATCGTGAACAGGCCATTGAAGACTTGCGCAACGGCCCAAAAAACGCCCTTGCCGCGTTGTTCGTGAACCCGCGCGGCAAATTCGCGCACATCATGATTGCTCGGAAAGGCGTGCATGCCGATCGAGATTCCGACCCACAGCAGAAAGACCGACGCCCCCGACGCCGCGCCATCCTTCAGGATGAAAAGCGGCGGAATCGCCGAGAAAGTCAGCGACATGCAAAGCAGCGAATTGACAATCAGCGGCCCGACCGAGATCAGAAACGCGGCGCGCAAGTTGGGCGGAGGTCCGTGCAGGACATAGCCCGCAGGGTTCCCGCCGGGCCGAAAATAGGCGATTTCGTAAACCGCTACGCCTGTGAGGTGGCAGAAAATCCGATGCGCGATTTCATGGACCATGACACCGGGAAAAGTGATCAGGGAAATGAGCCAGCCGGGCAGGAAAAACATCAGCGCTTCTCCTGCGTAAACTGACGCTGAAATGCCTCCGGCATCACCGGGGTGAGCTTTTTCCACTCCTGATCATCGATCGTCAGATTGGCGAGCAAGGCGAGCCCTGTCAGGTCATTCTCGGGCGTCGTGTCGGCAAACAGCGCATGCGCCATACCCAGTCGCGCCGCCTTGGATTCCGGCATGTCGGCAAGCAGCGATGCGTAGAGTTTCTCTGCCGCGGGATATTTTGCTTCAGAGTCGAGACGCTCGGCAGCGGCGAGCTGGCGCGCCAATGCGACATGGCGCGGCACCGAGAATAGCGAATAGCCGAATGCTGCCAGAACGAGCAGGCCGAACCCGACCACCCACCAAGGATAGCTGGTCGCGCTAAGCGGGGAAAGGCCGTGAGCTGGCACGACGTCCTCCGGCGAAACGTCGTCATGCGGCGCGGTGGCCACCCCATCTTCGGTCATACCCCGTGCCCCCACACGCTGCTCTAGGCCCTTACATCTTCAAATGTTTGGCGATTGGCAAGGGGTAGCTTTCGCCTTGCTTGACACCACGCCTTGCCGCAAGCGGCGTGGGTGAGTGATCCATTTGCCCTCCTCCTCCTCCCCCTCGCCGCAGGCATCCTCGGCGGGGCAATGAACGCGCTCGCCGGTGGTGGGACGTTTGCGACTTTACCCGCGCTGATCGCGCTCGGGCTACCCGCCAACAGCGCCAACGCCACCTCCAACGTCGCGCTGCTCCCCGGTGCCGAGACCAGCGCCTGGGCGTTTCGGGATGAACTCGCGCCGGTCGGCGGGGTGAGCGTGCCGCTGCTCAGCGCGATCACCTTCGTCGGCGGGCTGGCCGGGAGCCTGTTGCTCGCCGCGACGCCGACGCATGTCTTCGACCTGGTGATCCCGTGGCTGCTGCTCTTCGCCTTCATCGTCATCGCCTTCGGCAAACGCGCGGCGGACGCGCTCAAGCAACGCGTCGCGATCGGCCCGCGGACGCTGATCGTCGCGCAGGGGTGCCTCGGCATTTATGGCGGCTATTTCGGCGGCGGCGTGGGCCTGATGACGACCGCGGTCTACGGGCTGCTCGCCGGGGTCAGCCCCCGCGCTGTGTTCGCGCCGCGCACCTTGATGCTCGCGATCGCCAATCTCGCCGCGACAATCGTGTTCATCGCGGTCGGGCTGGTGCGCTGGGCGGCGTGCCTGCCGATGCTGGCCGGTGGGATCTTCGGCGGCTGGATCGGCGCACACATCGGCAAGCGGCTGTCGCCCGGCCTGGTGCGCGGCTGGACCTTGCTGGTGACGGCGGTGACGACGGGCGTGTTCTTCGCCCGCGCCTATTTCTGATTGGGCAGGTCTAAAAGGGCCGCCACGATCTTCGCATCATCCTTCTCGTCGATTTGCGCCTTATAGGCACCGCGCATCTTGGTCACTTCGGCCTGCCATTGCTCGGGTTTGAGCTTGGGCTGGGTGAGGATCATCTCGGGCGAGTGGCAGGCGGCGCAATTAACCGTCAGAATCTCGGCCGGAAGCGTCGCGGTTTCGGCCGGCAGCGCGATCGTCTGCGAGCTGAGCGTGATCTTCTTCGGCGCCTCCGCCGCCGGATGGCACGCTGCGAGGAGGATCAGGGCGGCGATCGGCAGCGTCTTCATGCGACCGTCACCTTCGTCGTCTCAGGTGTGTTGCGCATATAGCCGCCGGGGTTCCAGATCGGATCGGTGCCTTGCGTCTCGCCCTTGGCATTGGTCGCGCGGACCGCGACGGTGTGCGATCCGCTCGGCAAGGTCGCTGCCCAGCGGCGGAAGCCGAACGCGCCGTGATCGGGCCCGAGCTCGGCTGCCTGCCAGCGCTTCCCGGCATCGATCGACCATTCGACCTTCGCGACCGCCGAATCGCCGCCCAGCGCCACGCCGCGCACCGCGGTCGCATCGGCGCGCGTGAAGAAAGCGCGCGGGATCATCCGCCCGATCGGCGCGGTCGGGAAATCCTTCGACCCCGGCACGACGCTCGCACGCGGCGCGGTCGGGATGCGGTATGCCTTTTCCATCCAATATCCGGTGTCGGGCGCGCTCAGCACCTCGATCGTGTCGAGCGCCTTGACCCAATAGGTTGAGAACCAGCCCGGCACGACCAGCCGCAGCGGGAAGCCGTTGAGCAAAGGAAGCTGCGTGCCGTTCATCCCGTAGGCGACGATGGTATCCTCCGCCATCGCGCGGTCGAGATTGAGCGCCTTGGCGAAATCGGGCGCGGCACCCGGCGGATTGTCGAGCCCCGAGAAGCGCACTTGCACCGCCCCCGCCGCGATCCCGGCGCGCCCCAGCAGGTCGCGCAGCCGTACACCGGCCCACAGCGCATTACCCATCGCGCCATTGCCCCATTGCGCACCCGGCACGCGCGGGCCGAACGCCGCGCGGGAGTTGCCCGAACATTGGTTGACTGCGGCGATCTCGACCTGCGGCAGCGCCTGGATGTCGGCGAGGCTCAGCGACAGCGTGCGCTTTACCGCGCCACCGACCTTGAGGCGGAAGGCTGCCACGTCGACCGACAGCGGTATGTCGTCATAATGCCAGCGCACGAAGAAGCGGTCGTTGGGCGTGAACGGCGAATCGGTCAGCGCCCCGTCGAACGCGTCCATTGGTGTCTCCAGCAACGGCGCGCGCGTGCGCTGCAGGATCATGCCGCGCTTGCCGGGGAAGGCATCCGTGAGGGCCTGCCCAACGGGCTTGGCGAGTTGCGCCAACAGCGGCGTGCTCGCCAGCGCGCCCGCCCCGATCGCGAGCGCGGTGCGCCGATCGAACCGCTCAGCCATGCTGGATCGCCAGCGGCGCAAAGCGCGCGACTTGCTGCCCCACCATCTGCAATTGCGCAACAACGGCGGGATCATTCGCCCCCCCGGCCTCATCAAACTTCGTCACCTGCGAATTCACCGCCGCCGCAAACGGCGTCGGCCATCCGCGCAGCGCATGGACGATCGAGCGCAGCGCGGCGATGGTGCTGCCGGTCGCTTGCCAGCCGTATGCCGTCGCGATCAGCCCGACCGGCATATCCGCCAGATACGGACGGTTCTCGTCGCGCGCGGTTTCCTCAAGCAGGTCGAGTGCATTCTTGACCACGCCGGAAATGCTGCCGTGATAGCCGGGCGACGCGATGATCAGCGCCGAGGCTTGGCGCACCGTATCGACGAAATCGCGTTCATCGGCGGTGCGGGTCGTCGCCTTGGGATCGTAGAGCGGCAGGCGCGCCATGTCGGCCCCGCCGAACATCCGCGTGCGGAACCCCTCGCGGCCCGCGGCATCGAGCGCGATCGCGAGCGCCCGCTCGGTCGAGGATACGCCGCCGATCGTCCCGCCAATGCCGACGACCAGCGGGAGAGAAGCAAGGGAATCGGCCATCGCACGGGCTTTCGGATCAAGGATGGCACGGCGGCCGGATGCAGGTTGCGATAGCCGGGGCGGCGGCGCGGCTCAATCGCCAAGTCGCGGGCGTTTTACCTTCTGCTCGCATCGCGACGATCGGGCTGCTAGACGCGACGCGATGCGCTGGCCTCGCTTGCATGATCTGTCATATGCAAGTAATACACTGGTTTGTGGTATGGAAACGCCTGATGCGCTTTAATCCCTTCGGCCCGGTCGGCGGTGCGCGCGCCAATGGCGATGAAGACGACGCGCTGGAACTCACCGGCGGGATGCCACCACCGCGCGCCGACTATCAAAGCGCGGACGACGACGCATATGCCACCAATCTGCCGGTCGTGCAGCGCGCGAGCCGGTGGCGCTGGGTCACGCGCGGGCTTGCCGCAGCGATCGTGCTGTTCGTGTTCGCGGTCGGCTGGCTCGCGGTCACCGCCCCGCTGTCGAAATCGCTGCAGCCCCCGACGCCGCCCAGCATCACGCTGCTGGCCGACGACGGCACGCCGATCGCGCGGCGGGGAGCGATTCTGGAGGCGCCGGTCGATGCGGCGAAACTTCCCAAGAACGTCACCAATGCGTTCCTCGCGATCGAGGATCGGCGTTTCCGCTCGCATTGGGGGATCGACCCGCGCGGCATCGCGCGCGCGTTCTTCCATAACGTGACCTCGAAAGGCCGCGATCAGGGCGGCAGCACGATCACGCAGCAGCTCGCCAAGAACGCCTTCCTCGATTCAGACCGCACCGCCGCGCGCAAGATCCGCGAAGTGATGATCGCCTTCTGGCTCGAAGCGTGGCTGAGCAAGGACCAGATCCTGTCGCGCTACCTGTCGAACGTCTATTTCGGCGATAATGTGTACGGCCTGCGCGCC
>JAIXZV010000140.1 GCA_027489365.1 Sphingomonadales bacterium
ACGCGATCGTGCTGCGCGATGGGCTGCAGGTCACCGAGTTCCGCGAAGGCCTGCTGCCCTGGGCGCTGCAGACGCCGACTGCGCTCGTGTTCGACGAATATGACGCGGGTCGCCCCGACGTGATGTTCGTGATCCAGCGCGTGCTGGAAACCGAGGGCAAGCTGACCTTGCTCGACCAGAATCGCGTGATCCGCCCGAACCCCTATTTCCGCTTGTTCGCGACCGCCAACACGGTGGGTCTCGGCGATACGTCGGGCCTGTATCACGGCACGCAGCAGATCAACCAGGGTCAGATGGATCGCTGGAACATCGTGGTCACGCTCAACTATCTGCCCGCCAAGGTGGAGGCGCAGATCGTGCTCGCCAAATCGGGTGAGTATGACAAGCCCGAGGGCGTGCGTCAGGTCGAGAATATGGTGCGTGTCGCCGATCTCACGCGCCGCGGCTTCATCAATGGCGACATCTCGACCGTTATGAGCCCGCGCACGGTCATCACCTGGGCGCAGAACACGCTGATCTTCGGCGATGTCGGCTTCGCGTTCCGCCTGTCGTTCCTCAACAAGTGCGACGAGACCGAGCGGGCGCTGGTCGCCGAATATTACCAGCGCGTGTTCGGCAAGGATCTGCCTGAGAGCGTGGTCGGCGCCGGTAAGTCGGTGGCATGATCCTCGCCTTGCTCCTGCAGGCCGCCGCCGCCCCGCCCGTTCCCTGGGCGGTGACAACGCAGGCGGGGGCGAGCAGCAAGGCGACCTCGAGCTCGGCCTGGTCGAGCGACAATAAGGCGCGGCTCGTCGTGCGCTGCGACGTGGCGAATGAAAAGATCGTCTCGATCCAATTCATTCCTAAGCCCGGCTTTGCGGCCGCGCTGCCGCGGCCGGTGTCGATCAAGGCCGATGACGATGGCTGGCTCGGCACCAACTGGCAGTTTCCGGGCACCGGCGCGTTCATCAGCCAGGATGTGATCGTCACCAATCTCGCGCAGGTGATCGCGCATGGGAAAACGATCCACGTGCGCGTGATCGACCCCGACAATGCCGTGGTCGAGGCGAGCTTTGCCGGGCCGGGCGAAGCGCCGATCCGACAGGTGCTGAAGGCGTGCGAGTATGAACTGGGCGTGATCCCGCCGCGCTCCGCCCCGCCGCCTGTGGCACCGAAGGCACCAACGCCGCCCGATCCCGACGCGGGGGAGTGAACATATCATGACCGATTCCTCGCCCGCGCTGCTCGGCCGCCTCAACCATGTCGGCGTGGCGACGCCGTCGATCGAACGGTCGATCGCGATGTACCGCGATCTGCTTGGGGCCACTGTCATCGGCGAACCGTTCGATCTGCCCGCGCAAGGCGTGAAAGTGTGTTTCATCGACACGCCCAACACGCAGATCGAGCTGATCGAGCCGTATGACGAGAGCTCGCCGATCGCGGGCTTCCTGCGCAAGAATCCGGCGGGCGGGCAGCATCATGTCTGTTTCGAAGTGCCCGACATCCATGTGGCGGTTGCCGATCTGAAGGCCAAGGGCGCGACCGTGCTGGGCGAACCGCGCATCGGCGCGCACGGCACGCCGATCGTGTTCGTCCACCCCAGGGATATGGGCGGCGTGCTGGTCGAACTGATGGAAACGCCGGAGCACTAGCGCCGCGCGGGCGAAGGGAATATCGTGCCGCGATGAACAAGCCCGTTCCCGATCTTCGCCCGGACGACGATCTCGGTCCGCTCGACGCGCGGGGCCAGCAAGTCTGGTCGCCGGAAGAGGCCGAAGCGATCGCGCGCTTGCAGGCCGATCCGCGCTATCAAGCGGATGTTGTGGCGGGTCTCGCGTCGATGGCGCGCGGGGAGGGATTTTCTACCGAACAGGTTTTGGCTGAACTGGCGCGGCGTCGAGCATCGCGTTGAGGATCCTGCGCTGGACGCCGGAAGCGATCGACGACCTCGATCGGATCGATCTGTTCAATCGTCAGCGCAGCGATTCATGGGCGGCGCGCGTCGAACGCCGCATCGTCGCGCGGGCGCGCAGTCTGGCCGCTACGCCATTTCAGGGTCGCACCGCGGATACGAATAGCGTGCGGCTATTATCGATCCCCGACATTCAATACATCATCACCTATCGCATCGAAGATTCCGCGCTGTGGATCGTTCGCATCCACCATGCGCGAGAAGGCAGGGGAACGTGACCCCTCGATCCAGTCGAACCGCTAGCGTCGTACCTTTTCATCGGATATCACTGCGGCCATGAACAAGCCCGTTCCCGATCTTCGCCCGGACGATGATCTCGGTCCGCTGGATGAGCAGGGCCAGCAGATTTGGTCGCCGGAAGAAGAAGCTGCGATCGCGCGGTTGCAGGCCGATCCGCAATATCAGGCGGATATCGAGGAGGGGCTGGCGGATATTGCCGCCGGACGGACTTTTTCGCACGAGGAAGTGTTCGAGCGGTTGGCCGAGCATAAACGCCGGTGGCGGGCCGAACGCGGCCTGTGAGGCTCCGTTGGACGGCGCGTGCCGACGCCAATCTCCATCAAATCTGGAATTTCATCGCCGATCGCGACCCATCGCGGGCAGACCGAATCGAAGCCGAGATCAAGCGACGGACGGAGCAACTCTTGGCGTTCCCCAAACTTGGGCGATCGTCCGCCATTCCTGGTGTCCGCAAACTTTCGCTCACCAACATCCAATATGTCATAAGCTATGAAATCGACGAGGATGAAATTCGGATAATCGACGTGCATCATACGCGTCAGCAGGAGAGAGCATGACCTACGAAATGATTCTGAGCGAGCAGCGCGGCGATGTGCTGGTGGTGACGCTCAACCGGCCCGAGCGGCTCAACGCAGCACCGCCGCAGGCGTTCGAGGAAATCGCCCATGCGATCGCTAATCTCGACGGCGCGCGCGCGGTGTTGTTCGCCGGGTCGGGCCGCGCCTTTTGTTCGGGCGCGGATGTCGGGGGCGGGGCGCTGGGCAGCGATGACCCCGGCAACACCACGTTCAAGGCGCTGACCGAAAGCTATAACCCGACGATGGCGGCGATCGCCGATCTTGGCGTGCCGGTGGTGAGCGCGGTGCGCGGGCCGGCGGCGGGGATCGGCTGCAGCCTCGCGCTCGCCGCCGATTTCTGTGTGGCGAGCGAGACGGCCTATTTCCTCCAGGCATTCGTCAATATCGGCCTCGTTCCCGATGGCGGTGCCAGCTGGATGCTGCCGCGCCTGATCGGCCGCGCACGGGCGAGCGAGATGATGCTGCTCGGCGAGAAGGTCCCCGCGGCCAAGGCGCTCGAGTGGGGGATGATCCACAAGGTCGTGGCCGACGACGCGCTCGACGCCGAGGCGTTCGCGCTGGCCGAGCGGCTGGCGGCGGGGCCGACCGTGGCGATGGGGCTGATGCGGCGCCAGCTCCGCACCGCATATGAGAGCGATTATGCCTCGGCGATGCTGCAGGAAGCGGAGAACCAGCGCGCAGCACGCGGCACGGCGGATTCGATGGAGGGGGGGATTGCCTTCCTGCAGAAGCGCAAGGCGGCGTTTAGGGGGGCGTAGTCCGCACGCGTGGGAATCGCTTATTATCTGTCCCACCCGCAGGTGCAGATTGATCCGGCGCGCGCCGTGCCGGATTGGTCGCTGTCCGATGTCGGGCGCGCGCGGCTCCGCGTACTGGGCGCGCGCCGATGCCTGGCGTCGGTTCGCCGCATCGTCTCAAGTGACGAGCGAAAGGCGATCGAAACGGCGACAATCCTGTCTGAGGCCATCGGCCTGCCGTTCGAGATCGGCGCGGCGATGCACGAGAATGATCGGTCGGCGACAGGGTATCTGCCGGCCCGCGAGTTCGAGGCGACCGCCGATCGCTTTTTTGCAACGCCCGAGGTTTCTGTGCGGGGCTGGGAACGCGCGGTCGATGCGCAGCGGCGCATCGTTGATGCGGTCCGCGCGACGTTTAGGTCCGGTGACGACGGTCAGACCGTGATGTTCGTGGGGCATGGCGGGGTTGGCACGCTGCTGAAATGCGCTATCCGCAACCAACCGATCGCGCGGTGCTTCGACCAGGCCGCCGAAGGTGGGGACGCAGGTGGCGGTAACGTCCATGCGTTCGAGGCGGATTTCTCGCGATCCTGCTTCGGCTGGACGAGAATGGAAGACTTGGACTGATGACCGACAAACCAACCCTTGAAGACTGGCAGGCGCTCGCTGCGAAGGAAGTGAAGGGGCGCGACCTCACTTGGCCGACGCCTGAGGGGATCGACGTGAAGCCGCTATATACGGCGGCGGACGTGGAAGGGGTCGACCCCGGGCTGCCGGGTTTTGCCCCGTTCACGCGCGGGGTGCGCGCGAGCATGTATGCGGGGCGGCCGTGGACGATTCGCCAATATGCCGGTTTTTCGACGGCGGAAGCCTCCAACGCTTTCTATCGGCGCAATCTGGCGGCGGGGCAGAAGGGGCTGTCGGTTGCGTTCGATCTCGCGACTCATCGCGGATATGATAGTGATCATCCGCGCGTGACCGGCGATGTCGGCAAGGCGGGCGTAGCGATCGATACGATCGACGACATGAAAATCCTGTTCGACGGCATCCCGCTCGACAAGATGTCCGTCTCCATGACCATGAACGGCGCCGTCCTGCCCATCC
>JAIXZV010000046.1 GCA_027489365.1 Sphingomonadales bacterium
GCGAAATCACCGGCGGAGGCGGCGACTGCACCCGCACGAGCGGCGGAGGCGAAACGACCGGCGGAGTCTGCAACTGCGGCTGCTCTTGCGGCGGCGGTGGCGGAACTTCCGGAGGTGGGGGTGGCGGTTCGACGACGTCGAACGTGTTTAGCTTCTCGGTCATCTTCTTCACGTATGAGAAGGTCAGACCGTTGACGAATCCGTAGGCGAGCACCGCAACGACGATCGAGACGATAACGATCGAGACGATGCGGCTGCCACCTGTATTGCGATCAGCATAAGCCATTCAGAAACGAAACTCCTCTATTCCGGCACGACGGCTCCAGGCCGATCCGTCACGTCCAATCGTAATCCGGCCTGTCACTGGGCGACTATGTATCCTGGACAGGCGGCAACCTCTATCGCGCTCAAAACCACGACGCAAACGCTTTGTCTCACGCAACAAACGTACAATCCCTGCGTGGCAGAATTATTTCTATATAAAATCGCCATGGCCGAGTAACGCTTAGCAATGATCCACGCCCCCAAACTCGCGCTGGCAGCGCTTCTCGCCACCCTTCCTGCATCCGCCCTTTGTGCACAGCAAACCCCTGCAACACCACAAGAAATTTCGCAGCCCGCCCCACCCTATGCCGACTATGCCGACCTCGTGGTGGCGGCTCCTGTGGTGATCGATGCAGTGGTGCGCAGTGAAATCCGGCTAAAACCGGTCAATGCACCGGACCTGCGGGCGGGCGATGCGCGGCTCTATATAGAGGCCGACGTGCTGGCACTGATTCGCGCCCCCGGCGCGGTCGCAGCTCGGATTGGATACACGATCGACGTGCCGCTCGACGCGCGGGGCCGTCCGCCGCGCTATCGCAAGGCGCGCGTGCTGCTGTTCGCGCGCGGCGTTCCCGGCAATGCCGGGCAAGTCCAGCTCGTCCGGCCCGATGGGCAACGGAGCTGGACGCCCGGCGCAGACGCGCTCACCCGCCGCATCGTCGCCGAGACGCTGGCCGCCGACGCACCGCCGACGATCACCGGAATCGGCAACACCTTCCACACGCCCGGCAACATTCCGGGCGAAGGCGAAACCCGCGTTTTCCTGACCACCGAGGATGACCGGCCAATCTCGATCGGGATCGTGCGCCGCACCGGGCAGCCGCCCCGCTGGTCGGTCGCGCTGGGCGAAGTGGTCGGCGAAGGCGCGCCACCGCCCCCGCGTGATACGCTGTTGTGGTATCGGCTCGCCTGCACCCTGCCCGCCGCGCTGCCCGATACGGTGCTGAGTTCGACCGGGCCCGACGCCGACATCGCGCGCGAAGATTATGCGCTGGTGGTGCAGACGCTCGGCCCGTGCGATCGCGGCGGGCGGCCCTAAAGCGCCTTTAGCGTGCGGTAATGCGCAGGATCTGGCCGGTGCTCGATTCGGCGCTGGTCAGGAAGCGGGCAGCAGCGACCACATCGGCCTCCACCGCACCCGGCCCGACATCGATCGCCGCGATCCGCCGGTCGGGCGCGATTTCGACCGCCAGCGGGCCGACCGCCGCGAGCAACATCGCGCGGTCGAGATCAGGCACGTCAGCCGCGATCACCAGCAGCACGACGGCGGGCGCGTCGGGTAACGACGCGATATCCGCAGCGGTGCGCGGGAAAACCAACCCCGCCGCGCCACCGACCGCCGCCGTCAGCGTCGTGTTCAACGCCGGTTCCGCACCAGCGTAATGCCGATCGCCTCGCCCGCCTCGGCAATGGCGAGCTTCACGATCGACACTTCGACACGCGAAACGCGTTTGTCCTGCAGGAACAGCGTCTCGCAGATATGATCGGCGACCGCCTCGACCAGCTTGAAATGCACGCCCGCCGGCAGCGCAGTCGTCGCGGCATGTTTCAGGTCGAGATAATTCTTCGATTCGCTGAGCGGCGTATCGGGATCGAATCGCGCCGGCACGTCGAGATCGACCGTCAGCGAGATCCGCAGCGGCTGCGGCAGGTGCGTCTCCTCGGAATAAATGCCGGTCAGCACCATCACTTCGAGGTCGTGCACGTTCAGCGTCAATCGGTCGTTCAAGGCAGGCCTTCCATCGCTATGGGCGCGCGCCATAGCAGATGTGGCCGCAAGGGGAACCGTCAGGCGGCGGAACTCGGCCGCGCCGCCGCCGATTCGTACCAGCGCAAAACGTTGGTATGGTTTGGCGGCACCGCCAGCTTCGCCGCCTTCGCAAAATCGACCGTAATCAGGGCCGAGATATCGGCAAAACTATAGGAATCGGTCGCGATCCATGTCCGCCCGGCGAGATGCCGGTCGAGCGCGCTCATGAAGGCGTGCCACAGAATCGCGCCGCGCTGCGCCAGTTCGGGGATTTGCGGGACGGCGGGCCATTTGCCCGCGACACCGCGATCGCGAAACGCTTCGCGCTGGTTGCGCAAGACATAGACGACGGCCGCATAGCCCTCCTGCTCGATCCGGCGCGTCCATGATTCGATCCGCGCGATATCCAGGGCGGTTTCGCCGAACAGCGGCGACGGCGGCTGCAATGCCTCGAAATAGCGGCAGATTGCCGACGATTCGCAAATCACTTCACCCGAATCGAGTTCGAGCGCGGGCACCGCACCGCGCGGATTGACGCGTAGATAGGCATCGCCGAGATGCTCATCGGTCCGCAAATCGATCATCACCCGTTCGATTTCGATGCCCTTTTCGGCGAGGTAGAGCCGCACGCGGCGCGGGCTGGGGGCCCAGACGGCATCATAGAGTTTCATGGTAGCCCCTCCCGTTCGACTTGCGTTCGCCAGTATGCAGGCTAAAGCGCGCGGCCCCGTCGGTCCATGGCGGATGAGGAAACGCCCGTGATCGAATTCGTGCCGATTGCCGCGATCGACCCCGCCGCGGTCGAGCAGTTGCTCGATCATGCGTTCGGCCGCGACCGGCATCTGCGCACCGCCTATCGCATCCGCGAAGGCATGGCGGCGATCCCGGAGCTCAGCTTCGCGGCGGTGGAGGACGGGGCGCTGCTTGGCACGATCCAATGCTGGCCGATTCGCTTTGCCGGCGATGACGGTGTCGACGTACCGATGGTACAGCTCGGCCCGGTTGCGGTCGATCCGGCGCGGCAGCAGGGCGGCATTGGCCGCGCGCTGACCGCGCACGCGCTGGCGGCGGCGGAGACGGTCGGCCTGGCGGAGGCCATCACGCTGATCGGCGATCCCGAATATTACCAACGCTTCTTCGGCTTCGATGCGTCGCGCACCGCGGCGTGGCGCGTCCCCGGCCCGGTCGAACGGCATCGTCTGCTCGCGCGGGGGGCGGGCGTGCCGGATGGTGCGGGGATGCTGGGACCGCGCATTACGGTAATCGCCTGACTTTACCTTATATGCCGCGTGGCCTACCGCGAGCCGATGCCGATGGAGCCGATCCCCGACCTTTCCGCTTTGTCGCTCGCCGACATCGCGCGCCTTGCCGAAGAGCGCAAATTGCCGCCGATCGAGCGCTGGAACCCGACGCATTGCGGCGATAGCGAGATGCGCATCGCGCGTGACGGGACCTGGTATCACCAGGGATCGCCGATCGGCCGCGAGGCGATGGTGCGGCTGTTCTCAACGATCCTGCGGCGCGAGCCCGATGGCTCCTATGTGCTCGTCACCCCGGTCGAAAAGCTCGATATCGCGGTCGAGGATGCCCCGTTCGTCGCAGTGGAGTTGAAAGCGAGCGGCTCAGGCCGCGACAGCAATCTCACCTTCCGGCTCAACACCGGCGACCTCGTCACCGCCGATGCCGCCCACCCCTTGCGCTTTGAGGCAGGCGAAGACGGTCCCCGCCCCTATCTTCATGTGCGCGGCGGGCTTGATGCCGTGGTCGCGCGCGCGGTCTATTATGAGCTGGCGCAACGCGCGATCGACGGCGACGATACGCCGCCGGGCGTGTGGAGCGCGGGCCAGTTCTTCCCGATCGAACCGACTGCGGCAGGCTCTGCTGCATGACGCTGGTCGAACGGCTGCGCCACGCGCTCGATCTGGCGCATGATGGCGATACCGTGTTGCTGACCGGCGATCACGCCGATCTCGACGCGGTAGCGACCCCCTTGGCGCAAGCGGCGGTGCTCGTTGCGGTGACCGACCGCGCCGAACCCGGCGTGATCCTGACGCGCCGCACCGATACGCTGTCACGCCATGCCGGACAGATCGCCTTTCCCGGCGGCCGAATCGATCCGGGCGACGCCAGCCCGTCCGCCGCCGCGTTGCGGGAGGCGGAGGAAGAAATCGCGCTGCCACGCGACCGGGTGACGCTGGTCGGCGCGGCCGATCGCTACCGCACCGTCACCGGGTTCGAAGTGACCCCGGTGATCGGCGTCGTCCCCCCCGATCTGGTCTTCACGCCTGCGGCGGCAGAAGTAGCGGCAGTGTTCGAAGTACCCCTCGGCTTCCTGCTCGATTCGGGTAATCACGTCGAAGCGAGCGTCGAGTGGCAGGGCCGCAACCGGCATTATTATGAAATCATCTGGGGCGAGCATCGCATCTGGGGTGCGACCGCCGCGATGATCGTCAATCTCTCGCGGCGGTTGCGATGGAGCAATTGATCCTGCCCGACGCCGCATGGCGGACCCGCCCCGGCCTGGCGGCGCTGTGCGAAACGCTCGGGGCTGCACAGGGTGAGGCGCGCTTCGTCGGCGGGGCGGTGCGCGATACGCTGCTCGGCATCGCCGTCTCGGACGTCGATGTCGCGACGCGGCACCGGCCCGCGGACGTGATCGACCGCCTGGCCGCAGCCCGGATCAAGGCGGTGCCGACCGGCATCGCGCACGGGACGATCACCGCCGTGCTGGGCGACGGCCATCCGGTCGAGATCACCACGCTGCGCAGCGACGTGACCACCGACGGGCGCCACGCCACTGTCGCCTTCACCGACGATTGGCGCGCCGATGCCAGCCGCCGCGATTTCACGATCAACGCGCTCTATGCCGATCCTCTAAGCGGTGAGATTTTCGATTATTTCGACGGCCGCGCCGATCTCGCGGCGGGCCGCGTGCGCTTCATCGGCGATCCGCTGCAACGCATCGCCGAGGATCATCTGCGCATCCTGCGTTTCTTCCGCTTCCACGCGCGCTTCGGTGATGTGCCTGATGCCGCGGCGGTGGAGGCTTGCACGGCACGCGCGAACGATCTGATGGCGCTGTCGCGCGAACGGATCGCGGCGGAGATGCTCAAACTGCTGGTGGCACCCGGCGCGGTCGCGACGCTGGCGCTGATGGTCGAACGCGGCATCCTGCTGCCGGTCTTGCCGGAGATCACCGCCGATGGGGTCACCGCCGTCGCGCGCGTCGCCGCGGCAGAAATTGCAGCCGCTCTCGATCCCGATCCGATTCGCCGCATCGCCGCGATCCTACCGCGCGATCCCGTCGTGGGCGAGGATGTCGCGGCCCGACTGAAACTCTCGACCGTGCAGCGCAAGCGGATCGTCTCCGCGCTGACCGCCGATGTCCCGAGTCCGGAGGCGCTGAGCTATCGCCTGGGGCGGGAGCGCGCGCTCGATCGCTGGCTGATCGCCCGTCCGGAGGATGTGGACGGCGCGCGCTTTATCGCACGCTGGACCGCCCCCGCCTTCCCGCTCACCGGCGGCGCGATCGTCGCGCGCGGTGTCGACAAGGGGCCGGACGTCGCGCGCTTGTTGAAGCTGGTCGAGGATCGCTGGATCGCCGAGGACTTTCCCGATGCCGAGCGCGCGGGCGCGATCGCCGACGAAGCGGTCGCTCAGTTCACCCGGTCCGCCAGCATCGCATAAGCCGCTTCGGCCTCCAGCGGCTTAGCGTAGAGATAGCCCTGGCCGTACGTGCAGCCGAGTGCCGCCAGCGTCTGCGCGAGTTCGTTGGTCTCGATTCCCTCGGCCGTCGTCTGCATCCCCAGCGCCTGCGCCAGCGACAGAATCGCGCGAACGATCGCGATCTTGTCCCGATCGCAGAGCATTCCGGTCACGAAGCTGCGGTCGATTTTCAGAATATCGATCGGCAGCTTCTGCAGATAGGCGAGATTCGAATAGCCGGTGCCAAAATCGTCCATCGCGATCGTCGTGCCGAGGTCCTTCAGCGCGTGCATGATCCCGGCGATGCGATCCGGATCGGTGACCAGCGCGCTCTCCGTCAACTCCAGCGTGAAGCGCGATCCGTCGAGGCCGTGCACCGCGAGCGCCGATTGCACCACCGGTGCGATCGAATCGCGCTGCAATTGGATCGCCGACAGATTGACCGCCAGCTTGACCCCGCACTTTCCGCCAAGCCGCGCGTCCCATTGCGCCAGCGTGGCGGCCGCCTCTTGAATCGCCCAGCGGCCGAGTGGAACGATCAGCCCCGATTCCTCGGCGACAGGAATGAAGGTGTTGGGCGAATGTTCGGTGCCGTCCTCGTCGCACCAGCGCGCGAGCGATTCGAACGCGACCAACCGCCCGGTCGAAAGATCGACGATCGGCTGATAGGTCAGCCGCATCTGCCCGCGCTCGATCGCGCGGCGCAGCGCGGTTTCCATGCCGAATTGTTCGCGCGCAATGTCGAACGCCTGCGTCTGATAGGCTTCGGTCTTGCCGGTGCCCTTGGAACGCTTCACCGCAAATTGCGCGTGGCGAATCAACTCCTCGCTATCGTCGATCTCCCTCGACCCGAACGCGATGCCGATCGAACAGGCGACGCGGATCTCGAAATCGGAAAGCCGGAACGGCGTTGCCAGCGCTGTCTGGATCCGCCGCGCGACCTGGTCGGCATCGCCGATCCCATCGTCCATCGTCAGCAGGATGCCGAACTCGTCGCCGCCCGTGCGCGCTAGCACATCCTGTGCCCTGAGCGCTCCCTTCAACCGACGCGCTACAGTGATGAGCAGTTCGTCGCCGGTCATCGATCCGAGGCAAGCGTTGACGCGGCTGAAGCGGTCGAGATCGACCACCAGCACCGCATAGCGCGCGCGCAGATCCGGATCGGCCAGCAAAGTCTCAAGCCGGTCGCTGAACCCGGCGCGATTCGGCAGGCCGGTCAGGCTGTCGGTCAGCATATCGCGCCGCAGATTATGTTCGGTGCGCAGTTCTGCGGTCTGATCGACCAGCACCAACATGCAGCGCTGCTCGGGGTTGCGGGTCAGGCGCGCGAGCGTCGCCTGATAATAATGGCATTCGACCGCATCGCCATATTCGACGTGAAATTCGGCCCGCAGCGAATCGCCCTGGATGAAGGCGATGATGCGGTCCTCGATTTGCTGGATCAGCGAGCGCCGCCGCTCCCCGCCGCCCAAGCCCGCAATGTCATGCGCGCGGTTCGCGGTCAGTACCGAGACGACCGGCTTGCCGTCGGTTTTGCTTGTGTTTTCCGTCAGCTCGACCAGCGCGGCGGGCACCGGGAGCAGATTGATCGCACGCGACGCCGCCATCACCGCGACCGCTTGCGCGGCGTCCTCCGTCGGCGCGGGCGCCACGGCAGAGGGGGACAAGCGAGGATGCGACTTGAGCGCCATTTCCCCGAGCGTACGGGCGAATCGTTAAGAACCCGGTCAACACATCGATTTTTCAGGTACTTGCAGTGCCACTGTCAAAACCTGTCGCAAACGGCCTTCAAAACCGATTGTCGCGGGGGAACCCATTGGGCGGCATCCGTCCCGCCGCCCCGCGTGCGGCGCGCCACGGCGCAAGATCGGTCTCGGTGCGGGTGCGCCCAGTGTCGCCACCCATCGCCCAGCTCAACCCCTGCGCAAACACGAAGGTCTTCGCATCCGACAATCCGCCGTCGCGGAAGCGCATCAGTTGCACCCCCTGCCCGCGCGCAAGTTCAGCGAGTTCGGTGAGCGGGAAGACCAGCAAACGCCGATTGTCGCCGATCGCCGCGACATAATCCGCCTCGGGATCGACCGGACGCACGATCTTGAGCTTTGCGCCAAGCCTGGGCGTCACCACCGTCTTGCCCTTGCGTGTCTCAGCCAGCACATCGGCGGTGCGCACGATGAAGCCGCGCCCGTCGCTCGCCGCGACCAGCATTTTTTCCGCTACGCTCGCGCGGAAGATGCCGACGATGCCGATATCGCCGTCGAGATCGATCATCAGCCGCACCGGCTCGCCAAAGCCGCGCCCGCCGGGCAATTTATCGGCGCCGAGCGTATAGAATCGACCGTTTTCCGCTGCGATGACGATCTTGTCGGTGGTCTGCGCGGTAAAATCGAACAGCGCCGCATCGCCATCCTTGAACTTCAGCGCGGCGAGACCGGCGGCATCGAGATGCCCCTTCATCGCGCGAATCCAGCCGCGTTGCGACAGGATCACGGTGATCGGCTCACGCTCGATCATCGCGTCGAGCGGGATTTCGCGCGCCGGGGCCGCCTCCGCCACAGTCGTGCGCCGCTTGCCGAGCGCGGTTTCGGGGCCATAGCGCTCGCGCAGCTTGGCGAAGTCTTTCTTCAGCCGCGTGCGCTGCCGCGCCTCGCTGCCAAGCAACGCCTCCAGCCCGGCACGCTCCGCCTCCAGCGTATCGCGCTCCTTGCGCAACTCCATTTCCTCCAGCCGCCGCAAGCTGCGCAGCCGCATGTTGAGGATCGCCTCGGCCTGGCGGTCGTTCAGTTCGAACTCGGCCATCATCACCGGCTTTGGCTCATCCTCGGTGCGGATGATCTCGATCACGCGATCAAGGTTGAGATAGGCGACGATATAACCGTCGAGCAGCTCGATCCGGTCGGCGATCCTAGACAGCCGATGCGCGGTGCGCCGCTGGAGCACAATGAACTGGTGCGCGATCCATTCCGACAGCGCCTGGCGCAAGCTCATCACGCGCGGCGTTCGGGTCGCATCCAGCACGTTGAGGTTGAGGCTGAAGCGCACTTCCAGATCGGTCATCCGGAACAGGCTTTCCATCAGCATGTCGGCATCGACCGTGCGGCTGCGCGGTTCGATCACGATCCGGATTTCGCTGTCCGATTCGTCGCGAATATCGGCCAGGATCGGCAGCTTCTTGTCGTTGACGATCGCCGCGATCTGCTCGATCAATTTGCCCTTCTGGATACCGTACGGAATCTCCGTGACGATCGCGTTCCAGGTGCCGCGCCCCTGATCCTCGACATGCCAGCGCGCGCGCAGCCGGAACCCGCCGCGCCCCGTGGCATACGCCTCGGCGATCGCCGCCGGGCTATCAACGACAAGGCCGCCGGTCGGGAAATCGGGGCCCTTGATATGTTCGAGCAGTGCCGCGTTGTCCGCTTCGGGCTGGTCGATCAGCATGATCGCCGCATCGGACAGTGCGGCGGCATTGTGCGGCGGGATGTTCGTGGCCATGCCGACCGCGATTCCCGCCGCACCATTTGCTAGCAGGTTGGGGAAGGCTCCAGGGAAGAGCTCGGGTTCCTGCTCTTCATTATTATAGGTGGGTTTGAAGCCGACGGCGTCTTCGTCGAGCCCCGCCATCAAATCCATAGCGACTTGCGTCAGCCGCGCCTCGGTATAGCGGAACGCGGCGGCGTTATCGCCATCGATATTGCCGAAATTCCCCTGGCCCTCGACGAGCGGATAGCGCACCGAGAAATCCTGCGCGAGGCGGACCATCGCATCGTAGACCGAGCTGTCGCCATGCGGATGGTATTTGCCGATCACCTCACCAACGACGCGCGCGGATTTCTTGTAGGGCGTGCTCGGGTCCATGCGGAGCTGCCGCATCGCCCACAGCAAGCGGCGATGCACCGGCTTCATCCCG
The DNA here is from genome assembly GCA_027489365.1 of Sphingomonadales bacterium. Lineage (GTDB taxonomy): Bacteria > Pseudomonadota > Alphaproteobacteria > Sphingomonadales > Sphingomonadaceae > Sphingomonas. Next base: position 9,687 of record JAIXZV010000046.1, read on the forward strand.
TCGCGCACATCGGGCAGCGACCGCGCGGTGATCGTCGACAGCGCATAGACGAGATAGCGGTCGGATAGCGCGCTATCGAACGGGGCATCGACAATGGCTTGGAACGGATCGGTCAGGTCGGTCGGCATGGCATTCGGGTAGCAGGCCGCAGGCGGGCGCGTCTATCCTTACGCTTGGGCAACATCCGAATCGCGCCGCACGCCGATCGGGGTCGGCGCCGCGTTGCGCGCCACCTCGGCCAGCAGCCAATCGCGAAACTGCCGGATCTTTGGCACGGTGCGCCGCCGTTCGGGATAGACCAGCCAGCACCAGCTTCCGCGTTCCGACACCTGATCGAACGGGCGCACCAGCCGCCCTTGCGCCACATCGTGGTGCCACAGGAACGGGGTCAGCAACGCAATCCCCTGCCCCGCCATCGCGGCATGGCCCTCATTCGCTTCGGTATCGAGCCGAATTCCGGCGCGCGGTGCCTGCGCCGGGGCGGGCACGCCGGCCTGATCGAACCATATCTTCCAGCGCCGCTTCTGCCGGTCGATCAGCGGCAAATCGATCAAGGCGTGCGGCGTCAGCGGGCCGTGCTGCGCCAGGAAATCCGGGCTGCACATCGGGGTGAAATCCATCGGGAAAAGCCGATGCGCGACCAGATCGGGCCAGCCGCCCGCGCCGGACCGAATCGCGACATCGACCTCTTCCGAGGCGAACGACACCACTGCATCCGACGTCGTCAGCCGCACCGCCATCGCCGGATGCTCCATCTGAAACCCGCCCAGCCGCCACGCCAGCCAGCTATTGGCGACGCTGGTGAAGGTGGAGATCGTCAACACCGCCGCATCATCCGCCCGCACCGATCCGAATGCGGCATCGATCGCATCGAAGGCACGGGTGATATGAGGTGCCGCGCGGCTGCCCGCCTCGGTCAGCACGATGCCCCGCCCGGAGCGCATGAATAATGGCGCGCCGAGTCGCTCCTCGAGCAGCTTCATCTGATAGCTGACCGCCGCCTGCGTCATGCCGAGTTCCTCGGCGGCGCGCGTGAAATTGCCGTGGCGCGCGGCGGCTTCGAACACGCGAACGGCGGCAAGGGGCGGAAGGTTGCGCACGCGCTCTTATAAGCAAGGCTTGTATATCATGGGAAACGATTTGTTGGCGTAACGACTTTGCCGGGCGCATTGCGGCGACGGCGCCAAATACTCCTCGATTGCAAGGATATGCCTCATGTCGAAACTGCTCTTCACCCTCGCCGCGCTGTCGGTGTCCGCGCCGCTGGCTGCGTCCGAGCGCGATATCCCGCAGACCGCCCGGATCCACTATGCCGACCTCGATTTGACCCGCGACGCTGGCAAGGCCGAACTCGACCGCCGCATCAAAAAGACCTTGAGCCAACTGTGCGCAGAGGACCAGCAACTCGGCCTCTCCAAGCGGCTGCAGCAAATCCGCTGCCTCCGCGCCGCAAATGCGCAGGTGGCGGCACAGCGCGCGCAGCTGCTCGCCAACGCCGCTGCACGCCCGACCTTGCGCGATACCGCCCTCACCACGCCGCCCCGTCAACCGATAAGCAGCGCTGATTGATCGAAAAGCGTAGCTTGTCATTGCAGATCGGTATTTGGGCCAGCCGCGTCGATCGACTATGCAAGCGGGATGCTTCATCCCATTCCGTTTCGGCTTGTCTCGATCGCGCTGCTGGCCTTGTCTGTCGGCATGACCTCCCTCCCGGCCGCCGCTCCGGCCAGCTTCACGCCGCTGAAGTGGCCCGATCTGACCAAGCGCCCACAACCCAAGCCGGACGCCACCATCGCGTACGGCGATGACGCGCTGCAGAAGGTCGATGTCTGGATCCCGGCGGGCCGCGGCCAGCATCCCGTCGTGCTCATGGTGCACGGCGGCTGCTGGACGACGAAAATCGCCGATCGCAGCCTGATGAACTGGATCGCCGACGATCTGCGCAAGAGCGGGGTCGCGGTGTGGAACATCGAATATCGCGGCGTCGATCGGCCCGGCGGCGGCTATCCCGGCACATTCCGCGATGCCGCAGCCGCAGCGGATGCGCTGCGCAAGCACGCGACGGAATTCCATCTCGACACGAAGCGGATCGTCGCGGTCGGCCATTCCGCGGGCGGGCATCTCGCCTTGTGGCTGGCCGCGCGCCCCCGGATCGCGCACAGCAGCCCGCTGTACACCGCGCAGCCACTGAAGATCGCACGCGTGATCAGCCTCGGCGGCCTGCCCGATCTCGAAGCGACCGCCGCAAGCCCCGACAATGGCTGCGGTGTCGATGTGGTCGCGCAACTCGTCGGCAAGCCCGGCAGCCGCATCGACGTCTATGGCGACACCTCGGTCCCACGCCTCCTGCCGCTCGGCCTACGGCAGGATCTGGTTAACGGGCGCGAGGACAAGATCATCCCGCTGCGGCTCGCCACCGGCTATGAAGCGCAAGCGCGCGCCAAGGGGGACACGGTCGCGCTCCATGTGATCGACCGCACCGGCCATGTCGAACTGATCGCGCCGGAAACCGCCGCCTGGGCCGCGACGAAACAGCTCATCCAGACCGCGTTGGCCGGTCGATGACCCTCCCCCTCCCGTTCGCCCTGAGCCTGTCGAAGGGCAGCGTGCCACATTTCCCGACGTCACCTGGGGAGAACAGCCCTTCGACAGGCTCAGGGCGAACGGGTGTGTGGTGCGGCGCATGACACACGACGAAGCCCGCGCACGCGACGCCGCCGATCCACTCCGCCCCTACCGCGATCGCTTTGCGCTGCCCGAGGGCGTCATCTATCTCGACGGCAATTCGCTCGGCCCGCTGCCCCGCGCCACCGCGCCAGCGCTCGCCGACATGGTGCAGCGCCAATGGGGCGATCGGCTGATCCGCAGCTGGAACGAAGGCTGGATCGACGCGCCGCAGCGGATCGGCGGCAAGATCGCGCGGCTGATCGGCGCGCACGCGGCCGAAGCGATCGTCGCTGATTCGCCCTCGGTGCACCTGTTCAAATTGCTGGTCGCCGCCCTCCGCCACGATCCGACACGCCACACAGTCGTCAGCGAAACCGGCAATTTCCCGACCGATCTGCACATCGCCGAGGGCGCGGTCGGCTGTGTTCCGGGCGCGCGGCTGAACGCGGTGGCGCGCGGCGACCTGCACGACGCGATCGACCACGACACCGCAGTCACGCTCCTGACCCACGTCCATTACAAGACCGGCGAACGCTACGACATGGCGCAGTGGACAGCCCGCGCGCACGACGCTGGCGCGCTCGCGCTGTGGGATCTGAGTCACAGCGTCGGCGCGATCGACGTCGATCTGAACGCCGCGGGGGCCGATCTCGCGGTCGGCTGCGGCTACAAATATCTGAACGGCGGCCCCGGAGCGCCCGCCTTCCTGTTCGTGTCGCGCGCGTTTCAGGACCGGCTCGCCAGCCCGCTCTCCGGCTGGATGGGCCACGCCGCCCCCTTCGCCTTCGCCGATGCCTATGCGCCTGCGGACGGCATGAAGCGCTGGCTCGCGGGCACCCCGCCGATGCTCGCGATGGCTGGGCTGGAGGCCGGGGTCGATCTATGGCTCGGCGTCGATCGCGTCCAAGTCGCAGCGAAGAGCGCCACCTTGTTCGACCTGCTCGCCGCGATCGGCGCGGAGCTAGGTCTCGAATGCGTCTCCCCGGCCAATCCGGTCGAGCGCGGCAGCCACATCTCCTTCCGCCACCCCCACGCCTATGCGCTCTGCCAGGCGCTGATCGCACGCGGCGTGATCGGCGATTTCCGCGATCCCGACATCCTCCGCTTCGGCCTGACCCCGCTGTATCTCGGTTTTGAGGATGTGTGGCGCGCGGGTGAAATCCTCGGCGAAATCTTGGCGAGCAAGGCTTACGCAGACCCGGAATTTTCCAAGCGGAACGCCGTCACCTGAGCACAGCGGCGCGGGGCAACAGGACCACCCTGCCAAGAGAAATCCGTCCCCATCCCCAAATAAGGCACAATGTGTCGTAATTATGGCGAAAGCTTGACTTAATATCCTATCGTTGAGATGGTGTATGAAATCGAGCAGGAGAGCGACGATGCGTGCATGGCTTTTGGCGAGTGTGTGTCTCGGGCTGGCGGCGTGTTCGCCCAAGCCGGAGAATAGCGCCAACGACGAGGCATCGGTCGCGACCGACGTCGGTGGCACTGCCGTGCGCGACCGATCGCCCGCCGTCGCGTTCGATGCGCCCGGCATCGCCGTCACCGCCGCCCCGGGCGTCGCCTTTGCCTATGAATATGCCTTCCGCTTACCCTCCGACGCGATCGCCAAGACGCAGGAAGTCCACGCTCAAGCCTGCGAAAAGCTCGGTATCGCGCGGTGCCGCATCACCGGCATGCGCTACCGCCTGATCGGCGAGAACAACATCGAGGCGATGCTCGCGTTCAAACTCGACCCGGCGATCGCACGCGGCTTCGGCAAGGACGCGATCACGGCGGTCGACTCGGCCAAGGGCAAACTGGTCGATGCGGAGGTCAGCGGCACCGATGCGGGTGCGGAAATCCGTCGCCTCGACGTTCAACGCACTCGCACCGAGGAGGCGATCACAAGGATCGACGCGCAACTCGCAGACCCGAAGGTCAAGGGTAGCGAACGCGAGGAACTCCAGCGCCAGCGCGCCGCCCTCACGCAAACCGTCGGCGCGACGAAGGACGACACCAGCGCGCAGCAAGCAAGCCTCGCCACCACGCCGATGGTGTTTCGCTATGGCTCCGGCGCGGCGGTGCGCGGCTTCGACCCGAGCGCACCGCTGACCAGTGCCGCCGACACTGCGATCGGCTCGGTTCAGATCACGCTGGCGATTCTGCTCGGCGCGCTGGCGCTGCTCGGACCGCCGGGGCTGGTGGTGCTGGCGGGCGTGCTGCTGTGGCGGCGCTTTCGCCCGGCGCGCGTCGTCGTGCCAAGCTGATTGCACCCCCCTCCCGCTTTCGATATAGCCCAATGCTTAGCGCCCCGGCCCGCGTTTTCCCGCGTCGCCGGGGCCACTCTTTTTCCAAGGGTAGCTGCACACATGGCACGTCGCCGCCAGATTTACGAAGGCAAGGCCAAGATCCTCTATGAGGGTCCCGAGCCCGGCACGCTGATCCAGTATTTCAAGGATGCTGCCACCGCCTTCAACGCCCAGAAAAAGGGCACGATCAGCGGCAAGGGCGTGCTCAACAACCGGATTTCCGAGCATATCTTCACGTTGCTCGGCCTCATCGGGGTGCCGACTCACTTCATCCGCCGCCTCAACATGCGCGAGCAATTGATCCGTCAGGTCGAGATCATCCCGATCGAAGTCGTGGTGCGCAACGTCGCCGCCGGATCGATTTCGACGCGACTCGGCATCGAGGAAGGCACGCAGCTGCCGCGCACGATCATCGAATATTATTACAAGGACGACGCGCTCGGCGATCCGATGATCACCGATGAGCATATCGCGGCGTTCGGCTGGGCCGGGCAGGAGGAGATGCACGACATCGCCGACCTCGCGATCCGCGTGAACGATTTCCTGTGCGGCCTGTTCGCCGGGATCGGCATTCGCCTGATCGACTTCAAGCTCGAATTCGGGCGCGTGTGGGACAATGATTACCCGCGCGTCATCCTGGCCGACGAGATCAGCCCCGATGGCTGTCGCCTGTGGGACATGCAAACCAACGAAAAGCTCGACAAGGATCGCTTCCGTCGTGACCTCGGCGGCGAAGTCGAGGCCTATCAGGAAGTCGCGCGGCGCTTGGGGCTGCTGCCCGAGGGCGCCGACAGCGCGGTGCTCGATCTCGAAAAGCATCGGCTGAGCAAGGGCAAGTAAGGCCTCGGCGTGGCCACGGCCGCGCCGAGATCGCGCCTATGGCTGACGTGAGGCTTGCGAGCCGCAGCGCACAAGGCCATAGGCTGCGCCATTCGACAGCAAGCAGGATACGCCCATGAAGCTCCGCATTTTCGTCACGCTGAAGCCCGGCGTGCTCGATCCGCAGGGCCGCGCGATCCACAAGGCGCTGGGCGGCCTGGGCTTTGGCGGCGTCAATGACGTCCGCGCGGGCAAGCTGTTCGAGCTCGACGTCGCCGATGATGTCAGTGACGCGCAGATCGACGAGATGTGCCGCAGGCCGCTGGCCAACACCGTGATCGAAAACTACCGGGTCGAACGGCCATGAAGACCGCGGTCATCGTCTTTCCCGGATCGAATTGCGACCGCGACATTGCAGTGGCGCTGCGCGAGGTGAGCGGCACCGCGCCGACGATGGTGTGGCACGCCGACACCGAACTGCCCGATGGCGTCGGCCTGATCGCGCTGCCCGGCGGTTTTTCCTACGGCGATTATCTGCGCTCGGGCGCGATCGGCGCGCGCTCTCCGATCATGGCGGCGGTTAAGGCAGCGGCGGAGCGCGGCGTGCCGGTGCTCGGCATCTGCAACGGCTTTCAGGTGCTGACCGAAGCCGGGCTGCTGCCGGGTGCGCTGATGCGCAATGCCGGGCTCGATTTCGTCTGCCGCGAAGTGCCGCTGACCGTTGAGAACGCACAGAGCGCCTTCACCAGCCGCTACGCTGCGGGCGAACGCATCGTCATCCCGGTCGCCCACCACGATGGCAATTATAACGCCGACGAAGCCACGCTCGACCGGCTCGAAGGCGAAGGCCGCGTGGCGTTCCGCTATGCCGATTCGGTCAACGGCAGTGCGCGCAACATCGCCGGCATCCTCAACGCTACCGGTAACGTGCTCGGCCTGATGCCCCACCCCGAACGCCGCATCGACGCGGCGGCGCATGGCGGCAATGACGGGCGGCGGATGTTCGAGGGGCTTTTCGAGCTGGTTGGAGCATGACGACGCAGATTGAAATCGCGATCGAAGATGCGCAGACTCGGTTGACTGACATCTGGTCGGCACTTGCAAGCGGCAACCGAGTAACTTTTACGAGAAATGGCTCTGGCGTGGTAGAGCTACTCCCGAAGTCAGATGTCGACGCGTCTGTATTCAAAGAAGTTGTGATTCAGCTCGCTGCGGAGAACGACACGTTAATGCCATAAGTCATTAATTTTAAGCCTTGTACTCGTTTTGCTGCAGCGAGTGTGCGCTCCGAAAATTCGCCTGCAATTAGAATTGCGCGAGACGTGATCTGACCTTCGGTTGAATCGTCAATGTCGCTCGCATAACCGAGCAACTGTTCGATCGCACCCTTGGGACACAAGCCAGCTTTCAGCTCGATAACGACTGTGCGGCCGTCGGCGTCACGCGCAAGAATATCAATCCGTCCCGTAGAGACTGCCTTCTCCGCGCCGCCATCTATAATCACCAGCCCGGTTTCCAAGGTGCCGATTTGCGCTCTTACTGCGTTCTGCAGTTCTTTCTCGTAACGAAAAACGGAGCCGGGTGAAGCTTCTGCCACCTCAGCGTCGTCAAGCAGTTCATCGATCAGTTCACTTTCGAGGCTGGATACAAAACCGACGTACTTGCGAATTGCAGACCGAACCCTGCTTGAGTCCAGTCCTCCAAATGTCTCATTTTCGATCCATTGCAAAAAACCATCAGGACCGATTTCAGCAATTTTTTCATCTAAGCCGCCACAATATGCGTCAGCCTTTCGCAGATTTACAGCGTACGTCGCTGCGGCATTGGGTGAACCTTGGGCGATGTAGAACTGTCGAAAGAGTGCGCTTTTCCACGTCATTGACTAAACCTTTGCCTTGAACGGCGAGAAATCGGTTCCCCGGTCGAACACATCGACCCCCTCGCGCCGCTTCAGGAAAGTGACGACAGCGTAGGTGACGGGGGTCAACAATACCTCCCACGACACTTTCAGCACGAACTGACTGAGCATCACCGCGCCGATCTGCGACGCCGGCCAATCGGTCATCCCGTAAAAAGCGAGCGGGTAGAAGATCAGGCTGTCGAACCCCTGCGCCACCACCGTGCTACCGATCGTGCGCGTCCACAGCATCCGTCCCTGAGTGAGGATTTTCAGCTTGGCGAGCACGAAGCTGTTAGCGAATTCGCCGACCCAGAAGGCGGTCAGCGACGCCAGAATGATGCGCAGCCCGGTCGCCGCCTCGGGGCTGACAAAGATCGATTTACCGAAGACATATTCGTAGGACGATTGACCAGTCCAGCCCGCTGCAGGCGGCAGTGCGACGACGACTTGCTCCATGAACGCCATGAAGATCAGCGCGGCAAACCCGGCCCACACGCAGCGCCGCGCGCGGGCATAACCATACACCTCGGTCAAAATGTCGCCGATCAGATAACTCAGCGGGAAAAACAGGATCCCCGCCCCGAACGGCCACGGCCCAATGAACGGCAAATCGACGACCGCGGGCTTCCCCGCCCCGATCACATTCGACAGCAGCAGGATGACGACGAACGCCACCATCACGAAATCGAAATAGCGAAATTCCCGCCCCGCAGTTTCGCGCGCGTCGATCGTCTGCAAACCGTCCATATCGCCCCGAAGTCCCTGCCCAGCCTACGTTATGAAGCCGGTTTCGCCGCGCCGCAATCCGGGCTAAGGGCCGTAACGGTGTGCGCCCGTAGCTCAGTTGGATAGAGCAAGGAGCTTCTACCTCCTCGGTCGGGGGTTCGACTCCCTCCGGGCGCACCAATTTTCACAACGACCGCGTGATCAGGCGACCGTCACGCCCTTCCAGAAAGCAAAGCGATCCTTGATCTCGGCGGCCTTGGGCTTGGGGTCGGGATAGTACCACGCGGCATCGGGGTTGCGTTTGCCGTCGACGACGATCGTCTTGTAGCTCGCCTCGCCCTTCCACGGGCAGTGCGTATGCGTCGTGCTCGGCTCGAAATGCTCGACGACGATGCTGTCGGCCGGGAAATAGTGATTGCCCTCGACCACCACAGTGTCGTCGGACTGGGCGATGATGGTGCCGTTCCACGTTGCCGTCGGCATGATCGTGTCTCCTAAGGGTTCAGGGCTGACAGATAGGTATCCGGCTTGAACCCCGCCAGCAGCACATCACCCGATTCGAGCACGGGGCGTTTGATCGTCGAGGGGTTGGCGAGCATGATCGTGATCGCTTTGTCCGCATTCAAATCCGCCTTCTCCGCATCGGGCAGCCCGCGAAACGTCGTGCCAGCGCGATTGAGCAGCAACTCCCACCCGAGCCGATCGACCCAGCGGCGCAACGCGGCGGCATCGACCCCGGCCTTTTTGTAATCGTGAAAGGCGTAATCGATCCCCTGCGCGGCAAGCCAGGTCCGCGCCTTCTTCACCGTGTCGCAATTGGGGATGCCGTAGAGCGTAACCGTCATTCGAACCTCATCGATCAGTGCAATATAAGATCAGGCGTACTTATCCGCGCGACGGCGGCCAACCATCAATCCACGCTCCAGCCGCGCGCACAGCGCCGCGTAATAATCGCTCAGGAATTCGCGGTCGTCCGGATCATAGGGCAGCCCCGCCTTGCGCCGGATCGTCGCGGCGACGGTCGCAATCGCATCCTCGCGCCCGCTGCGCAGCACCTCTTCGAGCGTCTGCAACTCATACACGCCATACAGGCTGAGCGCGGCTTCGCTGAACACGCGGCGTTCGCGCTCGATCGGAACGACCAGATCCGAGCCGAGTTCGCCGCGCCGCGTCCGCACCACCCAGGTACCCGCGAGCAGATCGCCGATCCGCAACCGATCACGGTTGAACAGCGGGAAGAACAGGAAAATCCCGCTCCAGCACAAGGCGAAGATCGTGAGGAAACTGTCGGCCAGCCCCTGCGCCGATTGCGCGGCGAGGAAGCTGAGCGGCAGGAACACTTCGATCTCGCGCATGGCGTTGCGCGTGATCACCGCGCCGCCGGTCAGCCGCGCACCGTCGCGCGCCACGACGCGCAGGCCCATGATACGCTTCCCCGGCGTCGCCCCGCGCCCGCCCATTTCGAACAGCACGAACCAGCCGTTGCGCAGCACGAAGAACCCGATCAGCCACAGGATCGCGACCGCCTCCGCGCTGCTCGCCACGAAAAGGAAGGCGATTGCAATCGTGGCGATGATCAGCACCGTCACCATGATGAAGGCGTCGATCATGAACGCCGCCGCGCGTTCTCCCGCGCCGCCCAGCTCGATCTGCAGATCGACCCCCTCGGGCGTGACGAACGTACGCCTGAGCGCGAGCGGGCCCTTCGGCCGCTTCTCCGCGCGGTTACGCCGAAACCACGCCATGGCGGCTCCTCGGCACATAGAAATACAGCAACCAGGCGACCAGCATCGTCAGCCCGATGCCGTAGCGGCCAAGATCGTCGAGGACGATTTGCCGCCCGATCCCCTCCAGCATCCCCGCCACCATCAGCATGACGACCGCCCCGCCCATCGCGGTCGCACCCGTGCGCCCGGCCTGCACCGCCGAATCGCTGCGCGATTGCCGCCCGGGAAAGGCAATCGCGGTACCAATGCGGAAGCCTGCCGCGCCCGCGATGATGATCGCGAACAACTCGGTCGTGCCGTGGATCATGATCCAGCCGGTAAAGTTGACCCCCAGCCCCTTGGGCACGAACACCGCCATGAAGGCACCGAGCATCAGCCCGTTGTAAACGATCAGCAACGCCGTCGGCACGGCAAAGGCGAAACCCAGCGCAAAAGCGAAGATCGCAATCTGCGCGTTATGCGTGAAGAGATAGGCGGCAAAGGTCGCCAACCCATCCTTATGCGTCCCATAGATCGTTGCACGCAGCGATTCGACCGAGGCGGATGGATCGCGCCCTTGCGCCATCCCGTCACCGACGATGCCAAAGAACCAGCTCGGATCGCTGCGCACCAGCACATAGCCGACGATGCCCGCCGCGACGGTCAGCAGGAACGCGACCAGCGTCTCGCGCCACAGCGCCTGCACCGCCGACGGCCAGCTCTGCGCGAAGAAGCGCCACAATTGACCGAGCGCCGAGGTCGGGACGCCGTAAATCTGGAAGTACGCGCGCGTGCAGAGCTGTTCGAGGTAGATCACCAGCGACCGGTCGAGCGACGTCTCGCGTGCGACCGACAGCGACGACAGTGCGGACCGGTACAACAGTGGCACCGCAAGCAGATCGTCATCATCGAGCGCCTTGATCGAGCGCTTCTCGATTCGGCTGACCAGCCGCTCCAGCCGTTCCCACTCGGCCGAATGCGCCGCGCGGAAGCGGCTCGCGTTGACCAGCATCGGCTGTGGCGGGGAAAGGGCGGCATTCGCGCTCACAGCAAATTCCTCCGCTTCAAATCGACATAGCCCTGCACCAGCCGCTCGCCGACGCGGTCATGCTCGCTTTCGATCACGTGCACGCCGAGATGCTGCAGCCGCGTCAACACCAGCTTGCGATCGCGCAGCAGCGCCGCCGCGTTGACGGCGCGAGTCACATCCTCGAGCGTTTCGGGCACGCGATCGGCGATCTGTTCGACCTCATCGTCGCGCAGCACCACGACCAGCAACAGATGCGTATTCACGATCCGCGCCGCAGCGCGCACCATGAAATCGGCCGAAGTCAGATCGGTGAATTCGGTGAACAGCACGATCATCGACCGCCGCGTCAGCCGCGTCGCGAGCGAGGTCAGCGCGAAGGTGTAATTTGTTTCCTCGCCGCTATAATCGATCTGCGCGGCGAGGCGCTGCAGGCTGGCGAAGGCCGGCACGCCCGATACCAGCCCGCTGGCGATGCGCGGGCGCGAATCGAAGGCGTGCAGCGCCACCCGGTCACCCAGTTTGAGCGCGATCCACGCCGTCAGCAGCATCGCCGACACGGCACGATCGACGCGCGGCAACCCCGCGACCGGCTCCGACATCTGCCGCCCGGCATCGACCGCAAAGACGATCTGGTTGTTGCGCTCGGTGCGGAATTCCTTGGCGTGCAGCTTCATATGCCGCGCCGACTGCTTCCAATCGAGCGCGCGGCGGTCCATCCCGGAGCGAAACTCAACCAGCGCATCGAAATCGGTGCCGTCGCCGCGGTCGATTTGCGTCAACAGCCCTTGCAGCGCGTGGCGTTGAAAAATCTGCGCGCCGCGTTCGTGGACCATGCGAATGTCGGGCAGGATCGGCAGCGCGGCGTCGGTCGCGATCGTACGCTGGTGCCACGCCAACCCCAAACTCCCACGCCAGCGCAACCACAGCGTCTCGATCCGTGCCGTGCCTCGCCGGAGCGTCGTCACCGGCAGCAACACCGCCCCGCGCCCGCCCGACAGCGCGACCCAGGCGCGCCCGTCATTCTCGACCTCGAGCAACGGACTTGCGCCGATCGCCACTTCCGCGCTGGCGGGCGGTCGCGCGCCGTCGATCACGACGCTCAAGGTCGCATCGATCGGCGCGCCGACCGGTGCCGTCGGCGCCAGCGCGAGCGTGACGTTGCCCCGCCGCACCCCGCTCAATCCATCCACCAGCGTCAGCGCCAGCACCGCGATCGGCCAGGCGAGACCGACATACCAGCGATCGGGCAGCGCCACGGCCACGAGCAAAGCAAACGGTGCCCCCGCCGCCGCCGCCAATACTGCCGTGCGGGTGGGGTAGATCATGCCGCCATCGTCTCCCGCAGCCGCTTCCCCGGCGAAAGCCGGGGCCCAGTTGCGAGGCAGGCATTGTCGAACGCTGCGCCATCAAAAAAAAGACGGCGCAACTGGACCCCGGCCTTCGCCGGGGAAGCGCGTAAGCTTCGGGGAGAGAGAGAAAAACCCCTCACCGCGGCGCTTCGATCGTTTCGATGATGCTCGTCACCACATCCTCGATCGCGCGACCGTCAATCTCGGCGGCGGGCGACAGGATCAGGCGGTGGCGCAGCAAGGCCGGTGCCAGCGCCTTCACATCATCCGGAATCACGAAATCGCGCCCGTCGAGCGCCGCCCGGGCGCGCGCCGCCCCCGCCAGCATCGCGCCCGCACGCGGACTCGCCCCACTCTCCAGATCGGCGACATCGCGCGTCCCACGGATCAGCGCGGCGATATAATCGATCACTTCATCGACCAGCCGAACCTGCGCGACCGCAGCAATCGCCTCGCCGATCACGCCCGCATTGGCGATGACTTCAACGCCCCAATCC
>JAIXZV010000213.1 GCA_027489365.1 Sphingomonadales bacterium
CCCCGATCACCAGCACCTCGATCCATTCAGGCCGCCAGGGATCATGTTCGAGGAAGTAATGGGGCTGATAGGTAACCAGCAGCCCGTAGAAGACATAGGCACCGGTCGCCGCCATCAGCACCGAGGTGGTGGTGGCGAGCAGCGTGCGCCCGACGATCTGGCGGCCCAGCCCTTCGCCCGGTCTCATTGCGGCACGCCCAGCCGGTAGCCGACGCCGCGCACGTTCACCAGCAGATCCGCAGCACCCGCTTGAGCCAGCTTGCGGCGCAGATTGCTGACATGGCTGTCCACCGTCCGGTCCAGCGCATCGCTGCCGGGCATACAGGCATCGACCAGCTCGGATCGTGCAAACACCCGTTGCGGGTGGCGCGCCATGTGCGCGAGCAGCCGGAACTCGGTCAACGTCAGGGTCGGCAGCACCATGCCCGCCGGCCCTTCGACCGTCGCCTGATGGGACTCGAGGTCGATCGCCAGTCGGCCGATCCGCAGCATCTTGGCCTGATCCGCCCCACCGCCGCGCCGCAACACCGCCCGCACCCGCGCGGCGACTTCGAGCGCGTTGAAGGGTTTCACTACATAATCGTCCGCGCCGATTCGAAGCGCCTGGAGCTTGTCGAGATCCTGGTCGAGCGCGGTCAGCATGATCACCGGCGTGTTGCCGCGGCGGCGGAGCTCGGCCAGCACGTCCCACCCGTCCAGCACCGGCATCTGCACATCGAGCAGCACCAGATCCGGCTTGAGCGACAGGTGGAGATCAAGCGCGACGCGGCCATTGGCGGCATTCACTGTCCGCAGCCCCTCGCGTTCAAGATAGGCGCGCAGAATATCCGCAATCTCTGCCTCGTCCTCTGCAATCAAGATCAGCGCATTCATTGAGTTTCCTGACCAGAACCGGAGGCCCATCCGTTGATTTAGCCGCGACCAGAGACCGGGGCGACATCAACGTCAATCCCTTGACCAGCCGTCGTCCAGGAAAGGAATGCACCCGAATTCAGCGTACCGACCAGCCCTGCTCGACGGACTGCTGAGGCGAGCCGCCGATCCGGCAACGATCGATTCGGGTGTCCAAGCCAGCCGCCATCTGCGGCATCGGCAGGAATGGGCTGTCGGTGTTTGTCGCGCTCGTCCCGCGTCAGCAACGACGAGATTGCGGCCAGTTACAACAGTGTCATCGCGGCGCTGGGTCGTACCTTCCGGCGCGCTGGTCCGCGCTAAGGCGGAGCTTGCTGCGCAAGTGGACCGAGGGGGAACGATGGGAGGTCAAAGTCCTTATCCGAGGGGTTTTCGACGGATCGAGATGGCGGTCATAACAGGAGCGCAACTGGTCGGATATTTGACGCGGCTGGACGCCTCGAAATGGTGGTAACCGAACACGCATTGGGCGATGCAGCAAATCCACCACAGGGAGCAGTAGGCGATGTTTGCAGGCGTGATGTCGGTCGGGCGCAAAGGCTGGCCCATGCCCCGGCCGACTGCCGCCAGCATGGCGATCCCCTTCGCGGTGTTCGGACCGGCTGACGCGGAAGGCATGGCGGCATCGGAAACAGCGGTCTTGCTCGAGCGCAGGCGCTTTGTCAGCGCACGGAATCGCGACCTGGAGCTGCCGCGTCGGTGCCCCAAGTCAGGAGCCTGGATCAGCTTTTGGGGGCGGATCGACAACCGCGCCGATTTGGCCCGGGCGCTTGGCCTCGTCGGCGTTGGTGACGAAACGACCGATGCTGCCCTGGTCGTCGCGGCTTGGGCACGGTTCGGTCGCGATTTGCCTGCGCAGTTGATCGGTGATTTCGCGCTCGCCGTGATCGACGATGCGCGCCGCCAGGTCTTTCTCGCGCGCGATCCCATGGGGGCCAGGCCGCTCTATTACCGCTACGACAATGGCGTCTTTGCCTTCGCGTCCACGGCCGCGGCGCTGAAGTTCGCTGGCCTGCCACTCACGCCGGACCGAGGCTGGATCGCGCGGTCGCTATGGGGCGGGCTATCCAAGCATATCGAACGGACGGCCTATGTTGAGATCCAAAAATTGCCCGGCGGGCACACACTGTTCCTGGAGGGTGATGGCACACCGCAGGTCGCACGCTGGCACCATTGGCGCGATGATGCTCCTTTCGCCACACGGCGCGATGCGGCGCATGTCGACGCCTATCGCGCCATGCTCGAAGAGAGTGTGAAGTGCCGTCTGACGAGCGACTATCCCGTCGGCGTCGAGACAACCGGCGGGATCGATTCGTCAAGCGCAGTGGCCTTTGCTGCGCGGACCCTTGGCTCGGGCGACCGGCTGCGGACGTTTGGCTTTGCAAATTTTGAGGATGAACCTGAACTGATCCTGGCGACCAGCCAGGCGTACCGGATCGAGCATAACTATCTGGCGACTGGATATACGGTCTGCGAGGCCGAATCTGCCCGTATACTCGCTGCGATCGGCTATCCTGCCGAACATGGTAATGCCGATTTTCATGTGCCCTTCTATCGCGAGGCCGCGTTGCATGGTGTGCGCACGTTGCTTTCGGGATTCGGAGGCGACGAAGTTGTCTCCAATCTCGGCCAGCACGCACTGATCGAAATGCAGCGGGCGGGAGCTTATCGTCAGCTTCTGGAAATGCTGCGGGGCAATGCCGTGATGCGGACCGCACGGCTGGCCAAGCGCATTGTGATGCCGCCCCGTGCGCGAACACACAATCCGGCATACCTTGCGGACTGGCGTCAGCGTTGGCCGCACTGCCCACTGACCGATTCGGTCATCGACGAACATCACATTGAGCGTGCGTATTTCGACTCTGCAAGGTTCGACGGTCCCTATGAACGCGTCAATGATTTCATTCTCGGCCAGCACCTGGGCCCGATGGAGTCGACCACCCGGCTGGAAAACTGCACCCTCGCCGCTGCTGCCTGGGGAATCGAATATCGTTGGCCGTTGTGGGACGCGCGATTGGTGCAGTTGTATCTTTCAACGCCCACGATCGAAAAATTTGGACCAGGGGGCATCGGCCGCTACCTTCATCGCCGCGCGATTGATGGGATCGTGCCATCCAAAGTCGCGTGGCGGCTAACCAAATGGATGGGATCACCCGTTGGCAAGCACCTTGATTCGCGCGACCTGGCCGATTGGGGGCGTGTTCTCCGCGAAAAAATGCCCTCCGACGTTGCTGCGGTCATCGATCCGGACAAGCTGGACCGCCTGATTGGCGGGCTGGAAGGCAACCCGGACTATGAATACAGAGCACTTTGCCGAAGGACGTTCACCGCACTGTCTTCGGTCAGTCGGTGGCTGGAGTAGCACCGTGATGTCGCCTTCCGCGTGCGACTGCGGGGAGCCGCGGAGCAAGGAGTGAAATGCCGATCAGGACCCTGAGTGATCTCGTCACGCCTGCGAACATGGCTGCCTTTTCCGCCGCCTTTGCCGCCAAGGCCCGCTGGTATGCAGAAATGCCGATGCGTACGGATATATTCGAGCTGCTGCCTTGGCCGACGTTCGAGGCCTTGATCGCAACAGGCGCAATTCCAGCCGATAAGTTCGCGGTCCTCCTCAATGCAAAAGCGATGCTGAAGTCGCTATATGTCGACGAACGCGGCCAACTCCGGCCCGACACGATCCAGGCATTCGCGGCGCAGGGCGCGACGTTGACCGTCAACGATATCGGCCGCTTCGTGCCCGCGATCGGCGAGTTGGCAGCGGCGATCGAGCGTGCGCTGGGCTGCAAAACCGGGGTCAACGCGTATATCAGCTTTGGCGCGAAGTCGGCATTTCTGGCGCACTCTGACGACCATGATGTGCTGATCGTTCAGCTCCAGGGCGTTAAGCAATGGCGGACGTTCGGCGCGCCGGAACCGTTTCCAATCAAAAGCGTGCATATGGGAAGCCCGCCCCCGTGTGAATGGGAAGGGCGCATGACGCCGGGTGACTTGCTCTATCTTCCGCGCGGAGAGGTCCACGCCGCGGTCCCCGAAGAACAGCCGTCGGTGCACCTGACGATCGGCATCGCAGAGCAGACGGGCGTGGATTTCATCGCATGGCTGGCGACGCAAGCGAAAGAGGTTGTCGCATTACGGCGTGATCTTGGCGCCACGCTGCCGCCAGACGCGCGCGTTGCCCGCGATCGCGAACTTGTTCAGGCAATCCGTGACCTGCTGGAAACCGCAACACCGCGCGAATTTGACGTCCACCAGGCAATGCAACGCTCGCTCCGACCCCTTGCGAGTTTCGCAATCGCCGGCAGGCTGACGCCCGCGAGCCGCTTGGTCGGTGCTTTGCGGCGAGAGGTTGATTTGTTGGTCGAGCGAGACGGCGCAGCCCAATTCATGCTTGGCGAACACCATTTTAGGTTGTCGCTGACCGCGCGCCGTGCGCTCGATCGGATCACGCGTCTTGGCACCGTATCGTTCGGTGCGCTTGCCGAAGCTATGGCTGACCAAACACCCGTGAGCGATCTGGCGCAGGCCATTCAGGAGTTGGCAGAAAAATCGCTGGTTGCAATCGCGGACGATTAACGCTTGCGCTTCATCTCTCTCTTCGGGTATTTTCCGCAAATATTGTATTGAAGGGCCAAAGTATGACCAGCCAAATTGACACCAATGAAGGCGTTGTGGCTCCACTGGCCACCAAGGAAGCATGGGAAACGCCGCGGGTCACGTCTTCCGCAGTCTCTGAGATCACCAAAGGTGGCCCTACCCGTGGCATCGAAACCGGCGGCGACATTGGCCCTAGCTGATTGCCCCAGGGCCTAGTTGGCCCTCAATATTGGGGTGGATCGGATCCTTGCCTCTAAATCGGCGCGTGGAAACATTTGCCTATGGCGCATTATGCCATAGGCAAAGATGGAAGCGTCAACGATTGAAATTGATGAGGTTTGGACTGAGTGTTGTGCCTAGAGAGGCGACTTCGCGGTTGGACGCCGATCGCCTTTCATGGCGGTGACAAAGCTGTCATTGAATGGGCTGATTTGCGCGATCATCCGTTCGACAGACCCTTCTTCTCTCATACGCTGAAAGCATGGAGCGCAGGCTCGAACGACGCCATCGTGCAGTCCGGCCTGTCGACACTGTCATCACTCGATTCCGAGCCGTCGCTCGATCCCGATGTGATCATCGCGCACCCGTCGCGGTCCGGATCGACATGGCTCTCGCTGCTGACGGCCGCACTGCACGAACAATCGGTGTTTGTCGGCGAGCCCGAGATCGTTTTTCAGCTTCTTCAGGCCAATTTGCAGCGCCCGCTTGAGGCGCCGGATAAAACCCTGCGGCAACTGATCCGGGCGCTCGGTCGCAG
Organism: Sphingomonadales bacterium; assembly: GCA_027489365.1. Classification (GTDB taxonomy): domain Bacteria; phylum Pseudomonadota; class Alphaproteobacteria; order Sphingomonadales; family Sphingomonadaceae; genus Sphingomonas. The sequence goes on from JAIXZV010000213.1 coordinate 5,264, forward strand.
ACGCTTCGGTAACGAGCAACGCTTTGTCGTCAAACTGTCCAGCCGGGCCAGCCATTTCCTGGCGCTGTTCCGTCGGGCGTTTCCCAAGACCCCGATCGTCTGGGTGCAGCGGGAGCCGGCAGAGATCATCGAATCAAATCTCAGGAGACCGCGCCGGGCTCTTGCCGGGCTGGATCCCGAAACCGTCACCCGGCAGGCGCTGCGCGATGTGTCCTGGGCGTTTCTCGCGGCGAATGGTTTCGACGATGCCAATTTTCACGTTGTCGACTATCGCGACTTGCCCGCTGCAGCATGGACCCGTGTAGCGCCGCTTATGCAGGTACAGATCGATGAGGATTGCTTGTCGCGGATGCGCAATGTGAGTGGCTCACACTCACATAGCGGCAAACCCTATTTGCGGCGAACGCCAAACCCTTTGCCCAAGGATGTGCAGGACATCGTTCGCAAGACGCTCAACCCGCTCTATGAGGCGCTTGCAAGGCGGGCACGGCTTTGACTCTGCATCTCTATCGGATCTGCGGCGTGGTAGTCGCGTCGGAAATAGAACTCGCCGGTTCATTGCCGTTCGAGGGGGCAAACCAGAGCCACGACGTGATCATGCGCTGGGGCGAAGTTCCTCAAACCTTGTTGAACGCGACGGCCTCCAGGCCCGGGTGGGACGCGCATGGAGACCACTTCCTCGTCCGCGCGCCGGGCATCGGGCGCTTTCTGCTCAAGCGCGGCCAGGAGGTCGTGTTCGAACTCGAGCCGGGCGTTCCTGAACAAGCCGGTGCGGCCTACCTGCAAGGCACCGTTATGGGCGCTTTGCTGCACCAGCGCGGGGGCATTGTTCTCCATGCGAGCGGCATCGAAGCCGACGGTGGGGCAATTCTGTTTGCGGGCGCATCGGGAGAAGGCAAGTCGACCCTGGTCGCGGCGCTTTCGACCCGGGGCTATCCCGTGGTTTGCGACGATGTGAGCCATGTTACCTTTGATCAGGAAGGTCGCCCGCTGGTAAGCTCCGATGCGCGGCGACTAAAGCTCACCGATGAATCCATTCATGCGACGGGATTGGAGACGGGACGTCGCGAAGCCGTGCTTGCCAATACGGACAAGACCTATGTCAGACCAGCAAAGCATTGGACGGGTTCCGATCTACCCCTCAGGTCGATTTATCTCCTGCGATTGGCGGCGGTTAACGATGCGGTAGTCGCGCCCCTTCCGTCTGCGCTGGCGCTCAACGCATTACGGGGCAACGCACATCGCCCCAAGATCGTGCTTCACACTGGGCAACTCCCTCGTTATTTTGAGGCCTCCGTAAAAATTCTGGAGTATGCGCCAGTCTACGTCGTTGACCGTGGGCGCGACCTGTCGAAACTCGCGTCAACCATCGATATTCTGGAAGCGCATTGGCGAACACGCCCCTGGACTGCACGCAAGAGGAACTGACGGCATGATAATTGCGCGCAAGGGCGAGTGGCTGAGTGCCACGATCGGCGCAGAATGTGCCCTGATGTGCATCGATAACGGCAACTACATTGTGGTCTCACGAGTCGGCGCTCGAATTTGGGAGTTGATTGCGGAGCCTAAGGACCTGTCGGATATCTGCGCTCAGCTCTGCACGGAGTTCGACGTTGCCGAGGATATTTGCCGGAGTGAAGTCGAGTCCTTCGTCATGACACTTCAAGATGAAGGCGCGGTAAAGTGTTCGCCGCCAGATGCGTGACTCTCGCGGTGTACGATGATGCGGGACGGGGCCATCAAGGCCGGGAACGGTCGTCCGGAGCGCAACTGTGACTGACGACCTTTTCTCCCGCTACCCGAGCGTCCGCGGAAATGCGCGCGCCATGGCGATGCTGAGCGCGGTGCTGCACGAAAAGGGACTTGTGGACGACGCCGTGGCCATGGCGACCGCCGCGATCGAAGCAGCGCCGGACAGCATGGCGGTGCGGGATATGATCGGCCATGCCCTCTCAAACGGTGTGCAGTCCTTTCATGTCCCCATGCTGCTCGACCATGCCCGCAACGCGGCTTATGCGCGCGCAATCCGCCGGATGGTCCATCCGGGTATGCGCGTGCTCGAGATTGGAACCGGAGGCGGTTTGCTGGCGATGCTGTGCGCGGAGGCCGGCGCGATCGTGACGACATGCGAAGCCCAGCCGACCATCGCCGCGACCGCACGCGCGATCGTCGATCGCAATGGCTTCTCGGATCGCGTGCGGGTGATTTCGAAGCGTTCCGATCTGTTGCGTATCCCCGAAGACATGGATGCGCCCGCCGAACTATTGGTCCATGAGATTTTCGGCAGGCGTCTCTTCGACGAGGGCGTCACCGCTGCGCTGCGCGACGCGCGCAGGCGGCTACTCATAGCGGGTGCGCCGGCGCTGCCCGCGCGCGCAGAAATCCGCTGCGCCCTCGCCCGATCGCTGGATGCGCGCCGGCGGGTTGGCACGGTCGAGGGTTTCGACATGTCCCTGTTCAATCTTCTGACCGCGCCGGGGCGGCAGTTGCGCCTGAAGAAGCGCAAGCATGTCGATTATTGTTCGGAGGCCGTTTCCGTGCTGCGCATGGATTATGACGCCCCCGCGCCCTTCGGCCCTCAGACCGAGACGGTTTCTCTGATCTCGACGGGCGGGCGGATCGACGGAGTCATGCAATGGATCCGGCTCGATTTCGGCGCAGGTGAGACCTGGGAGAGCGATCCGTTCAGTGAGGACGGTGCGACCTCATGGGGAGCG
>JAIXZV010000055.1 GCA_027489365.1 Sphingomonadales bacterium
CCGGCGCGGCATCGGGCATTGCGGTCTTCGACAGTGACACCGCCGAGAAGCGTGCCGAGCAGGATGCTCGTAACGCGAAGCACCTCGGGTGCCTCTGGCACAGCGCCCCATGTAAGGACAACGCCTGCAGCGAGCGAGGCGATGCCGATGGCTCGGATGAGCTTGCTCATACGGCCTCCGAGATTTCGCCGTCGTAGTCGATGACAGCGTTGTCATGCTCGTCGACGGTGAAGGGGATTGTGCCGAGGCACAGACCCTCGGCGACTTCCGGCTTCAGCCTCCATGTGTCGCGGATCACTCGGATCACCGTAGGCCGGTCATCCTCAAACGCACAGCCGTTGATGGCCCAGCGAAGCATACCGGGAGCGGAGACGAAGCGGGAAGAAAGGAGCCGTGCGATCATAGGATGATCTCCCCGTTGTCTGTGACAATATGGTTGCCCTGACGGGCGACCGTGTGGTCTTGGATCGCGTAACGCGGCACAGTCTCTACGCGTTCGCGGAAGGCTTCACTCACACGGCGACGGCTGACGTTCCGCCGTTTGTGGTCTAGCATGTGTAGTTGCATTGCAAACTCCTATGGCCACCATTGGCCCTTGCGATCACGATTGACCGGGAACGGGCATGGCCGAAACCATGCCCTAACCGGGTTAATCGAGTCTCACCGACGAGAACCCGTTCTCGGTGACTTCCAGCACGACTTGGCCTTCCTTGTAGGCCCCACCAGTCTCAACAACCGCGAGCGTCAAATACTCGCGGTCGCGGGGAACATCATAGGCTGTGGTGGCCCACAGCCGCAATTCGCCGAGCTGGAACATCACGGCGGGCTCATGTTCCCAATTCGACAGGTCGCCGCCGTTGGCAAGGAACAATTCCTTGAGCTCAGCCGCAAGCGGTTCCAGGCCCTTGCGGTGTTCCGGCGGCAGGCCGGCGATGGTGTCCGAAATCTGCATCACGATGCCGGGGGATAGGAGCCAAGTGGGTATCTCGATGTTTTTCATCAAACTCTCCAATCGGTCGGAAGTGACCGGGAACGGCGGGCCGAAGCCCGCCTAACCGGGTCACCCGAGGCGGTGGACCTTCCGTGTGAGGGGCTGGGTGGTGTTGACCATGACTTCGATGAAGTCCTCATCCACAGCTTCCATCTTCCCGATGTGGGCTCGGACTTCATCGGCGATCTGTTGGCCGATGGGACGGATGCTCTGGTCGTCGACCATAACAAGCCAGTGGCTGGTGGCGGGCACGCCGTCGATGGTGACGACGCAGGTGGTATCAACAAGGATCATCTTGGACTCTCCGTGCGGGGCCTTGCACCATGCAAATCACCCTCGCAAATCCCATTGTACCATTGGTGATCTCCGCCGTAAAGCAGGAACGGTATGGCCCGGTGAAATTCTCCAAGGGTGTGTGGCCCGGTCTGTCGACCCTTGGCTCACCACGCGGCCCATGGGCAATAGCACGCGCGCATAATGCGCGCACGCGTTGCACGCGCCGTGCCAACACCCTCGCGACACGCAACAGCCCGGTATGGCGCTGTCATGGCGTGACACTGCCATACCCACTGGTGGCCGATGGCCCATGGCTGATGGCCCACTATGCCAGGCCTACGGGCACCCCTGTTTCCCCACTCGTACGCCTATATCACGCACGGGGTAGGTGCCCATGGGGTGCCCTACTTCTGGATTTTTAAAAAATATATATAGAGATAAAGAAAGCAAAACTGGGCCATACCCACCCACACCTACCCCATGCCGCGCATAGGCGTACCAGTGGGGAAACAGCCGTGGCTATAGCCGTGGTGTAGTGGGGAAGGCTATGGCCGGAGGCCCCGACAGGACAAAAGAAAAGGGGCCTTTCGGCCCCTTCCCTCAGAACAATGGTGACTCAAGCGCCTCAACGGCAGCCTTCGCCCGCTCGTCGATGGCCTTGCGAATACGGTCAACAACCGTCTCCACATCGCCGCGATCCGTGGCCTTGGCAATCGCCTCGCCGAGCGTGCGGGTTGCATCGTCGAACGACTTTGCCGCTTTTTCCGCGTCAGCCTTGCCCATGAGTTTGGACTTCACAAGCTGGTCGACAAGGATGATGCGCCGTTGCGTCTCGAACGGCGACAAGCTCGCCGCGCCCGCCCGCGTGTTCCAGTCACCCGTATCAAGCCGGGTGAACCATGCGTTGGACGCGGCCTTCGCAACGTCGGCGGGCTTAAGCGCCGGGTCGTCGGCGACTTGCCTAGCGACTTCCGAATTAACGTAGTCGTTATGGGCGCGGGTTGACGCCTGCGCCAACCGCTTGCGGCTTGCCAAGGGCAACGCTTCCCAATCGCGGGAAACCGAGATGGATGCCGCTTTCGAAACAAACTCAATCGTGCCAATCTTTTCCATTTGGACTCTCCATTGCGGCAACGCCGAGACGCCCAATGCGCCCGGTCATGCCGCGATTAACGATGTGAAACAGCCTCCCCGCGTAAATGGACGCGACAAGTCTCGCAAACCTGGCACAAGAAAGTGGACTCACCAATCCAAAACTTATCACGAAATTGTGATCGAGGCTTGCCGCGCAACGGCGCTCAATGGCATGGCGCTTGCATGGCTCTCGCAACCCGCCCAGGCACCTCCCCCCCTTCGACTCCCCGGAGACACCCATGGGGCGGTTCACAAAAACTGCCGGGGTTGAAAAAGTGTGCCCTACGCTGGGCGCCGCCCTTCCCGGCGCGGGGTGCAGACGCTGGCGCGTTGTGGGAAGCTCTAACGATCGGGACACCGCCCGATGGTCGGGCACTGCGCCCGCAAACAGGAGACTCAGATGCCCGCCCGCACGCTATTCGCGCCTGCCGCGCTCACCGCCACAGGCCAGACTGCTTCTTTCATCCCCGTCTCGAGGAACCCCACTGGCCGGCGTCGCCGTTCAGTCTTCGCCACGGTTTCCGGCGGCGTTGCCACTGCGCGCTGGGAGCTCTCCGACGACAACGGAACCACTTGGTACGCCCTCGGCGCGGACATCGGCCTGACCGCCGGGCGCCCTCGCGACGTGCAGTGCCTGGACCTGCCGTTCAACAACGTGCTGATGCGGCTGAACGTCACGGCCTACACAAGCGGCAACGTCACTCCCAAAGTCACGACAGGGGACTAACCCATGGCGGTCGGTCGGTCAGACAGCCTGCCGGTTTCGGGCGCGAGGCCTATCGGTTACGAGCAGCTTGCTTCGCTCGCAGCCGCAGCCTCGCCCACGATTCCCGCAGGTGCGCGATGGATGGAGATCAACGTCGAGGGGCAGCCGGTGCGTATCCGCTATGACGGAACGCCGCCGACTACCACTGTCGGGATGCTCTACCCTGTCGGCGCCTCGTTCTTTGTGGACACTCGCTTCCTCATCTCAGCGAACGTCGACATCATCGAGACAGCGCCCTCGGCCAAGGTCAACATCCAGTACTGGAGATAACCTTTGGCCTACATCCTGCGGATACGCCCAGGATTTTCGTTCACCCGGACTTTCCGGTTTGTGGATCAGGCGCGCTGCGGCGTCGTGGGAGATAGCGATTATCTCCCACGACTGCTGTTCGACCTCACTGGTTCCACTGTGGACCTTCGGCTCTGGTGGCCGGGCGGGGAGTTCCGCAAGAGCGGGCTTACGCTCTCCAACGACATTGACGACCTTGGCATCACCAAGCTGGCAAAGGCCACGCTGGCGCTAACCGCTGCGGAAACGCAGGGTTTGCCCTCAGGCTATGACTTCCCGGCGGAGTTTATCCGCAACATCGGCAGCGATATTGAGCCCCTTGGCCCCTCCTTCTTCGTGAGAGTTGATACAACAGATGTCTGAGATCATCGAGGTTGAAGTCCCGTCTGGCCAGGGTCCGCAGGGCAACCCGTCGCAGCCTGCTGCCACGCAGTCCCAGGCCGAACTCGGCCAGGACAACACGGCCTACATGACGGCGCTGCAGACCTGGAACGCGATCCAGTGGGCG
>JAIXZV010000151.1 GCA_027489365.1 Sphingomonadales bacterium
AAGCCGTCTCGCCGCAGCGCGATCCGTTACGCGGCCAACAGTCCCTAAGACAACGGACTTCCTGAGATCGACGCGCCCCCTCTAGATCCCTTGCGAGGCGATCCAGGCTCCTATCGGTCCATCGACACGAACATAGATCCCGCCATCACCGCAGTTCCGGGCTCCACGAACCCCGACCGCGCGCGACGTAGCGGCTGCAAGGACCTGCCCATTATTCCCATCCGAGACGAAAAGCGGCCCGCCGCTGTCGCCGTTGCACGTATCCTTGTTCAGCGCGGGGGCGCCGGCGACCAATTCGATGCCGGCAATGCATTGATAGTAAGCCGCATCGGACTTCGTGCCTACGGTTGTGGAAACGCTGCCTAGGCAGTTTGGCGTTGCGACCGGAAGGTCGACCATCATTTTTTGTCCGACCGTGCCCGCCTCGGTGCGCCCAAAGCCAACTGCGCGCATGAACTGCGCTTGGTCGATTTGCGCTGACGTGGCCAATTTCACCGGCACCACCGCCGCATCGAAATCGTGATCGACGAACATTAGCGCGACGTCGGCGGCGTCACCGACCGGGCTGCCGCACGGCTTCATGGGAACACTTCGCTCGATCCTATAGCCCGGTTGCGAGTCGTCGAGGGTCTTGCCCACATAAACGGTGGCGGTAACACCGCCGCAGTGGCAGTGCTGAGCGGTCAGCACTGCTCGCTTGCCGATCACTGTTCCGGTGCACAGACTGGTTCCGCCCACGATCACCACGGTATTGAGATACAGTGAGGTCGGCAGGCCACCCCAGATGCGGTCTCGCAGCGAGGAGTTTCCGGTGAGCGCAAAGAAATTGCGTTGATATCGCGGATCGATATCCAATAAAGAGGATGTCGGTGGCGGAGCGATAATATCCTTTAGAGGATTAGGTGTTTCGCCAACCGGGGTTCCCCCAATAATGGCCTGAGTTGCTCGCTCCCGATATTCCGCCAGAGCATCGGGTGACTGGGTAAGTGTGTCCCGATAAGACGCATTGAGTGTCGCACGATAAATCTGTAAAAATTCGCTGTCTTTTGGGCCTTTGCTGATAGATTTCGTATATCTATCCGCTACTTTCGAGGCTTGGCGCTGAACGTCGTTGATACCGGGCCCGGCCATATCGGCAGGTGTTGCAGATTGCGCGCTGGCGTTTCCTGACTGAAAAAGCAGACTGAAAACGATCGCGCCATATAGTGCGATCTTTGCCAAATCGAACATTTCGACACCCCCGTTCAAGAGCTATTTCAGCCACAGGATCATGCCGCGAGCGACCATGTAGAGTCAATTACACCTCATCAAAATGATTGATCAGGAAATTCAAAAAGCCATGATGTGCGAAAGTGGATCGACATATGCCGATGAATCTGTGATTTTCATTTGCCTATTGGGGAGGTAATTGTGAGAAAAACTAAATCTGCTCAATTATTTGCGCTGATGCTGGCGGCAACGGTTTCGACCGCATCCAAGGCCGCACAGGATGATCCAAATGCTGCGACAGCAGCAGAAACGGCCAGAATCACGTCCGAGACCGCGTTAATCAATGCGCGTGCGGCGCAACGGAATGCCGAGGCGGCATTGACCAAAGCAAAAGTCGATGCACTTGGCCTGCCCAGCTTTAATGGAACGACAACCCTTGAAAACGGGGCCGGCGGAATCGAAGCCACAATTCTGGTCACCGCCGCGTTGAATAAGGCTGCTGAATATATCTCCCTTAGAAAGCCAGCGCTTCCTGCGGCATCTGGCTATCTCGTGCTTTCCGGCGACGAGAGCGCACGTTTCGACACGCTAGGCACCGTGCGAGCGCAGCTGGATGGATTACGTCAGGCGTTCAGCAATGCCGATATCAAGCTGAAGACATCGCCAAATCGTCTTGCGCCAACAATGGCGGTCGCTGCCATCTCGGCTGTTGCAGGTCTGCTTCGAGCGGAAAGCACCGTGTCCGGGATCGATATCTCCGCTCTCACACCGCGCGCGTTGGCGACGGCAACGACCCAACGGCTCGGTAATGCGTATCTGCTATCCGCGCCGACTTTCCCGGCAGATGAGACGGTGGATGGTACGAAGGATTGGGCCGACCAAACAATCCTTCAGCGTATCGATACGCTGTCGAGCCTTCGCGAAGACGCTGTGGCAGCGCGTAGTGCGATGCCTAAAGAGCCGAAGGGCGCTCAAGCGGCGAAGGCTGCCCGGCTTGATACGGCAGTATCGCGCTTCGACGCATTTCTGGCGAAGGTAACTACTCCCGACGACAAGGGTGCCGTAACGATAGCAGAAGCGGCGCGGCAGGAACGGCTGAAGGGCAAGATCGGTTCGATCTTGCGTGTCGATGTGGATAAAGCTGGCGGAAGCATCGTCAACACCAAGAATATTGCCACGACCTTTGGCGTTGATCCGGTGAAAATCAGTGGCGCCCTGATCGCGAGCTATCTCTACACTGATCCGGCTGACGGTCGCGTGCAAAGCGCCGGTGTGATCATTTGCCGCACGACACTCACAGCGTTGCGGCATGTCGAGGAGAGCGGTCGTAATTTGGGTGGTGCCGGGAGGGCGAGCATTCCCGTCGAATGTAGCGAACGGCTCTGAGCCTTCGGTCAGGTTCCTTGAACATCCGAATACGCGACGGCAGGGCATGTCTCGACACAAAAGCGGCGCCGGTTGCCCGGCGCCGCCTCTTCTAACCCTATCTCAGCGCCGAAGCGCTCACAGCACTTCGAACAACCCCGCAGCCCCCTGGCCGCCGCCGATGCACATCGTGACGACGACGTACTTGGCACCGCGGCGCTTGCCTTCGATCAGCGCGTGGCCGGTCGCGCGGGCGCCGGTCATGCCGTAGGGGTGGCCGATCGAGATCGCCCCGCCGCTGACGTTGAGCAATTCGTTCGGGATGCCGAGCTTGTCGCGGCAGTACAGGACCTGCACGGCGAAGGCTTCGTTGAGCTCCCACAGGCCGATATCGTCCATCTTCAGATTGAAGCGTTCGAGCAGCTTGGGGATGGCGAAGACCGGGCCGATGCCCATTTCGTCGGGCTCGGTGCCCGCAACCGCCATGCCGACATAGCGGCCGAGCGGCTGAAGCCCGCGCTTCGAGGCGAGCGACTCCTCCATCAGGACGCTGGCCGAGGAGCCGTCCGAGAGCTGCGACGCATTGCCCGCAGTGACGTTCTTGCCCGGGCCCATCACGGGCTGGAGCGACTGCAGCCCTTCCAGCGTGGTCTCGGGACGGTTGCCCTCGTCCTTGGCGAGCGTCACGTCCTTATAGGTGACTTCCTTGGTCTCCTTGTTGGTGACGGCCATGCTCGCGGTGACGGGGACGATCTCGGCGTTGTAATAACCGGCGGCCTGCGCGGCGGCGGTGCGGCGCTGCGATTCGAGCGCATATTCGTCGCACGCCTCGCGGCTGATGCCATAGCGTTCGGCGACGACTTCGGCAGTGCCGAGCATCGCCATATACACGTCCTTGTGCATCGCGATCAGCTCGGGATCGGCAGCGACGCGCATTTGCGGGGTCTGGACGAGGCTGATGCTCTCGACACCGCCGCCGATGGTGATGTCCATGTTATCGGTGATGATCTGCTTGGCGGCAGTCGCAATCGCCATCAGGCCCGAGGCGCACTGGCGATCGACCGACATGCCGGGGACGGTGACGGGGAGCCCTGCGCGCAGCAGCGACGTGCGCGCGATGTTGCCGGCCTGGTGACCCTGCTGCAGCGCGCAGCCGAACACGACGTCATCGACCATGCCGCCTTCGATCCCGGCGCGCTCGACGGCGGCCTTGATCGCGTGGGATGCGAGGGTCGGGGCGGGGGTGTTGTTGAACGCGCCGCGGTAAGCGCGGCCGATCGGGGTGCGGGCGGTGGAGACGATGACGGCGGAACGCATTTGGAATGATCCTTTCATGTGCGTCACCCCAGCGAAGGCTGGGGTATCAATGGGGAGAGCGCGCCGCCCGCCCCAGGAAGATGCCAACCTGCGCTGGCATGACGGTTAGGGTGGCGGGAATTAAACGAAAATCTGGCTCATCCATTCGGCGATCATCGCGGGCTTTTCCTCGCCTTCGATCTCGACGGTGAATTCGTTGGTCTGCTGCCACTGGCCCGGGCGCTTTTCATCGAAGCTCAGGAGCTTGAAACGGCCGCGCACGCGCTTGCCGGAGCGGACGGGCTGGAGGAAGCGGACTTTGTTGCCGCCGTAATTGACGCCCATCTTGACGCCTTCGATCGTCACGCCGTCGATGATCTTCGACGACAGCAGCGGCATCAGCGACAGCGTCAGGAAGCCGTGCGCGATCGTGCCGCCGAACGGCGTCATCGCCGCCATCTGCGGGTTGACGTGGATGAATTGGTGATCGCCGGTCGCGTCGGCGAACTTGTCGATCATTTCCTGGCTGACCTCAACCCAGTCGGACACCTGTTCGGTGCCGATGCGGCCGGCCATTTCCTGGACTGTGATGCTGGTCACGGCATTCCCCTCAAGGACAAATCATCGCATATGCGCGTTGCGCGGCAAATGGCACCGAGGCCCGCCGCGCGCAAGGCCTCACCCGACCGGAAACCGGAACATGACCCCTGACGTAGCGTCCAATGCCCGCAAATCCATGCCCGCCCTGCACCGCGCGAGCGAACCCGATGTTCTAAAGCCGCTGTTGGAGCGTGCCGCGCTGACCCCCGAGTCGCGCGAACGCACCCTTGGGCACGCCGCCGGGCTGCTGGCGGACCTGCGCGCGGCGCAGGGGAAGGGGTGGGTCAACCAGTTCCTGCAGGAATATCGGCTCAATTCGTCGGAGGGCGTGGCGCTCTTATCGCTGGCCGAGGCGTTCCTGCGCGTGCCCGATCCGGAGACGGCGGATTTGCTGATCGCGGACAAGCTCGGGGATGCTGACTGGCGTGCGCATACCGGCAAGTCGAGCTCGGCGCTGGTCAATTCGGCGACCTGGGGCCTGGTCGTCGGGCGGGCGTTGGTGGGCGAGGGCGAGAAGCAATCGGCGCTGCGTCGCCTGATTTCTCGCGCGGGTGAGCCGTTCGTGCGGCAGGCGGTGGGCGCCGCGATGCGGATGATGGGCGAAATCTTCGTGATGGGCCGCACGATCGACGAAGCGATGAAGCGGATGCGCAAGCCCGAGCATAAGGGCTTTACCGCGAGCTTCGACATGCTGGGCGAGGCGGCGCGGACCGAGGCCGACGCGGCGCGGTATTTCCGGGCGTATACCGATGCGGTGGCGGCGGTGGGGCGTGATGCTTCGGCGGGACATTCGATTTCGGTCAAGCTGTCGGCGCTGCATCCGCGCTACGAGGTCGCGCGGTGGGACGAATGCGTTCCGGCGCTGACCGAAATGCTTGAGGCGCTCGCCGTGCAGGCGGCGGGACTGGGGATCGCGCTTACCGTCGATGCCGAGGAGAGCGAGCGGCTGGAGATGAGCCTCGACATTATTGGCACCGTTGCGGGCTTGCCGAGCCTGAAGGGCTGGGACGGTTTCGGCATGGCGGTGCAGGCGTACGGCAAGCGCGCGCGGCCGGTGGTGGCGTGGGCGGGTGCGCTTGGCCGGACGATGAACGTGCGGCTGGTGAAGGGCGCGTATTGGGATTCGGAGATCAAGCGCACGCAAGTCGAGGGGCTGGCGGATTATCCGTTGTTTACGCGCAAGGCGGCGACCGATGTTTCGTATCTCGCGGTGGCGCGCGACATGCTCGATGCGCCTGCGATCCGCCCGGCCTTTGCAAGCCACAATGCGCTGACGGTCGCGACGATCATGGAATGGGCGGGCAACAGCCGCGATTTCGAATTCCAGCGGCTCCACGGCATGGGCGACGGGCTGTACGAGCGGCTGGTGCGCGAGAATGGCTATCATTGCAGGGTCTATGCGCCGGTTGGCGGGCATCGCGATTTGCTGGCCTATCTGGTGCGGCGTTTGCTGGAGAATGGGGCGAATTCTTCGTTCGTGCACCAGCTTGCGGACGAGCGGTTGACCGAGGCGGAGATTCTGGCAGACCCGGTGGCGAAGATTGCCGCGGTCGGGGGTGCGCGGCATCCGAGCATTCCGTTGCCGGTGGATTTGTTCGGGGCGGGGCGGCGGAATTCTGCTGGGCTGGATTTGGCGGATCGGGCGGTGTTGGAGCGTACGGTGGCGCGGGTTAGCGGCCCCCAGCCGTTCGTTTCGAGCGCAGTCGAGAAACCTGCGCCTGGGTCCGGCTTCTCGACTTCGCTCGAAGCGAACGGAGTTGGGGCTGCCATCTCCCGCGCCCATGCAGCCTTCCCCGCCTGGTCCGCCACCCCGGTTGAAGCCCGCGCCGCGTGTCTCGACCGTCTCGCGGACCTGCTCGAAACGCATCGCGACGAACTGATGGCGATCTGCGTGCAGGAGGCGTTCAAGACCATTCCCGACGCGCTCGGCGAAGTGCGCGAGGCGGTGGATTTCTGTCGCTATTATGCACGAGCCGCGCGCGACGGGTTGCAGCCGGTCGAACTCCCCGGGCCGACCGGCGAGCGCAACGTGCTGCGCTTCGAGGGGCGTGGCGTGGGGGCGCCGATCGGGTCGTGGAATTTCCCGCTGGCGATCTTCCTCGGGCAGACCGTCGCGGCGCTCGTCGCGGGCAACACGGTGGTGGCCAAGCCAGCGCCGCAGACGCCGCGCATCGCCGCGCGCGCGGTCGAGCTGGCGCATGAAGCGGGCGTGCCTGCCGACGCGCTGATCCTCGTTCCCGGCGGGCCGGAGGTCGGCGCGGCGCTGACCGCCGATCCACGCATCGCGGGTGTCGCCTTCACCGGATCGACCGCCACCGCGCGAAAGATCGCGCGATCGCTGCTGGAGGATGATGCCCGGCCGATCGTCCCGCTGATCGCAGAGACCGGCGGGATCAACGCGATGATCGGCGATTCGACCGCGCTGCCGGGGCAGGTTGTGGCCGACGTCGTCACCTCGGCGTTCCGCTCGGCGGGGCAGCGCTGTTCGGCGCTGCGGCTGCTGCTGCTGCAGGAGGAAATCGCCGACACCACGATCGAAATGCTGAAAGGCGCGATGGACACGCTGCGGCTCGGCGATCCGGGTGACCCGGCGACCGACGTCGGGCCGGTGATCGACCGGGCGGCGTATGACCGGTTGATGGGATATCGCGCGGGGGCCAAGATCGAGAAGACGCTCGATGCGCCCGCCGAGGGGCTGTTCGTGCCGCCGACGCTGGTTCGGATTGGCAGCATCGATGACCTGACGCAGGAGTGGTTCGGGCCGATCCTGCACGTCGCGACCTGGCCCGCGGGCAAGCTCGCCGGGACGATCCGCGCGGTGAATGCTAAGGGCTATGGCCTGACGATGGGCCTGCACAGTCGCATCGCGCGCGCGGCGGAGGAGACCGAGGCGCTGGCCGCGGTCGGCAATCTCTACGTCAACCGATCGATGATCGGCGCGGTGGTCGGATCGCAACCGTTTGGCGGCGAGGGGCTGTCGGGCACCGGGCCGAAGGCGGGCGGGCCGCACTATCTCCACCGTTTCGTGGCGGAACGCGCGGTTTCGGTCGATACGACGAGCGCGGGTGGGAATGCGACGTTGTTGAGTTTGGATGAGGGCGGGATTTAGGGCGCTAGCTTTTCCCGGTCCCACCCAATCCCGTTCGTCCTGAGTAGCGGCTGAGCTTGTCGAAGACGCGTATCGCAGGATGTGCCCCAAACGCGGTCCTTCGATACGCGCTTTCGACTTCGCTCAATCGCTACTCAGGACGAACGGATATCATCCATTCACCCCTCCGGCTCGCTCGCCTTGCCGAGTGAGGCTTGGTCGGCGGTCAGGCGCGTGGTGTCGACCGATGTCGTCACCGCGCGGACCTCGGCCTCGTGATAGGGCAGGATCAGTCCGCCTTCGGGGGCGGCGGTGAAGGCGGTCTGGGTCGGGTAGGCAAGCTCGATCCCTTCCGCGTTCAAGCGTTCGATGATCGCGACGCCGACGGCGTGGCGGGCGTCGAAGAATTCCTTGAAACCGGCATGTTCGGAATCGAATTCGAGATCGAAATCATAGCTGCTGGCGCCGAAGTTGATGAACCCGGCGCGCACGAATTTCTGGTCGCAGCTTTCGACCACTTCCTTGAGCAGCGCAGGAAAGCGCTTCAGCGTTTCGACCGGGGTCCATTGCACCAGCCCGAGCGTGAACATGCAGCGGCGGTAATTGCGCTGCGTGATGTTTTGGATTTCCTTTTCCAGCAATTGCTTGTTGGCGATGATCCGTTCCTCACCGGTCGCGGCACGGATGCGGGTGGATTTCAGACCGATGCTCTCCACTTCGCCCGTCGTCTTGTCATAGGCGATCGTGTCGCCGCGCCGGAACGGGCGGTCGAAGATGATCGCGAGCGCCGCGAACAGATCGGCGAAGATGCCCTGCGCCGCCAGACCGATCGCGATGCCGCCGACGCCGAGACCGGCGACTAGGCCGGTGACGTTGACGCCGAGATTGTCGAGCACGACGATGAAGGCGATCGCGAACACCGCGAAGCTGACCAGCAAGCGAATGATGCCCATCGCGCTGCTGATCGCCTCGCCCGAATAATGCGCGCTGTGGGTGCGGCTTTCGATCCCGCCGAGGATCAGTTCGCGCGCCCAGATCGCGACCTGGAACCAGGCGACGAGCGTCCACAGGAAGGTGATCGTCGCGGCGACCTCGGCCGGGGTGCCGGCAAAATTGGCGGCGGTGACGAGTTTTGCCGCCGCCATCACCATGAAGAGGTTGCCGGTCTTCTCCACCGCGCGCGCGATGACCGCGAGCCAGTTGCTCGGGCCGCTGCGTTTCGCACAGAAGTTGCGCGCGAGGCGGCGGACGAAGTGGAAGGCGATGACGAGCAGGCTGGCCACGCCGAACGCGATCAGGATCTGCAGCCAATGGGTGGTGAACCATTGGATCGTCGTGCCGAACAGGCCGCGAAGTTGCTGATCGACATCCTGCACCTTGATCGGCGGCAGGATGGCAGTGGATTTGTTGGCGGTCGTCATATCAGAGCTTTCACGCGGCGCGTTGCGGCGCCACTGTTTCGTCGGGGTCGAGAAACGCGATCAGACCGCGTTCGGCGCGCGACAGATAGGCGGTGCTGCGCGGCAAGCGCAATGTCGCGCGGAATTCGGACTGGCCGGTCTTGACCAGCGCGAGCAGCGCGGGGTGGACGTAGGATTTCCGCGCGATCGCGGGAGTGTTGCCGAGCGCTTCGCTGACGGGCGTCAGCAGCGTCTTCAGACCGATATCGGCGCGCGCGGTGGCGAGCGTTTCGAAGGCAAGGACGCTCGCCGCCCAGGTACGGAAATGCTTGGCGGTGAAATCGCCGCCGCTCGCCTCGCGGATATATTCGTTGACGTCGGAGGAGGAGACGGGATGCGGCTCGCCCTCGGCGTCGAGCCATTGGAAGAGGTGCTGGCCGGGGAGGTCCTGGCATTTCTTGACGAAGCGGCTGAGCGACTTGTCGGTGATCGTCATAACCCGCTCCTTGCCCGATTTGGCGCGGAACTTGAGCTTGAGCGAGGTGCCCGCGACCTTGACGTGGCGGTTGCGCAGCGGGGTGGCGCCGAAGCCGTTGTTCGCCTTGGCATAGCCTTCATTGCCGACG
>JAIXZV010000099.1 GCA_027489365.1 Sphingomonadales bacterium
CGATCGGTATAATGCGCGCCGAGCTGACTGCGTTTGTCGGGATCGAGCCCGCGTTCGAACAGCGTGCCGAGGATCGACGGATCGATCGCCGACCAATCGAGCCGCGCGACGAGGAGGAGTTCGTCGATGTCCTCCAGATCGAGCGGCAGCGCGGCGGCATCGTTGAACAGGCCGCCGTTGAACCAGTCGATCGGGGTGAAATCGATATCTCCGCCCTCCGCCATCGCGGCGAAGAGTTTGCGGGCATTGCCCTCGAACCGTTCGGGCCGCAGGCGGCTGGCCCCCAGCATCTTGGTGAAGAGGTGATCGGGCAGCAGGCCGACATCCTCCGCAAACATGCAGAACACCAGCCGGTTGACGAAATGCGCGACGGTATCCGCCGGATTGCCGCGCCCGCGCAGCCGCTGCGCGAGGGCGGCGAAGCGTTCGGCGGCTTCCTCGGTCAGTTTCTGGCGGGTGGCGGTGGGTTTGAGCGCTTCCGGATCGGTGAAGGCGAGGCGCAGCGTCTCGCGCTTTTCCCCGTCGAGCAGATCGTCGAGCGTGAGTTCGTGCACCGCCTGCACGGTGTTGGTCCAATTGGTGTGGATGCGGATGCGGTCCATGTCGGACACGATCAGCAGCGGCGGATTCTCCAGCGCGACGCTATATTGCAGGAGCTGTTGATAGGCCTTGTCGAGGTCCTTGCGCGGGCCCTTATATTCCCAGGCGAAATGGCCCTTGCGCCAGACATCGGCCCAGCCCTCCCCGCCGCTTGTCTTCGACGCGCCTTTTTCGAACGCGAACCATTCGCCCTTCGGGTCGGCGGTGACCGGATCGAGCACGCCGAGCAAGGCGCACAGATCGTTGAAATGGCTTTGCGATGCGCTGCGCTCCTTCAGATCGAGGTTGCGCCATTTCCGGAGGAAGTCGTGCGGGGTCATGCCCGCCGTGATACGCGTTCGGGGCCGGGGGGCAACCGGGTTCGACGTTATGGGGCGATGAGCGCGAGCAGGATCGTCAGATGGCGCAAGACCGGTCTCCGTATCGGGGGTACAAGACCCTTACGGCTTAGGGTGCGCTCCGGATGCGGGCAATGCCGCGCCGCTCACCCGAAACGATAACCCGACACCGCCCAGCCGAGGACGTGATCGCTATAGTCGCGCACCGCTGGCCCCGCCCCGCCCGCGCCGAGCGCGACCATCAGCGGCAGGAGATGCTCCGCCTCCGGGTGCGCGAAGCGGGCGTGTGGCAGCGTCTCCCACGCCGCGACGCGGGCGGCGCGCGCGACCGGGTCGGGTTCGGTCACTGCGGCGGTCAGCGCGGCATCCCAGGCATCGGCCTGCGGGGTGGCTTGCGGGCCGCGCACGCGCAGATTGTGGAAGCTCATCCCCGACCCGACGATCAGCACGCCTTCGTCGCGCAACGGGCCGAGCGCACGGCCGATCGCGATATGCGCCTCGGGCGACAGATCGGCGCGGAGCGACAGTTGGACGAGCGGAATGTCGGCGTCGGGCACCGCGACCATCATCGGGATGAACACGCCGTGATCCCAGCCGCGTGCCTCGTCGTGGTGCGCGAAGCCGCCTGCGCTCAGCAGATCGCCGACGCGCCGCGCGAGATCGGGCGAACCGTGCGACGGCCAGTCGAGCTGATAGGTGTGCGGCGGGAAGCCGTAATAATCATAGACGAGCGGATGCCCGTCGCCGACGTTGATCGCCAGCTCGGGCGTCTCCCAATGGCCCGACACGAGCAGGATCGCGCGCGGGCGCTCGGGCAGCGAGGCGATCAGGCCGGCGAGATACGCCTGCATCTTGCGCCACATCGGATCAGGCGGCCCGCCGGCCGGATCCATGAAGAAGCACGGGCCGCCGCCGTGCGGGATGAAGAGGGTCGGGAGTGTCATGGGAGAGATATCGGGCGGCGACTGCGGCGCGACAATCGCGATTGCCGAAACAGGTCGTTTCTATCCCCGTTCGTTTCGAGCGCAGTCGACAAACCGGGGGGTGGGACAGGCTTCTCGACTGCGCTCGAAGCGAACGGTTGGGAGATCGCGTTCGGCGCGCTACACCGGCACGGATGACTCGCTTCACCGTCAACAACCAACCCGTGCAGTATAAGCTGGACCCGGACACGCCTCTGCTCTGGGCACTGCGTGATGCGTCGAATCTGACCGGCACCAAATATGGCTGCGGCAACGGCGAGTGCGGTGCCTGCACCGTCGATATCGACGGCGAGGCGGTGCGATCGTGCCAGCGGACGAACGGCGCGATCGAGGGCAGTTTTGTCACCACGATCGAGGGCCTGTCGCGCGAGCGCACGCACCCGGCGCAAATGGCGCTGATCGCGGGCAATGCGGTGCAATGCGGGTTCTGCATTCCCGGCATCGTGATGGCGGCGGCGGTGCTGCTGAAGAAGAACCGCAATCCGAGCGAGGACGACATCCGCGCCGGGATCACCAATCTGTGCCGCTGCGGCATCTATCCCCGGCTGATCGAGGCGATCCTGCTGGCGGCGAGCGTGCAGCGCGGCGACGAGACGATCGAGGCCCCGCCCGCGCCCGGCATTTCTCCCGCCGATGCGGCGCGCGAAGTCCCCGCGTTGACGCCGCGCAAGTAATTCCTTTCTGATTGCTGTCAGCGCAATTCAGACACGGCTCATCGACGAACGCCTAAAAGAAGCCAACGACCGGACATGGCGTCCGGACGAAGAGTAAGGACCTAAATCGATGCGCAAGATTTTGCTCGCCGCGATCATGGCGGCTTCTGCGTTGATCCCGGCGACGGCGTTTGCGCAGGATGGTGGCTTGCAGGAACGTGTCGGACCGCAAGAACGCGCCGACCGGGGCGAGCGTCCGCCGCGCGAGATGCGCGCGCCCGAAGCCCGCGCCGAGTTCCAGCGTCCGCAACAGTTCGAGCGGCCGCAGCCGGTGCAGCAACCGCAAGTGCAGGCGCAGCCGCGCTTCGAACGACCCGATCGTGCCGAGCGGCGGCTGCTCCGCGGCGATGAGCAGCAGCAGCGCGGCGATTTCCGTGGCCGTGGCGAGTTCCAGGGTGGCCCGGCGGTGGTGCGCGCGCCGGTTACGCCGCAAGTCGATACGCCGCAGCCGCCGCAGACGCAGCCGTTCCAGCGTGGGGGCGCCGGGCGCTTCGGCGACGGTCGCCGCGATGGCCGACCCGATGTCACCCCCGGACAGCCCCCGCGCGGCGACGTGCGCGGAGACGTGAGAGGCGATCGCCGCGACTGGCGCCAGGATGACCGTCGCGACGACCGGCGCGACTGGCGACAGGACAACCGGCAGGATGGTCGCCGCGACTGGCGGCAGGATGGGCGTCAGGACGGGCGACGCGATTGGCGGCAGGACGATCGGCGCGGCTTCTCTGGCACCTACAACCGCGGCTGGGACGGCAATTGGAACGGCAACAACCGTAACTGGAACCGCGATTGGCGGCGCGACAATCGCTACAATTACTATGCCTACCGCGCCCAGAACCGGAATATCTTCCGCCTGCCGCGTTACTATGCGCCATACGGTTGGGGTTATGGCTATCGGCGGTTCTCGATCGGCTTCACGCTGAGCTCGATCCTGTACGGCCAGGATTATTGGATCGACGACGCCGATTATTACCGCCTGCCGCCGGCCTACGGTCCGTATCGCTGGGTGCGCTATTACAACGACGCGCTGCTGGTCGATATCCGCACCGGATATGTCGTCGACACGGTGTACGACATTTTCTGGTGAGTGCCGGAAGGCGTTGAAAAGACGGGGGTCCGCAGGCGGGAGCGTGCGGACCCCTTGTTTTTTGGAACGGGCGCGGCAAAGTCGCGGGCATGGCTCTGTTTGCAAAGAAACCGAATGGCGCATCGCCGGTGCGCCGGTTGTTCGGCGAAACCGTCTCCGCCCGGCTCGACAGCAACCCGGCGGTGAAGCGCGCCAAGGTCGACACCGCGCAGATCTATTATCACCCCGATTTCCTTGACGCAGCGACGTGCGAACGCCTGTGCACGCTGATCGATGCGAATCGTCGGCGTTCGACCGTGCTGGCGAAGGAGACGGTGCAGGATTTCCGCACCAGCGACAGTTGCGACATGGACCGCTGGTCGCCCGAAGTGCGGCCGACCGACGAAGCGATCGCCGCCTTGCTCGGGATCGATCCGGTTCACGGCGAGACGATGCAGGGGCAACGCTATGCGGTCGGCCAGCATTTCCGCGCGCATTTCGACTATTTCAACGAAAAACAGCCCTATTGGCCGAACATGGTCAAGACTGGCGGGCAGCGCACCTGGACCGCGATGATCTATCTCAACACGGTCGAGGAAGGCGGCGCGACGTGGTTCCCGCAGATCGGGATAAAGGTCGCGCCGAAGCGCGGGCTGCTGCTCGCGTGGAACAATATGAGCCCCGACGGCAGCCGCAACGAACAGACGCTGCACGAGGGCATGCCGGTGGTTCAGGGGACCAAGTACATCGTGACCAAGTGGTTCCGCGAGGGGAATTGGATTCAGCCTTAGGGGGCACTTTCGGTCGAATCTGGACATCATCCGTTCGTTTCGAGCGAAGTCGAGAAACCTGCCCCGCCCGCTGCGCAGGGTGTCTCGACTTCGCTCGACACAAACGGGTCAGGATGAGGTCCGCGCACTCAAGCGAACGGTCGGGGCCACCCTACTCCGCAATCCGCACCGTTTTCGTGCCCCCGTCCGCCGCGATCTGGGCGGGGGTAAAGGGCAGTCGGTGCCACTTCTTGACCGAGAAGGCGCGCGTCTGATCGGCGTAATACGGTGACGCCGGATCGGTCGAAAGCGAATAGCTGAGCAGCGCGTCGACCACTGGCCCGGCCGCATCGAAGCCGACTACCTGAATGTAGCTCGTCCCGTGTTTCGGTACGAGGCCGCCCGGCACGACATCGGCTTGCTGGACGTTGAGCACGCCAAGCGTACCCGCCGCGCCGTGGATCGGGATATGCTCGTTCCCGCGCACCGCGAATTGCACATCGCCCCAGCGCGCATCGAGCGCGATGCCTTCCTTGGCCAAGCGCGCGACCGCCGACCGCAGCGCGGCGAGCAGCTTTTCGCCCGCCGCCCCGCTCGTCACCAGATCGCGCGGGGTGTGGACTGCGTCGGCCTTGTCGAACGGCACGGCCCATTGCGGGGCCTTCACCGCATCCCAGAAGGCGGCGAACAGATACGCCCCGCGGCTGTCGAGGTCATAGCGCCGGTCCCACCCGGCCAGCGCCGCGCAGGCGGCCTTGAGGTCATCCTGCCCGCGACACAAAGCCAGCAGCGGATCGACCGCGAGTTCGGCCGCAAGGCTCTTGTTGGCGAACGCCATTGCCTCGGCGCTGGCGCGGTCGATGTGCGTCCCGGGGAGGCCGTCGGTGCCACTCAGCCGCCGCTCGATCTCAAGCAGGCCCGAGCGGGTACGCAGCGAGCGCGTCGTCTCGGCGCCGCCAAGGATCGGCGAGCGGACGATCGACGGGACCTTGGGGTTGCTCAGCCAGTAGGAATCGTTGCTGTTGGCGACATAATCGCGCCGCTCCAGCACCGCCTGATCGCGCGCGGGCATCAGCCCGGCGACCGCCGTGCCGGGGGCCTTGTCCCAGTCGCACGCGCTGCGGCTGCCATCGAGCAGCACCAGCCGCCCGGCAAACGCCGCCGAGGCGGGCGTGGCGCAATCCGCGACCTTCGCGGTCGAGACGTTGGGGACGGCGGTGACATCGGCATGGAGCGCATTGCCGAGACGGTCCGCCGTGATCGTGTTGACCCACGGGATACCGAGCGTGCGCTCGACCGCCGCGCGCACCTCACCGACATTCTTCGCCTGACCGATCGCCAGCCAGGTATCGAGCGCGCGCTGATTGTTGTGGTTCGCATCGCGCAAGGTGAAGGCCGTGGTCTTGGACCACGCGAACCCGGCGAGCGGATTGGCGATCAGCGGGCCATAGCGCGACGCATACAGCGTCCGCACCACCGGCGGCGCGCCGTCGGGCATCGGCACGCTGACGCTCATGCGGCGCATCTTCTCGCTCTTGCCGTCGACCAGATAGGCGGTCGGATCGGCCGGATCGAGCTTCAACTGGAACACCGTGAAATGCTGCGCGGCGGTGACGGTGTGGGTCCAGGCGACATCCTTGTTGAAGCCCAGCGTGACGATCGGCCCACCCGCCAGCGTGACGCCCATCGCGTCATAGAGGCCCGGCACGGTGAGGTGCATTTCGTAGAAGCGGCTCGGCCCGGTCCAGGGGAAATGCGGGTTGCCGACCAGCATCCCGCGCTTGTTCGCGGTCACTTCGGAGCCGAACGCCCAGCCGTTGCTGCCGAAGCCGATATCGCGGGGGCGGAGTGGATCCTCGGTGGACAGCGCCGCGGCCTGTGGTGCGCCGGGCGGTGCGGCATAGGTCACCATCGGCGCGAGCGCGAGCGAGCTTGCCAGCAGCATCTGCTTTTCGGTCAGCCGCAGCATGTCGTCGAGCGCGATCGGCCGCACCCAGCCCTTGCCGCGACACGCCACCGGCACGCCCTGCGGCCCGAGATCGCGCAGCGCCTTGTTATAGCCGGCGACATAGCCGCGCACGAGCGCTTGCGTCGCGGGGCTGGCCTTGACGAAGCCGGTGCGCAGCGCGGGCAGGTCGACGATCGAGCGGAAGAACAGGTCCGACGACAGATTGTCGATCCGGTCGAAACCGAGCGTCGCGCTCCCCTTCGCGCCGAACCAGAGCGAGCGTTCCCCGGCGACGGTCGCGAATTCCTCCGCCAACATGCAGAGATTGTCCTGCGTATAGGCATAGGCCACGCCGTAGCCGAGCCCGCTCCAATTGGCCGCGCGGATATGCGGGATGCCGTAAGTGGTGCGCGTGATGGTGGCGGCGAAGCGCGGGCCCTTAGCCTGCGCGCCGGTTGCGCAAAGCAATGCTGCGCCTGCTGCGAGGCTTGCCAGATAGCGCCCAAGATGTCGCACGGTGTCTCTCCTATTTTGGAGAGGTTTGCACGCGCCCCGTCGCGTGCGCAACCAAACTCCTCCACCCCGGCGAACGCCGGGGCCCAGTTGCGAAGGTTTATGTGCCGACGCGCAACGCTAGCCGATAAATGTTGCGCAACTGGGCCCCGGCTTTCGCCGGGGTGGATAGAGATCGCCAATAGGGCGACCGCATTGCCCCCTGCCCCCACAACCCGCTACGACGCCCGCACATGAACACCGTCCTCAACATCAAGCACTCGATCCTCGGCCAGCCGTGGCGCTGGCGGATGCTGGAGACCGATGCGCGCGATCCGGGCTTCGCGCCCGACGATCTCGTCACGCAATTGCTGCTCGCGCGCGGCTGTCCGCGTGATGCGCTGGAGGCGCATAAGGCACCGAGCATCCGCGGCTTCATGCCCGACCCTTCGATCTTCCGCGACATGGACCGCGCTGCCGACCGCCTGGCCGACGCAGTGCAAGCGGGCGAACAGGTCGCGGTGTTCGGCGATTACGACGTCGATGGTGCGACCTCGGCGGCCTTGATGATCCTGCTGCTACGCGATCTCGGGCTGGAGGCACGACCTTACATCCCCGATCGGCTGATGGAGGGATACGGCCCCTCGGGCGCGGCGCTGGTGCGGTTGAAGGACGAGGGCGCGAGTCTGATCGTCACAGTCGATTGCGGCGCGCAGGCGTTTGAGGCGCTAGAGATGGCGCGCGTCGCGGGCGTCGATGTCGTGGTGGTCGATCACCACAAATGCGCCGCCGCGTTGCCCCATGCCCATGCGCTGGTGAACCCCAACCGGCTCGATGAGGATCAAGGCGCCGGGGGGGGCGCGGCGTACGGCCATCTGGCGGCGGTGGGCGTTGCCTTCCTGCTCGGCGCGGCGCTGATCCGGACGCTCCGCGCGCGGGGGTTTTTCGCCGCACGGCCTGAGCCGAAGTTGCTCGACCTGCTCGATCTGTTCGCGCTCGGCACCGTCGCCGATGTCGCCGCGCTGAAGGGCCTGAACCGTGCCTTCGTCGCGCAGGGGCTCAAAGTGATGGCGCAGCGCCGCAATATCGGCCTCAACGCGCTGATCACCGCATCGCGGCTGACCCGCGCACCGACCGCGACCGATCTCGGCTTTGCGCTGGGGCCGCGGATCAATGCCGGCGGGCGCGTCGGCAAGTCCGACCTCGGCGTGCGGTTGCTCACCACGCGCGACCCCGCCGAGGCCGATCGAATCGCGGTCGAACTCGACCAGTTGAACGAGGAGCGTCGCGCGATCGAGGGAATCGTGCAGGAAGCGGCCGAGACGATCGCGGCGACCAAGAGCAACCGCGCGGTGATCGTGGTGGCGGGGCATGGCTGGCACCCGGGCGTGATCGGTATCGTGGCGGGGCGGTTGAAGGAGAAATTCGGCCGCCCGGCCCTCGTCATCGCAATCGACGAATTGGGCGTGGGCAAGGGATCGGGCCGCTCGATCCCCGGCGTCGATCTCGGCGCGGCGGTGCTGGCCGCGAAGGAGCATGGTCTGCTTGTCGCAGGCGGCGGCCATGCAATGGCGGCGGGGCTGACGATCGCCGCCGACCAGGTCGAAGCGTTTGGCGATTTCCTGAGCGAGCGACTCGATGCCGCGGTCACGCGCGCGATGGGCGATCGTGCGTTGCTGCTCGATGCGGTGCTGACCGCGAGCGGGGTCAACCCCGCCCTGGTCGCGGCGATGGAGGCCGGCGGGCCGTACGGCATGGGCTGGCCGCAACCGCGCATCGTCGCGGGGCCGGTGCGCGTGATCAAGGCCGATGTGGTGGGCAACGGCCATGTCCGCGCGATCGTCAGCGGCGATGGCGGCGGGACGCTCAAGACCGTCGCCTTCCGCCAGGCCGACACCGCGCTCGGCCAGGCGCTGCTCGGCGCGCCACCGCACCGCAGGCTGTGGCTGGCGGGCCGCGCCAAGATCGACGATTGGGGCGCCCGCCCCGCCGCCGAACTGCATTTGGATGACGCCGCATGGGCCGATTGACGAATTCCTTGAACACAGCGCTTGACCAGCGCCGCCGCTACGCCTAACCGACCCTCCGCACCCGGGCACACGCCCGGCACGGCCCCTTCGTCTAGCGGTTAGGACGCGGCCCTTTCACGGCTGAAGCACGGGTTCGATTCCCGTAGGGGTCACCATCGTCAAGTAAAAAGTGGCGGAATTGCGCCATTTCCGATGCTTGGTGACATTAGCTCCCGCATTTCGCCCCACATCTTTAAGCGGCTTCATCGGCATGCGCTGGCATGTCCTTGGACGACGCCTGCGATTCCTGGCTCCAGCAGGGTTTTCGCGTGGATGCAGATCAAACGCATGTGAGCCCTAAGAAAGCATGGCCTTGGCAGTCCACGACTTCACACAGGCCTTCCTGTATTGCGGCGCTACGCCAAACCTAACTTTCCGCTGACCGCCTGGCTTCTGTCGCTCTGCGACGCCGCTCGGGCAAACGCTAAACGTCTGCTTCTGACAAGAGCCGCCGTTCAACATGGGGGATGGGAACGGCGGGAATGTCCCACCAACGGCCGGCAGCAGTCGACCCAGATATTGCCGTTCCGAAACCTTGGCGACGGTCCCGAAAGCCGAATGGTAGCTTCCCGTCCCGGTGTGGATCGCACCCCCGCCGCCGAACGGCTTGACCTGATGGATTGCAGTCCGACGGCTTTCGGGAACGAGGATAGCCTGAGCTGGCGTTCGCTGGATCAATCCATGGTGGCAGCTGGGCGCCCCAATATCGGCCGCTTGAGCAGCGCAGTTGCACTTCTGAAACCTGCCGCTGCATGGCAACGCAACGAAGCGCTGACGGAGTGGTCGCCCATCGAGCCATCGCCTTAGTCCGAGGACGGGCACGACAGTCTTGTCACGATGCGGGATTTCAATAAAGGCGGCTTGGCCATGATCCAACTGACCAGCACCGTATCAGCGAACAGCGAACTGCTCTCGACCGAGATCGACGGGGAACTGGTCATGATGGACATGCTGCATGGCCATTACATTTATCTGAACCAAATCAGTAGCATGATCTGGCGCGAACTGCAGCAGCCGCGCCGCGTGGCAGAGGTCTGTGCAACGCTGGAGGAGCGTTATGCGCTCCCGGAGGGGGCTGGTCCCGATACCATTCGACATGACGTGATCGACCTGTTGCAGCAAATGGCGGATAAGCGGTTGATCGAACTGCACGACTGAGCACACGACCGATCATGCCGATCCCGTCGCAGCCCGTGCCGATACGCGTCTATCGTGATGCCGACGCGATCACGGCCGACTGGGTCGATCTCGCCGGAACCGATCCGAGCCTGCCCTTCCTCAGTGATCAGATTGCCGCGGCCGGAGCCAGCTGGCGAGCGCCGCTGCCGGTCGCAGGTGGGGCGGCGCCACCAGCCGCGTTGATCCTCCATGCCGGGCGCTGTGGCTCTACCCTGGTGTCGCGCGCCCTGTCGCGGCTGGCCCGCTGCCATGTCCTTTCCGAGCCACAGGCGGTAAACGATATCCTCGGGGTGGACGGCACCTGGCCGTTCCTGACCACCGTGGAACGGGCAGATGCGCTACGGCGCGTGGGGGATGCGCTGGTCCGTTCCGCGCAACCGCATCAGGATCGGGTCATTTTGAAATTGTCGAGCTGGAACGCGCTGCACTTGCCCCTGCTGGACAC
>JAIXZV010000294.1 GCA_027489365.1 Sphingomonadales bacterium
ACCGACCCGAAAATTGCGGTCCAGCGCGGCCCGAAGCGATCGACCGCCCACCCGACCAGCGGTAACGCCAAGGCCAGGGTGACGGTCGACAGAAAGAACGCCCCACCGAGCGCGGTGCGGCTCAACCCGATCGCGACGCCGAGATCTTTGGCGAAGATGCCCGCCGTATACGTCAGCAGCCCGGCGATCCCGAGCCCGACCCCCGCCGCCGCGGCCAGCACCGTTGGCCAGCCGCGACGGAATTCGCTCGGGTCAACGCTCAAAAGTGGAACCCGACGCGTGCGCCATAGGTCCGCGGCGGGCGCAACGTCAGGATCGTGGTGTTGGTGATCGGCCGCGTCAGGCCGCCCGCAAAGACCGCGCTGTTCTCGAAATTGTTGACGAAACCGGTCAGCGACCAGCGCGCATCAGGTGCCGTCAGCGTGAGGTACGCATCCGACGTCGTCGAGGCACCACGCTTCTGATAATCGAGATAATCGAGGTTGAGCCAGCTCGACGACTCGATCCGGCTGCGCGCGCCGGCTGCCAGCGTATAATCACCAATTTGGAAGCGGTGCTCATAGTTGAGATTGAGCGTCAGCTCCGGCGAATTGACGCCCGGCTTGCCCGAGCAATCCACGATGAACAGGCGTGTCGGCGGCGTCGCAACGCGCGTGTCGGGCCGGACGGCGCACGACGTCACCAGCGGCGCGCCGCTCGACGAAATCGCGTTGTAGACCAGGCTCGAATAGCGCGAATTGAGATATTGCACGGTCGCACCGAGCGTGTCGTTGCGCGTCGGCTGGAAGAGGAATTCCGCCTCGGCCCCGTACATGCGCGCGCGACCTGCGTTCACCGTCACACCGGCTTGCGCGAAATTGCCCGGCGTCGCTTCGATCGGCCCGACATAGCTGATCTGCTGATCCTTATACTGCCAGTAGAACGCCTCGAGATTGACCTGCAGCGTGTTGTTGAAGAAGCGGTTCTTTGACCCCAGCGTGTAGGCGGTCAGCGTTTCGGGGGCATAGGTGTTGCGCCCGGCGGAAGGGTAGAAACCACCCGCCTTGAAGCCGGTCGAGACGTTGGCATAGATCAACGAGCGCGGCGCGACATCCCATTCGACACCCGCCTTCCAGGTGAATTTCCCGAAACTCAGATTGCCGTTGATCGGCACCGATGGCGGGTTGGGCACGAAGAAGCTGGTGTTGCGCGTCGAGCCGGTCAGGCTCTTGTCTTCCTGCGTGTAGCGACCGCCACCGACGACGCGGAACGTGTCGGTAAAGGCGTAGGTCAACTGCCCGAAGACCGCCTTGCTCTCGGTCTTAAGCCGCGGGAAATATTCGGTATTGGCCAAAATGCCCTGGTTGTAATTGTTGTAGCCCACCTGCTGTTCATAGAAATAGAACGCACCCAACACGTAGCGCAGCGGTTGGTCGTTCTTCGAGGTCAAGCGAAGCTCGGCCGACATCTGATCGTCATTCTCGGTAAAGCGGCCCGGGAATCCCGGTGCATAGGTCAGCACGTTGGGCTTGGTCTTGCGGTACGCGAGGATCGTCGTCAGGTCGGCAAAGCCCATGTCGCCATTCGCGGTGACCGAGCCGCCGTAGAAGGTGTTGTTCTGAAAGCCATCCAGCGCCGGGTTGGTGACCGCGGTCGGGAGCGCGGCGGCGGGGAGGAACGAGAAGGGCGGAACAAACTTGAATTGCGACACGGTAAGCTGCTGCAGGATCGCCGTGATGCGCGGATCGGCCGCACCGATCCGGTCGGCGATCGGCGGTGCGTTCGGAGTTACCGGCGTCGGCACCAGCACCGCACCGACGCCCTTGCCACCCTGGTGGGAATAGTCGGCCGCGAAGATCATCGAGAAGCGATCGCTCGGCTTCCACAACAAGGTCGCGCGCACGGCCTGCGTTTTTTCGTCGTCATAACCGTCGGACAGATAGCCCTTGCGATCGACGAGCTGCCCGGCAACGCGTAGCGCCAGCGTATCACCGATCGGGATGTTGATCCCGCCCTGCGTCTTGAACGCATTGTAATTGCCATATTCGGCACTGAAATCGGCGCTGAAACGGCCGAGTTCGGGCCGCTTCGGAATGAGGTTGATCGCGCCGCCAGTGGCATTGCGGCCATAGAGCGTACCCTGCGGCCCCTTCAGCACCTCGATCCGGTCGAGATCGAAGAAGGTGGCGGCCGGCGCGGTCGGACGCGCGTAGAACACGCCGCCGACCGAGAAGGCGATGGCATTTTCCTGGAACGAGTTGATCGCGGTCGCGCCGACGCCGCGGATGAAGAAGCTCGACGAAATGCCGACCGGCTGGACGGTGAGTGCCGGGATCAGCTTGGTCAGCTGCGCTGGGTCCGAAACGCCTGCATTGACCAGCGTGTCGCCCGTTACGGCAGTTGCAGCGATCGCCGCGCGTTGCAGCGATTCGCTGCGGCGCTGCGCCGTCACGACGATGTCTTGTAGCCCTTCCTGATCCTGTTCGGGCGTCGCGGCTGTGGGCGCGGGTTGCGCATCGCTCGCCTGCGATTGGGCTTGCGCGCTGGCTGTCCACATCATCGTGGCCGCCGCTACGCCGCAGAGATACTGCTTCCGCATCGTAATCCTCCCCAAGAGTTCTTTTTTCTGAGGGTCGGGTAGCAGCGCCGCTTCATAAAGCGAAATCGAATTTAATGATGGTTCGCCATCAGCATTTGTTATACTTTGTTGGCCGCCGCCACGATGCCGAGCAGTTCAGCCGCATTGGCACCAAGGATCATCGCGCGCTCAGCCTCCGTCAGGCCCGCGTGGAAGCCGACCGGATCGGGCTCTGCCATATCAAAGGGATAGTCGCTCCCCATGCACAGGCGTGCGGCACCGTGCGTGCATACCAGACTTTGGAGTTGGTCGCGGTCGAACACCAACGTGTCGAACCACAGCTTGCGCAGATAGCTCGACGGTTCGTGGCGGCACTGCTCGCTGCAATCGGCACGCGCGCGCCAGCCGTGATCCATCCGCCCCCAATAGCCCGGCAGGTACCCGCCGCCATGCGCCACACAAATGCGCAGGCCGGGATAGCGATCGAGCACGCCGCCGAAGATCAAATGCCCGACCGCGAGCGTCGATTCGAGCGGATTGCCGATCAGATTGTTGAAATAGAACTCGCTCATCCGGTGCGCGTGCGTGAAGCCGAGCGGATGCAGGAACAGCAGCACGCCCGCTTCCTCCGCAGCGGCGAAGAACGGGCGAAAGCGCGGATCGTGCAAATCCACGCCATTGACGTTCGAGCTGATCTCGATCCCGCGCAGATCGAGCTCGCGGACGCAGCGGCGCAGTTCGGCGACGGCCATCTCGACATCCTGCAACGGCACCGTGCCCATGCCGACCAGCCGATCGGGATGCCGTGCCACCGCTGCGGCGATACCATCATTGACCAGCCGCGCCGCCGCCCGCCCCGTCTCCGCATCGGTGAAATAGAAATACTGCCCCGGGCTGGGCGAGATCGCCTGCACGTCGATGCCGAGCCGGTCCATGTCCGCGGTCCGAGTGTCGACGCCGTAGAGCTTGCAGCCGATCGCGGCGAATTGCGCACGGTTGACCTCGGCCGTTTTCGGGCTGGTGAAATCGTGAATGCCGGGCGGCGGGCCGGGATAGCTTTGCTGCACCAGCGCATCGGCTGCGGCGATGCCGAGATGGCAATGGAGGTCGATCGTCAGATGCTGCCCACCGCGCTTCACGACGATCGGGCGCTTCATGCGGGTTTGGCCTGCTCGATCTCGGGCCAATAAAGCCGCATCGGATTAGCGACGAGCAGCTTGTGCTGGAGCGCCGCCGTCGGCGCGATGCGCGGGATCACATCGACCAGCCCGCCATCGTCGGGGATGCGACGCTCCATGTTCGGGTGCGGCCAATCGGTGCCCCACAGCACGCGGTCCTGATAGTCCGCCACGAGCGGCGCGACTGCAGCGACAAAATCGTCATAGGGCTCGCCCTGCGGCGACAGGCGATCGGGACAGGTCGCCTTGAACCAGATGTCGTCCCGGCTATCGAGCAGCGTGCGAAACGCGCGCAAATCGGCACCGTCGGGACCTTGCGTCACGTCGGGGCGCCCCATGTGATCGATGACGATCGGAACCGGGATCGCGGCGAGGAAGGGCCGCATTTCCTCCAGAATATCCGCCTCGAAATAGACGACGACATGCCATCCGGCTGGCAAGCGCGACGCGACCTCCAGGAACTTGTCCTTCGGCGCATTGTCCACCAACCGTTTCAGGAAGTTGAAGCGAATGCCCCTAATGCCGCCCGCGTGCAGCGCCTGCAGATCGGCAGCCGAGATCGCCGGATCGACCACCGCCACGCCGCGTGCCAAGCCGTTCGATCGCGCGATTGCATCGAGCGTGGCGGCATTGTCGGTACCGTGGCAGCTTGCCTGCACGATCACGTTGCGCGCGAAGCCGAGCTGGTCACGCAAAGCGAACAGCATTTCAGGGCCGGCGTCCTGCGGGTGATATTTGGCGAGCGGACTGAACGGGAAGCGATCCGCCGGCCCGAACACGTGGCAATGCGCATCGACAGCGCCCGGCGGCGGCACGAAGCGCGGCACCGAGGGTTCGAGCGTCCAGCTCCGGATACGGCCTGCTGCGTCGGTGCTCATGCGAAAACCTGTCCATCCATCAATTTACGCGCGGTGCGCAGCAAGGCGGCGCTTGCGACTTGGCCGTCCGCGCCGAGTTCCAGGACACACGTCATCTCGCCCGTGGGATGCTCGACCGAAAGCGTCTTGCGGTTCCCGTCGGGAATGGCCGCGACCTCGGCGGCGGGCGATCCGGGGACGAGACAGGCGGTCGCCACGCTCACCGCGCCGAGTACGCCGATCGTCGCGTGCGCGCGGTGCGGAATGAAGCTGCGGACCGTTACCGCGCCGCCCTGCGCAGGCGGCGCGACCAGCATCATCTTGGGCACGGACTTCGCGGCCACGTCGCCGAGGTTCATCAACGGCCCGGCTTGCAACCGGATCGCTTCGATCCGCGCTTTCAGCGCATCGTCGGCGTCGAGCGTCTCGCGGTCTTCATAGCCGGTTGCGCCGACATCGCTTGCTTTGAACACCACGCACGGCATCCCATTGTCGATCAGCGTGCAAGCAATCCCGTCGATAATATCCACGGCGTTCCCGGTCGGCAGCAACGCTCCACAGGACGAGCCGGCGGTATCGCGAAATTCGAGTGGGATTGGCGCCGCGGTGCCGGGGACGCCGTCGATCCGGTCATCGCCGTCATAGGTCGGAACGCCGCCGGGCGTCTTGACCGATGCGACGGCGACCTGCCCGGTGTTCGCCATAAAGATCGCCACGCGCGTCTCACCGTCGGTCGCCGACACCAGCCCACGTTCGATCGCGAACGGGCCGACGCCCGCCAGCATGTTACCGCAATTCTGGCTGTCGCTGACGATCGCTTGGTCGACGAAGACCTGGAGGAAGAGATAGTCAACATCCACGCCATCGCGCGCTGATTTCGAAACCACCGCGACCTTCGAGGTCAGCGGATCGGCACCGCCCATCCCGTCGATCTGGCGCGGATCGGGCGAGCCCATGATGCGCAGCAGGAACGCGTCGCGCGCTGCGGTGTCGCTCGGCAGATCCTCGGCGAGGAAGAATGCGCCTTTGGAGGTGCCCCCGCGCATCCACATGCACGCGACGCCTTTACTCATAGGTCAGGCCGAGGGCTGCGAGCTTGCCGCGCATGTCGTAAATGTCGAGGCCGAGTTCCCCTGCGGCAAGGCGCTGGCGCTTATCCTCCTCTTTCGCCTCACGCTCTTGCGCGGCGTGGAGCACGGCGGCGGCATCGGCGCGCTTGACCACGCAGACGCCATCGTCGTCGGCCACGATAACGTCGCCCGCCTCGATCGCCGCGCCCGCGCACACGATCGGCACGTTGACCGATCCAAGCGTCGCCTTGATCGTTCCTTGCGCGAACACCGCCTTCGACCAGACCGGAAAGCCCATCTGCGTCAGATCACGCACGTCGCGCACCCCGGCATCGATCACCAGCCCGCGACACCCGCGCGCCTGCGCCGAAGTGGCGAGCAGATCGCCGAAATAGCCATCCTCGCACGGCGAGGTCGGGGCGAGCACGAGGATATCGCCCGCCTGCAATTGCTCGATCGCGACATGGATCATCCAATTGTCGCCCGGCGGGGCGGAGATGGTTACCGCCGACCCGGCAATCCGCGCGCCGGGATAGATCGGACGCAAGCGGCTGGCGAGCAGACCGATCCGCCCCTGCGCTTCGTGCACGGTTGCGACGCCCGCTTTCGCCAGGCCATCGATCACCGCAGCCTCGGCCCGGGGAACCGTTCGAACGACACGTCCCGCCATCTTATCACTCCTTACTAACACAGTGGACCTAAGCGCGGGGTGGGTGGGGGACCCAATTGAATTCGTGTGGGGGTGATAAGAATTTGCTATGTCCGAATCATGATACGACCTTTTGACCTTAACCTCCGGCATTTGCGGGCGTTGTCGGCGATTGTTGCGCATGGCAGCATGAACGGGGCGGCGCAGGCGGTGAATTTGTCGCAGCCGGCGCTGACGCAGGGGCTGGCGAAGCTGGAGCGGCAGTTGGGTACCGCGCTGTTCGTGCGGCGACCGGACGGGGTCACGCCGACCGAGGCGGGGCTGGTGATGGCGGGCCGGGTGACGGCGGCGCTGGAGCATCTGACAATCGCGACCGCGCGGCGCAGCGCGCGCGGTTTTGCCCGGCCCGAGCATCTGATGACCGCGAGCCAGCTCCACGCGTTCCTCGCGCTGGCCGATGCGGGGAGCTTCGTCGGCGCCGCGAGCGCCACCGGCCTGTCGCAGCCCGCGCTGCACCGCGCCGCGCGCGATCTGGAACAGATTGGCGGCGTGGCGCTGGCCGAGCGGCGCGGGCGCGGGGTTGTGCTGACCGCAGCCGGGCGGCGCCTGGCGCGGGGAATCCGCCTTGCCGCACGCGAGATCGAGGCCGGGATCGTCGAACTGTCGGGCACGACGGACAGCGGCAGGATCGCGATCGGCGCAATGCCGCTGTCGCGCGCGCTGATCCTGCCACACGCGATTGCGGCGTTCGTCGCTGGAACGCCGCGCGCGCTGGTCGATGTCTCGGAAGGATCGTGGCGCGAACTGGTCGAGCCGCTGCGCGACGGGGTGATCGACCTGATGATCGGGGCGCTGCGCGACGAGACGCCCGAGGGACTCGAACAGCGCGCGCTGTTCGCCGATCGGCTCGTCGTGATCGGCCGCGCGGGGCACCCGCTGGCCAGCGTGGCGAACCCCTCGCTCGACGCCCTGTCGGCGTACCGCTGGATCGTCGGCCAAGGCGATACCCCCTTGCGCGCGCAATGGGATGCGCTGTTCGCCGGGCACCCCCGCCCCGACGCGCCGATCGAATGCGGATCGGTGATGGTGATCCGCGGTGTGCTGCGCGAGAGCGATGCGTTGACGCTGCTGTCGCCCGATCAGGTCGCGCTGGAAATGGAAAGCGGCATCCTGACCGCAATCGGCCCACCGCTCGGACATGGCGTCCGGACGATCGGCATCACCACGCGGGTTGGCTGGCGCCCGACCGCCGCGCAGGCGCGTTTCATCGCCTTGATCGAGCAGGCGGCGGAGCACACCAGAATTCAGGAAAACAAATAGCCGGTCCGACAATCCAATTTGGAACATTTGAGGTTCGAAGTTAGGATTTCGGGGTGAAAAACGACCCTGCTTTCATCGGATTTGGCGAGGCCGCGATGGCTTTTGCGCATGGCGGGGCTGCGCGCGGGTATGACCGCAAGACCGACAATACCGCGACCCGCGCGGCGAAACTCGCGGATTTCGAAAGCGCCGGGGTGCGCGCCTGCGATAGCGCCGCCGACGCGATAGCCGGTGCGGCTGCGATCCTGTCGCTCGTCACCGCCGACCAGGCCTCGGCCGCCGCGAGCGAGGCTGCGCCGCATCTCGGCCCCCAGGCGTTGTGGCTCGACATGAACAGCGTCGCCCCCGACACGAAGCGCGCCGCCGCCGCCGCGATCCACGCCGCCGGTGGCCGCTATGTCGATGTCGCGGTGCTGGCGCCGGTGCACCCTGCCCGGCTTGCCGTGCCGTTGCTGGTGAGCGGTCCCCATGCCGAAGCGGGCAAGGCGGCGCTCGCCGAATTCGGGTTCACCAACATCCGTATCGTGGCGGGCGATGTCGGTGCGGCCTCGACGATCAAGATGATCCGGTCGGTGATGGTCAAGGGTCTGGAGGCGCTGACCGCCGAATGGATTCTCGCCGCCGATGCTGCCGGCATTCGCGACGAAGCGGTCGCCGCGCTCAATGCGAGCTGGCCGGGCACCGATTGGGCCGAGAAGGCCGACTATAATCTCGACCGCATGATGCTGCACGGCCTGCGCCGCGCGGCCGAGATGGAGGAAGTGGTCAAGACCTTGGACGGACTTGGCACTGGCTCCGCAATGACGCGCGGCACGGTGGCGCGGCAGCGGGCGATCGGCCTGCGGGGTCTCGTGCCGCCGGAAGGACTAGCGTCCAAACTCGCCGCCCTCTCCGTCACCCCAGCGAAGGCTGGGGTCTCCAGCCGCGAGGACTCGCCCTGTTACCGCGAGACCCCAGCCTTCGCTGGGGTGACTGTCAGTGAGATAAGCGCATGACCCTGATCATCGACTGCCACGGCCATTACACCCCCGCCCCGCCGGAGCATGACGGCTGGCGCGATGCGCAAAAGGCCGCGTTCAAGGCGGGCGAGACGCCCCCGCCCTATCCCGCAATTTCCGACGACCAGATTCGCGACACGATC
Source organism: Sphingomonadales bacterium (assembly GCA_027489365.1). Lineage (GTDB taxonomy): Bacteria > Pseudomonadota > Alphaproteobacteria > Sphingomonadales > Sphingomonadaceae > Sphingomonas. The sequence continues at coordinate 8,773 of JAIXZV010000294.1, forward strand.
GAGGCGAACCAGTTGAAGCTCCTGAAGGAGCGCGGCGCGGACATGACGATCTTTTCCCCGCGTGCATCCACGATGGCACCGCATGTCGGCGATGAGAGCGTGGCGCTGGCGTGGGCGCGCAATTCGAACGATCTGATCGCGCGCGTGGTCGATCTCTACCCCGAGACCTTCGTCGGCGTATGCATGTTGCCGCAGAGCCCCAAGGCCGATCTTACGGGCTCGATCGCCGAGCTGGAACGCTGCGTGACCGAGCGCGGCTTCATCGGCTGCAACCTCAACCCCGATCCGGGCGGCGGGCATTTCACTGCGCCGCCGCTGACCGACCGCTTCTGGTATCCCTTTTACGAGAAGATGGTCGAGCTCGACGTACCGGCGATGATCCACGTCTCGGGTAGCTGCAATCCGGGGCTGCACGCCACGGGTGCCTATTACATCGCCGCCGACACGATCGCCTTCAAGCAGTTGATCCAGGGTGATCTGTTCGCCGATTTCCCGACGCTGCGCTTCATCATCCCGCACGGCGGGGGTGCGGTGCCGTATCATTGGGGGCGGTATCGTGGGCTGGCCGACATGCTGAAGCAGCCCGATCTGGCGACGCATGTGATGAACAATGTGTATTTCGATACGTGCGTCTATCACCAGCCGGGCGTGAATTTGCTCGCCGAAGTGATCGACACCAAGAACATCCTGTTCGGCAGCGAGATGGTCGGCGCGGTGCGCGGGATCGATCCGCAGACCGGGCAGTATTTCGACGACACCAAACGCTATGTCGATGCGCTGCCGATCACTCCGGACCAGCGCCACGCAATCTTCGAAGGCAATGCGCGCCGCGTCTTCCCCCGGCTCGACGCCAAATTGAAAGCCCGTGGACTATGACCCAACCCCGCGACATCCACGCCTATCTGGCGGAATTCGACGACATTCCCGGCACGCGCGTGTTCACCGCGAAGCGGGCGCGGCAGGGCTATCATCTCAACCAGTTCGCGATGAGCCTGATGCAGCCGGAAAACCGCGCGGCATGGAAGGCCGACGAGCGCGCCTATCTCGACCGCTGGCCGATCTCGGACGAGCAGAAGGAAGCGATCTTGGCGCGCGATTACAATCGCTGCCTGGATCTGGGCGGCAATGTCTATTTCCTTGCCAAGGTGTTTTCGACCGACGGCATCAGCTTTGCCGAGGCGGTCTCGACCATGACCGACATGACCTTCCCCGAATATCGCGAGATGATGCTGAACGGCGGACGCCCCCCCGAAGGCAACCGGTCGATCAAGGCCAACGCCGCTGCCGCCGCAGCCGCGCAATCCCCATCAGGAAACCACTGACATGGCACATATCACTGCAGGCGTCGGTTCCAGCCATGTGCCGCTGCTGGGCGTGGCGGTCGATCAGGGCAAGACCGGCGACGACTATTTCGGCCCGATCTTCAAGGGCTATGAATGGACCAAGGCGTGGGAGCAGGAGACGAAGCCCGACGTCGTCATCCTGGTCTATAACGACCATGCCTCGGCCTTCGACATGAAGTTCATCCCGACCTTCGCGATCGGCTGTGGCGAGCGCTACAAATCGGCCGATGAAGGCTGGGGCCCGCGCCCGGTGCCCGATGTGATCGGCCATCCCGATCTTGCCTGGCACATTGCGCAGAGCCTGATCCTCGACGAATTCGACATGACGATCATCAACGAGATGGACGTCGACCACGGGCTGACCGTGCCGCTGAGCATGATGTTCGGCCAGCCCGACGCCTGGCCGGTCAAGGTCGTGCCGCTGGCGGTCAATGTCGTCACCTATCCGGTGCCGTCGGGCAATCGCTGCTGGGCACTGGGCGAGGCGATCGCGCGCGCGGTGGAGAGCTTCCCCGAGGATCTGAACGTGCAGATCTGGGGCACGGGCGGCATGAGCCACCAGTTGCAGGGGCCGCGCGCGGGCCTGCTCAACCGCGAATGGGACAATAAGTTTCTCGATCTGCTGGAAACCGACAATGACGATGCGCGGCGCATTCCGCACATCGAATACCTCCGCGAAACCGGCAGCGAGGGCATCGAGATGGTGATGTGGCTGATCATGCGCGGCGCGCTGGGCAAGAGCGTGAAGCGGCTGCACCGGCATTATCACATCCCGTGCAGCAACACGGCGATCGGGCATATCGTGCTGGAGCCGACGGACTGACCTCTTTCGTCTCCCCTCCCGCTTGCGGGAGGGGTCGGGGGTGGGCGCGCGCTCTCCCCAAAATATCGCCCGAGGAGATCGGGCGCCCACCCCCAGCCCCTCCCGCATGCGGGAGGGGGGAGATATGAACCATGAAAATCGCCCTCGCAGGCGCAGGTGCCTTTGGTGAAAAGCACCTCGATGGATTGAAGCTGATCGACGGCGTGGAGGTCGTCTCGCTGGTCGGGCGTCGGCTCGAACCGACGCAAGCGATTGCCGATAAATATGGCATCGGCCATGCGACGACCGATCTGGCCGACAGCCTGGCGCGCGATGACGTCGATGCCGTGATCCTGTGCACGCCGACGCAAATGCACGCCGCGCAAGCGATCCAGTGCATGAATGCGGGCAAGCATGTGCAAGTCGAGATCCCGCTCGCCGACAGCCTGGCCGATGCCGAGGCGGTGCTGGCCAAGCAGCAGGAGACGGGGCTGGTCTGCATGGTCGGCCACACGCGGCGCTTCAATCCGTCGCACCAGATGCTGCACGACAAGATCACAGCGGGCGAGCTGAACATCCAGCAGATGGATGTGCAGACCTATTTCTTCCGGCGCAAGAATATGAACGCCAAGGGTGAGGCGCGGTCGTGGACCGACCATCTGCTGTGGCACCACGCCGCGCATACCGTCGATCTGTTCGCCTATCAGGCCGGGCCGATCGTCAAGGCCAATGCGATCGAGGGGCCGATCCATCCCGAGCTCGGCATTGCGATGGACATGTCGATCCAGTTGAAGGCCGAGAGCGGCGCGATCTGCACGCTGTCGCTGAGCTTCAACAATGACGGGCCGCTTGGCACCTTCTTCCGCTATATCTGCGACAACGGCACGTATCTGGCGCGCTATGACGATCTGTTCACCGGCAAGGACGAGCAGATCGACGTGTCGAAGGTGGCGGTGTCGATGAACGGCATCGAATTGCAGGATCGTGAGTTCATCGCGGCGATCCGCGAGGGGCGCGAGCCGAACAGCTCGGTCGCGCAGGTGCTGCCATGCTACCGCGTGCTGGGCGAGCTCGAGCAGCAGTTGCGCGGATGAAGACCGGGGTCGCGATTATCGGGGCGGGCCCGGCGGGCTTGCTGCTGGGGCATTTGCTGCGCGCCGAGGGGATCGACTGCGTCGTCGTCGAGCGGCAGTCGCCTGAGTATGTGCTGGGGCGGATTCGCGCCGGGGTGCTGGAGCGGACGACGACCGATCTGCTGCGGCGGTTGGGGATCGATGCGCGGCTGGATGCCGAGGGGATCATCGAATCGGGGTTCAACCTGGCCGATGGCGACCGGCGGATCCGGATCGACGTGACCGCGCATACCGGGCGGCACGTCACGGTGTACGGCCAGACCGAGGTGACGCGCGATCTGATGGATGCGGCGCCCGCGCGCGGGCTGCCGGTCATTTACGATGCGGGCGATGTTACGTTGCATGATGTGGACGGGGCGCAGCCGATCGTCCGCTACGTCAAGGATGGCGTGACGCACACGATCGCGGCGGATTTCATCGCCGGGTGCGACGGCTTTCACGGGCCTTCGCGCAAGGCCATTCCGGCGTCGGCGGTGCGCGAGTTCGAGCGCGTCTATCCGTTCGGGTGGCTCGGGATATTGGCGGATGTGCCGCCGTGTCATGACGAGCTGATCTATGCCAATGGCGAGCGTGGCTTTGCGCTGGCGTCGATGCGGTCGCGGGCGCGGAGTCGCTATTATATTCAGGTGCCGTTGACCGATCGGCTGGCGGATTGGCCCGAGGAACGGCTGTGGGACGAACTCGCGCTGCGGTTCGATCCGATCTCGGCGCATGGGATCGTGCGGGGTCCGGCGCTCGAAATGTCGATCGCGCCGTTGCGGTCCTACGTGTTCGAGACGATGCGCTATGGGCGGTTGTTCCTGGCCGGGGACAGCGCGCATATCGTGCCGCCGACCGGGGCCAAGGGGCTGAACCTGGCGGCGTCGGACGTGGCGTATCTGTCCGACGCGCTGATCGCGCATTACGCGCGGGGGGACGATGCGCTGTTGGAGGGGTATCAGGCGCGCGCGCTGGCGCGGATCTGGAAGGCCGAGCGGTTCAGCTGGTACCTCACCAAGCTGATGCACCGCTTCCCCGAAGACGGCACGTTCGAACATCGGATGCAGGCGGCGGAGCTTGACTATATCGAAAGCTCGGAAGCGATGCAGGCGTCGATCGCCGAGAATTATGTGGGCCTGCCGCTCTGAGCGCGTGCCCAAATTCCTGATATATGAATCTTCGCGAGCGTGAAATTCTCTGCTACCGCGCGTTCAGAAGATCAAAACAGGAGCGGACATGACCATCGCCACCACCCATGTCGGCAGCTTGCCGCGCGGCCCCGAACTGACCCCGCTCTTGCTCGCGCGCGATCAGGGCGAGGCGTATGACGCGGTGGCGTTCGACACGGCCGTGCAGAGCGCGGTCGATGCGGCGGTCGCGGCGCAAGTCGCGGCGGGGGTCAGCGTGGTCAGCGATGGCGAACTCGGCAAGGTGGGGTATTCGACCTATATCATCGAGCGGCTGTCGGGCTTTGGCGGGCATACCGACCGCAAGCCGGCGCTCGATCTGGCCGATCTGCCCGAACTGCGCACCAAGCTCGCCGCGATCATGGGCGCGCAGGAATTTACGCGGGCGGCGTGCATCGGGCCGGTCAAGCTGGTCAATCTGCAACCGCTCCACGACGACATCCGGCGCTTTGCCGGCGCGATGGAGCGGCACGGCGCGGGGGTTCAGGGGTTTCTGAACGCGGCATCGCCGGGGTTGATCACGGCATTCCAGGCCAATGCCTTCTATCCCAGCCACGACGCCTATCTCGCCGATCTGGTCGAGGCGATGCGGCCCGAATATGAAGCGATTGCCGAGGCCGGGTTCCAGCTCCAGCTCGATTGCCCCGATCTCGCGATGTCGCGCCACACCGGCTATCAGGACATGGACGAGGCGGAATTCCTCAAGACGATCGAAGCGAACGTCGAGGCGCTTAACGCCGCCACCGCCAATATCGCGCCGGAAGCCATGCGGATGCACATCTGCTGGGGCAATTACGAAGGGCCGCACGACCACGACATTCCGCTCGAGCGGATCATCCAGATCATCCTGAAGGCGCGGCCATCGACGATCCTGTTCGAGGCGGCCAATCCGCGGCACGAGCATGAATGGATCGTGTGGCGCGACGCTGGCCTGCCCGACGACAAGATCCTGGCGCCCGGGCTGATCGACACTTGCTCCAATTATATCGAGCATCCCGAATTGATCGCACAGCGGATCGAACGCTTTGCCGCCATCGTCGGCAAGGACCGCGTTATCGCGAGCACCGATTGCGGCTTCGGCACCTTTGCCGGTTACGGCAAGATCGACCCGTCGGTGACGTGGCGCAAGCTGCGCGCGCTGCGCGAGGGGGCCGATCTGGCCGACGCGCGGATCGGCTGATCCCACGCTATTGACGCTTGCCATTTGCGGACCTGCCCGATACTCGTTTCCGATAAGCGAAAATTCGCATATTAGAAACGGGGAGCGGCGTGAGGTCTAGCCGGGCAGTCTATGGTCTGTGCCTGCGCCGTTCGGCGGTCGCATGACGGCGCGTGGGCTTCGGGTAGAGCCGCTTGCACCCAGTGACGGCAGCACCGTGCGCGACGCGGTGATGGCAGTGCTCGCGCATTTCGGCGTCACGACGATCTTTGGCAATCCCGGATCGACCGAATTGCCGATGTTCCGCGATCTGCCCGATCGCTTCCGCTATATTCTGGGCCTGCAGGAATCGATCGTGCTGGGCATGGCCGATGGCTATGCGCAGGCAACCGGACAGGCGGCACTGGTCAATCTGCACAGCTCGGCTGGCGTCGGACACGCGATGGGCAATCTGTTCACCGCCTATCGCAACGGCACGCCCTTGGTGGTGACGGCGGGGCAGCAAGCGCGATCGATCCTGCCGTACGAGCCGTTCCTTTATGCCGAGCGCGCGACCGAATTACCGCGCCCGTTCGTCAAATGGGCGGCCGAACCCGCGCGCGCCGAAGACGTGCCGCTGGCGATCGCGCGCGCGTTCCACATCGCGATGCCGGCCCCGCGCGGGCCGGTCTTCGTATCGATCCCGATCGACGATTGGGAGCGGCCATGCGCCCCCGCCCTGCCGGCGCGCGTATCCACGCGCACCGCACCCGACCCCGATCTGCTGTGTGAAGTCGCAGTGAAGATCGCGCGCGCCAAGCGGACCACGATCGTCGCCGGGGCGGGCGTCGCGAACAATGGAGCGCGCGACGGGCTGATCGCGCTCGCCGAGCGGATCGGCGCGGATGTGTGGATCGCGCCGATGGCGGCGCGCAATCCGTTCCCGGAGGATCATCCGCAGTTCCGCGGTTTCCTCCCGGCATCGCGCGAAGCGATCGTGCGCGATCTGGCGGACACCGATTGCGTGCTCGTGCTCGGCGCACCTGCCTTTACCTATCATGTCGAGGGCCAAGGGCCGTTCGTTCCGGCCGGAGCCACGCTGATCCAGATCGGCGACGATCCGGCGATCGCCTCGCGCATCCCGCTGGGCCTGGCGCTCGTCGGCGATCTTACCCTGGTGCTCGACACGCGGGCGGCGCGCCTGCCGTCGCGTCCGCCTGTGGCGCATTCGGACGATCCGCTGCCGCCGCCATTGCCGGACGTGCTGACCGATGCGTTGCTGATGGCGCGGCTGGCGGCGCTGCGCCCGGCCAACATTGCGATCGTCGAGGAAGCGCCGTCGACGCGCGGACCGATGCACGATTACTTTCCCATCCACGCCGGGGATGAGTTTCATACCTGTGCGAGCGGAGGACTCGGCCACGGCCTGCCCGCCGCGATTGGCGTGGCATTGGCCCGACCCGATCGACCGGTGCTGTGCCTGCTTGGCGACGGATCGGCGATGTATGCGATCCAGGGGCTGTGGACCGCAGCGCAGACGGGTGCCGACGTGCGCTTCGTCATCGTCAACAATGGCGGTTATGCAGCGCTCGACCAATTCGGCGCGCTGTTCGGGATCGATGTCGTCGGCAGCAAGGTGCATGGGCTCGATTTCGTCGGCCTCGCGCACAGCCAGGGCGTGCCCGCACAGCGCGTGACCGAGGCCGCCGCGCTTGATGCTGCGATCACAGATTTGTTCGAAGGTTTCGGCCCCCGCCTGATCGAGGTGATGGTCACGACGTGAAGCGAAATCCGGACGAAGATCCGGCGAAAACGAACAGGGGAGTGACAGAATGAAGACGCTAATTGCCACGATCGCAACGCTGCTTGCGACCACCAGCGCCTATGCCCAAACGGCACCCGCACCCGCACCCACACCCGCGCCGCAGGCCGCAGCGGTGGATGACAGCGAACCCGGCGACATCATCGTCACCGCGCAGAAGCGCGAGCAATCGCTGCAATCGGTGAGTGCGGCGGTCAGCGCGGTCGGGGCCGACCGGCTGGCGACCAACCAGATCAACTCGCTGCAGGACCTTCAGACGATCGTCCCGTCGGTGAATTTCGGTAGCGATTTCAACCAGGCGAAGATCTTCATCCGCGGCGTCGGTGCCAATACCTCGACCACCGGCAGCTCGACCGGCGTCGCGCTGCACGTCGATGGTGCCTATGTCGCGCGCGCCGAGGCGCAATTGACCTCGCTGTTCGATCTCGAACGCGTCGAAGTGCTGCGCGGGCCGCAGGGCACGCTGTACGGCCGCAACGCGGTCGGCGGCTCGGTCAACCTCATCACCGCCAAGCCGACCGAACAGCTCGCCGGCTATGGCCGCGTAACTTATGGAAACTACCACAATATCATCGCCGAGGGGGCGATCGGCGGCAAGATCATCGACGGCGCCTATCAGGCGCGCCCGGGCGTGGCGCTCAGCGAATTCGTCGACGTGGAACGCGTCGAAGTGCTGCGCGGGCCGCAGGGCACCCTGTTCGGCCGCAACACCTCGGCCGGC
>JAIXZV010000219.1 GCA_027489365.1 Sphingomonadales bacterium
GGTGAAGAACGCGACTTCGCTCGCGTCGAAATATTGCGGCCCAAGCTGCGCAAGCAGGTCCGACGTGGTCTGCGTGTATTCGCTGTTCTTGACCATCACCCGGTTGCCCGCCGCGAACGCGCCTGCAACCGGGCCCATCACCAGATTGACCGGAAAATTCCACGGCGCGATCACGCCGACCACGCCCTTCGGCTGATACTCCACCCAAGCCTTCGCCCCGAGCAGACCGAGCGGGAATTGTACCGCGCGATTGTCGCGCCGCATCCACTTCTCGACCGATTTCAGCGCGTGCTTGAGCGGCGCGATCGATGCGGCAACATCGGTCAGCATCGATTGCTCGCGGCTGCGATGCCCGAAATCCTCGCTCAGCGCGTCGCAGAACGCATCGGCATTATCGGCGATCATCGCCACCGCGCGCTTCAGCCGGTCCTTCCGCGCCGCCAGCGTGACCGGCAATTCCTCCATGAACCGCGCGCGTTGAAGGGTCAGAACATCCATCGTCATGTCGCGCATCCTATCATCCCCGCGACCGGGATCACGACGCTGTCCTGCCCCGCCCGGTCGATCTGCAAAATTGCCTCGGGCACCATCGCCCCCGCGACGATCGATCCCCGCGTTTCGATCTTCATCGTCAGCTTGGCCGCCGTGCTGCCGCCGCCATAATCGTTAGTCTCGGCAAAACCGAACCCGCCCGCGCCGACCTGGCCCGAGCGTTCCAGATCGATGATCGTGCCCCCGATCGACAGCCGCAGCCGCGCCGGATCGGCCTGCGCCATCGCCACCAGCGCGCGCGTGCCCGTCGCCGTCCAGAGATACGCGGCACACCCCCGCGCGGGCAAATCCTGCCGCGGGATCGCGCCGATCGGCAAGCCATCGATCGACGGCGCTGGTGCGGCGGGCGCGGCCTGGGTGAGCGCGGCGAGAAAGAGGAAAAGGCTCATGCCAGCGATCCTAACAGGAACAACCACGCCGGGTAAGCGGCGATCGCGAGCATCGCGCCGAACGGCTTCGCGTCGGTCAGCGCTGCGCTTTTGCCCGTCAGCATCCCCACCAGCACGATCGCCAGCCCGGTCAAAGCCGCAAGGAAAAGCACCACCGGCAGCATCTGCCACCCCAGCCATAGCCCGATCGCGCCGAGCATCTTCGGGTCACCCCCGCCGAGGCCAACGCGCTTGCGGATCAGGCGATAGCCCTCGCCGATCAGCCACAGCGCCGCAAAGCCCCCCGCCCCGCCGATCAACCGATCCTGCAACGACGGCTCGACGCCCAGTAAGCCGGTAACCAGCCCCCCCGCCGCCAGCGTCGCGGTCAGCACATTCGGCAGCACGAAATACGCCAGGTCCATCGCCGCCAGCGTCAGCAACAGCCAGCCAAACACCGCCCCCGCCAGCCCGACCGGCCCCGGCACCGCCAGCCCCGCAAGCACGCCCACCACCACACAGCCAAGCTCGATCTGCCAATGCACCGGATTGATCCGCGCCCCGCACATCCGGCACCGCCCCCGCGTCAGTGCCGCGCTCACCAACGGGATCAGATCACGGGCGCCAAGCTGAGCATGACAGACATCGCACTGCGACCGCCCACGCAGCACCGACCGCTCCTTCGGCCAGCGCAGCACCAAGGTCGCCAGAAAGCTCCCAAGCACCGCGCCCAGCACGCCGAGCAGCACCGGCCACCCCAGATCTACCAAGAAAGCATCAGCCACTCGGCGGCACCTTGCGGATCAGGTAGCGATACGCCCCGTACAGATCGATCACCAGCAGCACGGCGTTCTGCGTGCCGAGCGCGAAGTCCCTGGTCAACACCGCACCCCCCATCCACGCCACAGCCGACACCGCGAACAGCACCAGCCCCCAGCCTGTCAGCCGCCGCCCGAGATCAAGCGACACCATCGTCGCGGCGATGATCCCGCCGCCAGACGCCGCCCATTTCAACACCGTAACGAGCGTGTCCATCGCCATCTCCCGGGCATTTGTAAATCTTTACACGGAAGCCTAGATCGCCCGCACAAGTTCCTTGGTGAGGTGAAAACATGTCCAGCGACCCCGTCGTCATCGTTTCTTACGCCCGCACTCCGATGGGGTCGTTCCAGGGTTCGTTGACCGGCGCGACTGCGACCGAACTGGGCGCGGCGGCGGTCGGCGGCGCAGTCGCGCGCGCGGGCGTGTCGGCGGACGCGATCGAGCGGATCTATATGGGCTGCGTGCTCCCTGCCGGCCTTGGCCAGGCCCCCGCGCGCCAGGCGGCGCTCAAGGCAGGCCTCGGCCAGCATATCGAGGCGACGACGGTCAACAAGATGTGCGGATCGGGCATGATGGCGACGATGCTCGCCGCCGATGCGCTCGCTGCCGGTTCGGCCGATCTGCTGATCGCGGGCGGCATGGAGAGCATGACCAACGCCCCCTACCTCTCGCTCCGCCATCGCGGCGGCGCGCGCATCGGGCATGATGTGCTCAAGGATCACATGTATCTCGACGGCCTCGAAGATGCGTATGAGCCCGGAAAACTGATGGGCAATTTCGCCGAGGACACCGCCGCCGTCTATCAATTCACCCGCGGCCAGATGGACGATTACGCGATCGAATCGCTCCACCGCGCCCAGCGCGCGCAGACCTCCGGCGCGTTCGACCGCGAGATCGTCTCGGTCGAGCTTTCCGGCCGCAAAGGCCCGACCACCGTCAGCCTCGACGAGCAACCCGCCAAGGGCGATGTCGCCAAGATCCCGACGCTGAAGCCCGCTTTCTCGAAGGACGGCACGATCACCGCCGCCAACGCCTCCTCCATCTCGGACGGTGCCGCAGCCTTGGTAATGACGCGCGCGAGCATCGCCGAAAAGCTCGGCCTCACCCCCATCGCGCGGATCGTGGCGCAGGCCGCACACGCGCACGCACCCGCGCTCTTCACCACCGCACCGGTCTTCGCGATGCGCAAGGCGCTTGAGCGCGCGGGCTGGTCGGCCAGCGATGTCGATCTGTTCGAAGTCAACGAAGCCTTCGCCGTCGTCGCGATGATCGCAATGCGTGACCTCGACATCGCGCACGACCGGATCAACGTAAACGGCGGCGCTTGCGCGCTCGGCCACCCGATCGGCGCGAGCGGCGCGCGGATTTTGGCAACGCTGCTCTCAGCCCTGCAAACCCACGGCCAAAAGCGCGGCCTCGCCTCGCTCTGCATCGGCGGCGGCGAAGCGACCGCCATTGCGGTGGAATTGATGAACTGATTTTAGAAGAAGAAGGTTGGTTCGCGCGGAGGCGCGGAGACGCGGAGGGTTTGCGCGCGCTGGGGGGTCGGGAGACAATCAGCCGTCTGATTTGCGGCGCGAGCAGAGATGAAGGCGACCCCAACCCTCTTCTTCTTCTCCGCGTCTCCGCGCCTCCGCGCGAACCAACCTTCTTTTCTTCTTCTCAAA
>JAIXZV010000182.1 GCA_027489365.1 Sphingomonadales bacterium
CAGGATCGTGGTGCCGTGCCACACCATTTTGTTCTCGCTCATGGCCGGGATATGGGGCGGTGCCGCGCGCGGTTCAATCCGTGGTTTGCGCGCGCCGCGTGATCACCGCGCTTTAGTTCGGCAGGCCCGGCGGCGGGCGGAGTGCTTCGCGTTCGGCGGCCGTCATCACCGCATCCATATCGGGCCGGAAGTCGGCAACGGCGCGATCATCGGCGTTGCGCTTCAGATCGAGCAGATCGGTCGGCACATGGCCTTCCTCTGCCTTGGCGCCGAGCAGCGCCTTGATCCGGCCGCGAATGAGGAACGCGGCGATCCCGGCACCGGCGGCAAGCGCGACTGCGCCGAGCGACCAGGCGGTGCGGGGCGTGACGGGTGGGAGCGCGGCGGCGAGCGACTGGCGGGCGCTGGACACAGTGGTCGCGATGGATTTGGCGGGAGCCTTGGGCGCGCTCTTCGCGGTGGGCGACGCTTTTGGCGGCGCGGCGGATGCTGGCGTGACCGCTTTCCGCTTGGTCGAACGCTTGGGTACGGGGCGCGCGGCTGCTGGGGTTTTAGCCTGTGGTGCGGGCGCGACGGGTGCTGCGGTCGGGGCCGCAGGCGTGGGCGCGACCGGCTTGGGCGCAGCGCGCTTGGGCGGCGCGGCCTTGGCGGTGCTGGCCGTGCGCGCAGAGCGGCGCGGAGCGGGGGTCGCGGGCTTGGCGCGCTTGGGCGTCTTGGGCGGTTCCGGGGGCGTTGCCATGGTCGCGGTCTCTATCCAGGGTTCGTCAGGGGGCGGTGCGGGGCAGAGTGCCACCGCACCGCCGGATGATCAACGGCAGCGACCGCCGCGCTGACCGTCCTTGTCGATCGCCTGACCCGCGAGCGCACCACCGACGCCGCCGATCAACGCGCCGAGCAGGCCCGAGCCGCCGGGTGCAATCGCCGCGCCGAGCGCGCCACCGGCGATGCCGCCGACGACGAGGCCGGTCGTGCCGTCCTGACGACGGCAGTAATAGCGGCCGTCGCTGCCGCGATAGACGCGGTCATTGGCGCTTAGCTGACGCTCCTGATAGCGGCGGCGATCCTCGCGGTAATAGCGCGACGCGTCATAACCGTTATACGCCGGATCGGGCCGGTCGTAATCGTACTGGGCATAGCGGCTGTCATAGCCGCGCGCCGGGCCGTCACCATATTCGGTGCAGCCAGCGAGGGCGACGGTTGCGGCCAGCAGGCCGAGCGTGAGCGTGCGCATTGGGTTTTCCTCCACGAGTTCGTTGTGGGGGTGGAATGCTTGGCGAGGGGAAAGGTTGCGGCGCGCCGGGCCAGGGGCAGCAAAGCTGCCCGCGCCACAAGGCGCGCCCGGCCGGCGCGGCCAGCAGCCGCGACCGACGACATGGGATTTACTCCCATGTCGGGCCGCACGCCCGCCGGACGTTTAGGCTAAGGTTGGGCATAGAAGCTTCCCCGCCTCGCCCTAAAGTCACACCTGAGTCACACCATCGACGCCCTTCCCGGCCCTTAACGTCACACAGAGTCGCACCATCGACGCCCGATCCGCGCACGCCGAGCGCCCGTCGATCAGCCGGAAGGTCACGCCAAGCTCACGCGCAATGCAGGGTGCACGCGCGCCGCTTGCCCCGCCCCAGCGCCTCCCACCCCCCTCACCACCGGCGGCGGCGCAGGCCGAGCGCCTCCTCATTCGCGGCGATGGTCGCCAGCGTTTCCTCGGAAAGCGGCTGTGTGGTGCCGATCAAGCCCGCATCGACCAGCCGCTCCCACTGCGCGCGGATGTCGTGCTCGGCGGCGGTGAAGGCGTCCGCGAGTTCATGCCGCTGCGAGAGCGGGACGGCATCGGGGTGGCGGTTGGGCATGGCTCGGCTCCTCGTTGGGTGAATGAGGCGGCGAGGATATTATAGTCCCAGCCGTGTAGGACAGCCCAAGGCGCACCGGTGCCGATTTTGTGGATTATCGGCATAATCGGCGTTATAGTTCCTTTGCTAACGAGTTGGACCAAAGCCATGTCAGAACCCCTCCTCGCCGTCTCCGCCAAGGATGTCGCCAATCGCTTCGGTTTCTACACCGACGAGGCGATGCAGCGCCCGGTCGGGATCACGCGGCACGGCACGACGCGCGTCGTGATGCTCTCGCTCAAGGAATATGAGCGGCTGAAGCGGCGCGACCGCGAAGTGATCAGGACGGAGGATCTGGATGACGCAACGCTCAACGCCATCCTCAATGCCGAAATCCCCGAAGAAGCCGAGCGGCTCAACTACCTCATGGACGATTCCCCAGCCGACTGACGTCCTGTCCTACGTCTATCTGTGAGCGCGCGAAGCCGATGCGGGCCGGGATGAGGGGAGCAAGGAACGACCCGTCGTCGTGGTGCTGGCGGCGCAACCGGTCGGCACGCGGGCGCGGGTGACGGTCGCCCCGGTCACCACGAAAGCGCCGGTGCCGGGCGATGCGGCGATCGAGATGCCCGCTTTGGTACGACGCCAGCTCGGGCTTGGCGATGAGCGATGCTGGATCATCGCATCGGAGACGAACAGCTTTCTGTGGCCGGGGCCGGACTTGCGGCCGGTGCGCCGGGAGGGCGATGGGTCGCCGTATTACGGCAAGGTTCCGGGCGACCTGCTGCGGCGGGTACGCGAGGCATATGTGCGGATTGGGGCGGCGAAGCTACGGGTCACGCCGCGCAGCGAATAGCTGAGGCTCGTGTGCTCGACCGAGAGTGCAGCGGGATCGTGACCAACGACATCAACGGCGTCCGCTGGCCGGCGCCGGATGCGCGTGCTGGACGACGGCACGCCTTTTTATGGCGCGATCTCGGATTGGGTGTTCTTGCGGGTGCGGGCGCGTGTTGGGACTTGGGCTGGGCGGGGGTTGTGGGGCAGACGGGTAAGGGGATTTCGCGGATTTAGCAAACTGTCACAGTAACTGCACCGTGATTGTCAATCGCGTATTTACTTCGCGGCTAAAAATAACCGCGAAACTTCCCTCCTTCGCGCAGCGTCGACAACTAAACCAAGCCGACCATATCGGTCTACTACATCTTTGAAAACATCAAGCCTGGTCCACCCTGGAAACGCAGACTTTTCGGTATATCTTGCAGAAAGATCTTGTGATTCCGATATCTTGTCGATCAAAGCGTAGGCTATATCTCGCGTAATTGTATCTGACCGTAATATATCTATGTAGGTATCAATCGCTAAGAAATCTAGTTTATTCTCGTTTTCCAAATGATCTATAAATTCTAAGATTGTTTTCGGTTCAACGACTTCTGCAAGTGAAAATATCTCGCCATTCAATACATAATCATACATTGCCTCTGCAAAATCTCCAGAGTAACTTTGGAGAAGCTTGTATATTTCTAGACCTCGAGCAACGATAACTTTCTCAAGACGGCTGGCTTGCGACAGGTCAAATCCCTCCATTGTAACCAGCCGCCCAATAAGTTCAAATAGTCGCTCATCGTAAACAATACGCCTGATGAGTACGCGCAACGCAAATGTCCACCGGGCGTTGCATTCATGCTCGAAGAGCCATTCAAATAGTTCTTCAGTACCATAATTCAAAAACTCGTTCGGCAAATTCCCAGATACAGCTCCATCATCAGCTTCGTCGTCAGCCCAGTACCTCTCAAGATTGTAATGAAAACGATTATGGGCTGCAATGACAACTGCCGATATTGAATTTGATTTCACTCTTTCTTTAAGGAACTTTCCGAGAAGCTCCACTTGCTTTGACTGGGATGATTTTCCAATTCTAGCGAGTGTTAACCTTGTGAGGATCGGGAGCCGAGCTGAAGCGTCAATCCAACCCACCGCGTTCACCAACTCACCAACCTGTTTATAGGTTACCTCAACCATATCAGGCCCGTCCAAGAATGAATAAATACTATCTTGGCCGACAACCCTCTGCAATTCTAATTCCGTCGAGTAAGACAAGAAGTTTTCGTGTTCATAGAATGGCAAAAACGCACTTATAGTCCCGTCTTGAGCCACCTCTTGCACAAAACTAGCATTAAGCCCGGATGTCTTGTAGATTGGATATAAAACGCCACTTCCGGTTTTAGACAAACCTATATATCCAGTGCAGATATACGTCGTTGGCCTCCGGCTCAACGGACTAGACCTTTTGTTTTATAAAATTCAAAAAGACAGTTGTATATCGCATGATAGTACATCTCTTGTTTTAAAGAATAAGTAGGATAAGGAATAACCTCTGCGCCATTTTTCTCCGCCAGCGCCATAAGCTCATCGCTCTCACAATATTCTTCGGGTATTATTATGGCCATTAAGCCGCATGTTTTTAGATCAATATCCGCTTCCGTCTGAATCTCGATGGCGAACCTGCGATCGTCTATCTTGTCCGAATAAGATAGTATTAGCTCATAAAGAGCCTGAATTTCTTCATCGGTTGCAGATATCTCGTATCTTATATTAAAGTCGCGCTTGTCTCGCGGATTTAACCGAAAATAACGATTGGTATCAACGAAGAATGAAGCCACCAACCTTTGTGGCGCGGTTAGAGCACTTGTAACCTCAAAATCTTGCATATCCATCATATTGATAAATTCTGGATAGCGTCGTGATGCAAACGCCCCCGAATCAAATGGGTATATGCGTTTCGTGGAGATTTTTTCATAGTCCATCACAAATAGTGACGGAAGCTCCCAGTATTTTGCGAGTTGCGACTCACCCATTCTTTTATACGATGGGCGCCCATAGAATAAATATGTGAGTCGCTCGTTTTGGAATGTATCGCACAGCTGAGGCTTTATTAGCCCACCCTGTATAATTCGTTTCGCACTATATGCACTCGTCGTATGTACGAGCGGCATAGCTATCGAAGATAAAATGGAATTTTTCGACAAGAACTTTGCCAGCGGCCCGTCCATAATGCCCTCAATTCCGTGAGCTAGTTTGGCACAGCCTTCAAATTTATCAGCCCGAAGTCAATGGCTAGAGCGCCCCAACAAAGGCGCCAAATACCGCCCCGCAAAGCTCCCCTTCGCCTTCGCCACCACCTCCGGCCCTTCGACTACGCCTCCGCTACGCTCCGGCTTCGCTCAGGACAGGCTTGTCCCCGGTCTTCTTCCCTAACAGCGGTTTCAGATAGCGGCCGGTGAAGCTCCCTGCGACCTCGGCTACCTTTTCGGGGACACCCTCCGCGACGATCTCCCCGCCCTTGACGCCGCCTTCTGGCCCAAGGTCGAGCACCCAATCGGCGGTCTTGATCACGTCCAGATTGTGCTCGATCACCACGACGGTATTGCCCTGCTCGACCAGTTGGTGGAGCACTTCGAGCAATTTGCGGACATCCTCGAAATGCAGCCCGGTGGTGGGCTCGTCGAGGATGTACAGCGTCTGCCCCGTCGCGCGGCGCGAGAGTTCCTTGGCGAGCTTCACGCGCTGCGCCTCGCCGCCGGAGAGGGTCGTCGCTTGCTGGCCGACCTTGACGTAGCCCAGGCCGACTTCCTGCAGCATCGCCATCTTGTCGCGGATCGGCGGGACGGCCTTGAAGAATTCGACCGCATCCTCGACCGTCATGTCGAGCGCGTCGGCGATGCTAAGGCCCTTGAACTTCACCTCGAGCGTCTCGCGATTGTAGCGCGCGCCGTGGCACACGTCGCAGGTGACATAGACGTCGGGGAGGAAGTGCATTTCGATCTTGAGCAGGCCGTCGCCCTGGCACGCCTCGCACCGGCCGTCCTTGACGTTGAAGCTGAAGCGGCCGGGTTTATAGCCGCGCGCCTGCGCCTCGGGGAGGCCGGCGAACCAGTCGCGGATCTGGGTGAAGGCGCCGGTGTAGGTGGCGGGGTTGGAGCGCGGGGTGCGGC
>JAIXZV010000377.1 GCA_027489365.1 Sphingomonadales bacterium
GCGGCTTGCTGACGCCGCTCCTCGGTCACGTCGCGCGCATTGGTGTAGAGTCGGTCGTCGAACAGGATGGTCTGCCACGCGAGCGTGCGGTAACTACCGTCGCGCGTCCGCAGCCGCTTTTCGAGCCGCTGCGGTGCCTCCGGCGCGGCCACAGCTGCGCCCTCCGCCACGCTGTCGCCAGCGTCATCCGGATGCCGCAGCCACGCCGTATCGCGCCCGACGATCTCTTCCGGGGTCCAGCCGAGCAGGCGCTCCCACGCCGGATTGACCGCGATCCAGCGCCCGTCAGGTTCGGCGATCCCGAGCAGGTCGTTGCTGACTTCCCACAATTTGTCGCGCTCGGCGGTGCGTGCGGCGACTTCGTCCTTCAGGCTGAGGTTGATCGCCTGCAACCGTGCCGTCGCCCGCACGCGGGCGACCGCGTCCCAGCTCAGCTCCGCCACTTCCTCGACCAAGGCGATTTCGCTGCGCGTCCAGGCGCGCGGCGTGGCGCTGCTGAGGTAGAAGCCGC
Source organism: Sphingomonadales bacterium (assembly GCA_027489365.1). GTDB lineage: Bacteria > Pseudomonadota > Alphaproteobacteria > Sphingomonadales > Sphingomonadaceae > Sphingomonas. Next base: position 512 of record JAIXZV010000377.1, read on the forward strand.
CTTGCCATTCGCCGCCGCGCACCAACGGCACGCTGATCCCTGCGCGGGTGCCCGTCGCCTCCAGCGCGCTCAGCGCAGGCGCATCGGCATCATCGGGTCCGGCAAACACCAGCGTGCCGCCGCTGCGGACCGTATCGCCAAGCTGCCTGCCAAACGCCGCCGAGGGCACCGTCCCCGTCAGCGGCGGCAGGGCATCGCTGACCCAGCACGCGCCGTAGCAGATCACCTCGCCGGGCAGCACTTCGAAAAACCCCGTGCGATCGACGCCGAGATAGCGACCGAGCGCATCGGCGGTGAGTTGCATCACATCGTCGGGGTCGCCCTGCGCGCGTTGCCGTTCGGCCAGCGTCAGGATGAATTCGCGCTCCTCTTTGGCGGTGCGCAACGCACGTTCGTTGACGACTTGCGCGGTGACGTCGAGGCCCTGGTTGAGGATCCCATGCGGCACGCCCCGCTCGTCCAGGATCGGCGAGCTGTTATAGGTCCAGAAGGTCTCGGTCGGCACGCCATCGCGCGTCATGATCAGCCGCTGCGCGACATGCGCCACGCCGGTGCGCGAGGTGAGCACGGCGGTGAACTGCGGGCCGAGCACGTCCCAGATATCGGGCCGCACCTCCGCCGCCGGGCGCCCGAGCGCCCACGGGTGGTTCTCCGCCAGCGCCGCCCAGGCATCGTTGTAGAGCAGCCGGAAGTCCGCACCCCAATAGATCGCGGTCGGGAAGCTCGAATGCAGGCAATGGCTGACGCTCAGCTTCAGCACGGCGGGCCAGCGATCGGGCGGGCCGAACGGATGCGAGTCCCAATCGAACCCGCGCAACAACGCGCCGACCGACCCACCGCCATCCATAAACCCGATCCCCGCCATATGCGGCACGTCCGGGTCGGTGGTTGGGGCGGGCGTCATAGGGGCTTCATAGTGCACGCATTCGGCATTCCAAATCAAGGACTTGACGACCGCCACAAGCCGCCACCGACGGTCCGCCCCCAGCCCGTGCGTCGCCTTGCCCTATACCGCGCCCGCTACAGCGTGGCGAGGTCGATCTCGCCGAAGCGGTCCAGCGCCGCGTTCGCCTCGGGCATCGGGTATTTCAGCCCGGTCGCGCAGTTGAACAGCACGACACGTTCGTCCTCATCGACCTCGCCGCTGCGCAGCGCCTCCTTATAGGCGGCGAGCGTCGCACCGCCTTCGGGGCAAAGCAGCAGGCCGTCCTTCTTCGCGCAGTCATCGACCGCTTTCAGGATCGCCGGATCGCCGACACCGAGCGCCTTGCCGCCGCTTTCCCGCACCGCGCGCAGGATCAGGAAATCGCCGACCGCGCGCGGCACGCGAATGCCCGCAGCGACGGTAGCGGCGTCTTCCCAGCGCTCGGCATGTTCCTCGCCCGCTTCGAACGCGCGGACGATCGGCGCGCAGCCGCTCGCCTGCACGGCATACATGCGCGGGCGCTCCGGGCCGATCCAGCCGAGCTGTTCGAGCTCGTCGAACGCCTTCCACATGCCGATCAGGCCGGTGCCGCCGCCGGTCGGGTAAAAGATCGCGTCCGGTAATTTCCAGCCGAATTGCACGGCGAGCTCCAGCCCCATCGTCTTCTTGCCCTCGATCCGGTACGGCTCCTTGAGCGTCGAGAAATCGAACCAGCGCCCCTCGGCAACACCACGCCCGACGATCGCCCCGCAATCGTCGATCAAGCCGTTGACGCGGTACACCCGCGCACCCTGCGCCTGAATTTCGCGGACGTTGATCTCGGGCGTGTCATCGGGGCAGAACACGATCGTCTCGATCCCGCAACGCGTCGCATAAGCGGCGAGCGCGGCCCCGGCATTGCCATTGGTCGGCATCGCGATCCGCGTGACGCCCAGCTCCTTCGCCATCGCCACCGCCATCACCAGCCCGCGCGCCTTGAAGCTGCCGGTCGGCAAGCGGCCCTCATCCTTGACCAGCACGTTAGGACTGCCCGAGGAGCGCGGGATCGGGATCAGCGGTGTCTCGATCTCACCCAGACTGACGATGTTGGCGGTGTGCCGCACCGGCAACAGCTCCCGCCAGCGCCACAGATCGGTCGCGCGCGCGGCAATCATCGCCTTGGGAATCGCGGCTTTGACCGCATCGAGATCATAGCGCACCAACAACGGCCGCCCAACGCGCGACAGGCCGTGGAGCGTGTCGGCCTGATACCGCTCGCCCGTCATCGAACATTCGAGATGCGTAACGAACGTCGCGCGCTCGGCGGTGAGGTTGGAATTGATCATCATAAACTACTCGCGATCCTCATGAACGCCCAAACCAACAGCCAGACCGCCATGCCGACACCGGCAAAGATCGAAGGCATAAACGCATATACAAGGGCGGCGATGCGCAGGCTGCGCCCATATCCAGGCAAAAAGAGGAACCAGACGAAAACAATCGGCAGCGCCACGAGTCCCAGCATAAACGCCGGATTGACCGCGCGTGGGTCTGCCGAAGCGGCGGTCACCACGTGCCGCCAGCCTCCTCGATTGCTTTCAGCAAGGCGCGCTTGCTTTCGGTGCGGCGGTTACCGGCATTGCGCGGGAGTTCGGTGATGCCAGTTTCGGCGCGCCGCTTCGCGACATACGCCGCGAATTCCTCAAATGGGATCGGCTTCCGCGATGTCGTCGATGCCATAATCGCCTACCGTTTCTTCGCGAACGCGCCGGTCTAAGTACGCGCGATCGACATTGGTGTGAAGCCGAAGCAAGAGCGAGGCTTGATCACGCATTTCGGGTGCGGTCCCCGACGCAAACTGGCCCATGCGGTCGGCAATGATATCTTCGACTGCGATGATATTGGCCACGCCGTCTTCGCCGAAATCGACCAACATAACCCGCTCTCGATCGGCCAAACCGCCCAACAGCGTCCGCGAAACCACCTCGAAACCCAAGGCAAGATCTGGATGTATCCATCCCCGCGTAGCGCGACCCGGCCCGCTCGGCTTTACAAAGCCCAGGGATCGAAGCGCGGTTTCGAACTCCTCTTGCCGCGCGGTAGCAACATCGAAATCGCCGGTCGTAAGCGCACTGGCAGAGAAAAATTCAACAGAACCGCCACCGACCAAGATCGGCGCTTCGAACCCCTGCGCGATCATGCGACCACTGGCTTGCGCAAACATCCGTAAGGCGGCCTCGAACTCAGGTCGATAGACCGCCTCCACGCTTACCCGGCCGCCTTCGCCACACCCACCAGCGCCGGGCGCAGCAGCCGGTCCTTGATCATGTAGCCCGACTGCATTTCCTGCACGACGGTGCCGACCGGCTGATCGCTCGGGATTTCGAACATCGCCTGGTGGAAATTGGGGTCGAGCTTTTCGCCGATCGTGGTCATCTTCTTGATGCCGTGGCGCTGGAACACCGCTTCCAGTTCGCGGCCGGTCGCATCGAGCCCGGCGACGAGGCCCTTCATCTTCTCGTCCTCGCGCAGTTCCGCCGGGATCGCTTCCAGCCCACGCGCGAGATTGTCGGCGACCGACAACAGGTCGCGCGCGAACGCGGTCGCAGCATAGGCGCGCGCATCGGCGGCTTCCTTCTCGGCGCGGCGGCGCATGTTCTGCGCCTCGGCGTGCGCATACAGCAACGCCGACTTCGCCTCGGCCAGTTCCTCGGCCAGTTTCGCGGTCGCATCGCTTTGCGCCACTTCAGGAGCGTCGGCTGCGGTTTCTTCGCGCACGTCCGCACCGCTGGTGATGTCGATCTTTTCGTCTTCGATCATGTCGTCTTCTGTTCCTGTTAACGCATCAGCCGCGCGAGCGTCGCGGCAGTATAATCCACCATGGGCACGACGCGCGCATAGTTCAACCGAGTCGGGCCAATCACGCCGACCACACCGACCACGCGACCGTCGGTCCCATGGAACGGTTTGGCGATCACCGACGATCCCGACAGCGAGAATAATTTGGTCTCCGCCCCGATGAAAATGCGCGTCGCATCCCCGGCGCTGGCATTGTCGAGCAGGCGCGCGATATCCTGCTTGCCCTCCAGATCGTCGAGCAATTCGCGCACGCGTTCCAGATCGGCGGCGGCAGCATCGTCGATCAGCCGCGCCTGACCACGCACGATCAGCACCGGGCGGCGGTCGGTATCCTCGCTCCAGATCGCGAGGCCGCGCTCGATCAGCGTGCGCGCCGCGCCGTCGAGTTCGGCGCGTTCGGCGACCAGTTCGCGCTCGATCCGCGCGCGCGCCTCGATCAGCGTCAGCCCGCCGAACATCGCGCTCATGTAATTGCCGGCCTCGACCAGCGCCGAGGGCGGTAGCCCCGGCGGCAAATCGATCACGCGATTTTCGACCGACCCGTCCTCGCCCACCAGCACCGCCAGCGCCTGCCTGGTCGAGAGCGGCACAAAGCTCATCTGGCGCAGCACGAGATCGCGCTTGGCGACCATCACCATACCGGCGCACGCCGACAGGCCGGACAACGCCGCCGTCGTCGCGGCGATCGCGTGCTCGACCGGGCCCGCCTGGACGATCTGCGCGGAAATCGCGGCCTGTTCCTCAGGCGAGGGTTCGAGCGCCTGCATCATCCCATCGACGAACAGCCTGAGGCCGATGTCGGTCGGCATCCGGCCCGCGCTGGTGTGCGGTGCGGCGAGCAGGCCGAGTTCCTCGAGATCCTGCATCACGTTGCGGATCGAGGCGGGGGAGAGGTTGAGGCCCGAGAGATGCGCGATCGTGCGCGATCCGATCGGCGCTCCGGTGTCGAGATAGCTCTGCACGACCACGCGAAACACGTCACGCGCGCGGTCGCTCAGTTCGGTGATCGGGGGAAGTGCCATGCGGCGTATATGGGGCTTGTCGGGATTAGGCTCAACCGGGTGCCGGGTAGGAGGGTTTCGCGCGAAGCGTCGAAGCCACAAGGAGAAGGGAGATAAGAAGTTTGGTTCGCGCGGAGGCGCGGAGAAGAAGCAAAAGAAACGGTACAAAAACGGGCGCGCCAGCGCCCCTCCCATACGCTGATTGTGTCTCCCGACCGAGACCAAACGCACACCCCCTCCGCGTCTCCGCGCCTCCGCGCCTCCGCGCGAACCAACCTTCTTCCGCGTCTTTGCGCGGCCCTTCCTTCGTGTCTTTGCATCTTCGTGCGGGAAAATCTTCTATCGATCCTCGACAACCTCCCGCCGCTCCACCGTCCATTCCTGTTCGAACAGCGCGGTATCGGTGACTTTCCGCCCCGCCGCGTCCCGCGCAGGACGGAAGCGCACGTGCCGCAGCGCCAGCGCGCACGTCGCCGCATCGAGCGCGGCGTTGCCGCTGGTCCGCACGATCCGGCAATCGCTCAGCCGCCCGTTGGTGCCGATCGTCGCGCGATAGGTGACCATGCCCGCAGCCTGCGCATCCCACAGCGCGCGCGGCAAATCGCGGTAGCGCAATTTGTTGCTGACCAGCTCCGCCTCGGTCCCGCCCCCGCCGCCATCGCCATCACCGCCGTCGCCGCTGCCGAGACCATTGCCCTGCCCGCCGCTCCCCGTCCCCGGCCCAACCACCGGTGCCGCCCCGGCGGAGCGATCGGCCCCCAGCCCGGCGATCGGCGCGACGACGACCGGCGTTGGCGGCAGCGGAACCGGCACCGGCGGCGCGACCAGTTCGGTCGCTTTCGAGGTGATGTTCGGGGGGGACGCGGCCCCCTCCTTGCGTTTCTCCGCCTGTTTCGGCGCGCGCACCGGATCGGGCTTGGGCGGCGCGCTCTCCGGCAGCAGCGCAACGACGGTCAATTGTTCGACGATCCGCTGTGCGGCGCCGACCCCCAGCCCGACCGCCAGACCATAGCCGATCAGCGCGACCAGCGCCGCCGCAGCACCCGCGCTCTTGATCCGGTCCGCCCGCGATGAACCGTAACCCGTCATGTCGTCTGTCTGCACCTTCCGCGGTGAATGTGGTCTGTCGTCGCCCCCTGCCAAGGCCCGAACTTCGCAGGGTGACACTCGCCCAACGCACGGGTAGGGCGGCGCGACCATTTTCCAGGAGATTCCCCATGCGCCCCTCAGGCCGCACCCCCGACCAGATGCGCACGATCAGCATCGAACCGCGCTTCACCAAACATGCCGAAGGATCGGTGCTGATCGGCTTTGGCGAGACCAAGGTGCTGGTCACCGCCTCGGTCGAGGAGAAGGTGCCGCCGTTCCTGCGCGGGCGGGGTGAAGGCTGGGTGACGGCCGAATACGGCATGTTGCCGCGCGCGACGCACACCCGTGGCAGCCGCGAGGCCGCCAAGGGCAAGCAATCGGGCCGCACGCAGGAAATCCAGCGCCTGATCGGTCGCTCCTTGCGCGCCGTCACCGATCTCAAGCTGCTCGGCGAGCGCCAGATCGTGCTCGATTGCGACGTGATCCAGGCCGATGGCGGCACGCGCACCGCGTCGATCTCGGGCGCGTGGGTGGCGCTACGCCTCGCAGTCAACGGACTGATGGCGCAAGGCCTCATCAAGGACGACCCGATCACCGCCAAGGTCGCCGCGATCAGCTGCGGCATCCATCAGGGCACGCCGGTGCTGGACCTCGACTATATCGAGGATTCGAACGCCGATGCCGATGCCAATTTCGTGCTGATCGAGGGCGGCAATATCGCCGAAGCGCAGGCCACTGCCGAGGGCGCACCCTATGACGAGGAAGCTTTGCTGCGCCTGCTGCGCCTCGCCCGCATGGGCTGCGCGCAGATTTTCGAGGCGCAGGGCAAGGCCGTCGGTTGACGTCATGGCGGCACGCAGGCTCGAACCTGGCAGGCTGGTGATCGCCAGCCATAATCAGGGCAAGGTGCGCGAGATGCGCGCGCTGCTCGAACCGTTCGGCATCGAGCCGGTCTCGGCGGGCGATCTCGGACTGCCCGAGCCCGAGGAAACTGGCACGACCTTCGCCGAGAACGCGCTGCTGAAAGCGCATGCTTCGGCCAAGGGGGCCAATTGCGTCGCGCTCGCCGATGACAGCGGGCTGTGCGTCGCGGCTCTAGGCGGCGCGCCGGGCGTCTACACCGCCGACTGGGCCGAGCGGCAATGGTTCGAGGGTGCGCCGGGGCGCGACTGGTACATGGCGATGGGCAAGGTTGAGGGACGATTTGCCGAGATTGGCCCCGAAGCCGACC
>JAIXZV010000036.1 GCA_027489365.1 Sphingomonadales bacterium
CCGCGACGATCCGCGCGCCTCGCTGCTCGGCACCGATTCCCTGCGCGATGGGGTCGATGTTCCGGGTCATTCGCTGCGGCTGGTCATCATGGAAGGCGTGCCATGGCCCAAGCCCGACATCCTGCACCGGGCGCGCAAGCTCGCCGGTGGCGGAGCCCTGGGCCTGTTCACCGCGATCAAGCGGTTGCGCGCGGTGCATGGCCGCATCGCCGACCGGCTCGCGCAATCGGGTCTGCCGCTCTACGCGCAGCATGTCGATCCGATCGATACCGGCACGTTGGTTGATATCTTCCGCGACGATCCGGCGGCGTCCCTCCTCGGGACCGACGCCTTGCGTGACGGCGTCGATGTGCCGGGCCGCTCGCTTCGGCTCGTTGTGCTGGAGGGCGTGCCGTGGCCCAAGCCGACCGTGCTCCACGCCGCGCGGCGGCTGGCGGGCGGGGGGAGCGGCTATGACGATCGCATCGTGCGGGCGCGGCTGGCGCAGGCGTTCGGGCGGCTGATCCGCCGCGCCGACGATCATGGCTTGTTCGTTCTGCTCTCCGCCGCGATGCCCTCGCGCCTGCTCACCGCCTTTCCGCCCGGCGTCTCGATCCGCCGCGTCACGCTCGACGAAGCCGTCGCCCGCGCGTCGGCGCTTCCCTCGCCCGGCCAAATTGGGCATGAGGCGCGCGCGACCGCGGACACGGAGACGAATAGGTGAAGACGCTCACGCTACTCCGTCATGCCAAATCTGATTGGAACGACCCGGCGCAGCGCGATTTCGATCGTGGGCTGAATGGCCGGGGGCGGCGCGCGGCGGCGGTCATCGGTGTCTATTTGCGCAGCAGCGGCATGGCGTTCGACCATATCGTCGCCTCGCCCGCGGTGCGCGTGGTCGAAACGCTCGAGCAGCTCGAACAGGCCTATGGCGAGACGCTCGCGCCCGTATGGGATCGGCGGATTTATCTCGCCTCGGCGGTGACGCTGCTCGATGTCGTGCAGGAACTGCCGGCCGAGGCATCGCATGTCCTGTTGGTCGGGCACAATCCGGGGCTGGAGGATCTCGCTTTGTGGCTGGTGCCCGAATCCGCCGATCCGCCGCGCGTTGCACTTGAAGCGAAATATCCGACCGCGACGATCGCCGAATTGACCTTTGAAGGCGGCTGGCGTGATTTGGCGCCCGGGGCTGCCCGCCTCGCCCGCTTCGTGCGCCCGCGCGATCTCGATGCAACGCTCGGTCCGGACGAGGATTAATCCTTAGCCAGCAAATTCTTGAGCCCGGCCAGCGCCCCGGCGGGCTTTGCCTCTTCCTCGCTGATCACCCCCGCCGCGCGCAGTGCCGCCGCCGCATTCGGCCCGCGCGGAAAGGGATCGAGCGCCAGCGCCATCGTCTCGGCCGCCGCCTCCCCCAGATCGACGCCGTTGCCGTCATAGGCCATCGTATCGAGCGCATCGCTATCGAGTTCGATTTCTTCCTCGGCCGCCGCTTCCTGTTCGGTGACGAAGCGTAAGGCGACCTCTTCGGAGACGGTTACCGGCAGCGGATCATCGGTGACCGAGCAAGCCTGGACCACCGCTGCATTGACTTGGCCGCGCGCGACGATCCCGCTGGCGTCGCGCTGCAACGCGAAGGTCGCCTCCAGCCGATCCACGCCAAGCAGGCCGAAGCGCACCGCCAGCGCCGCACGCTCGGCTTCGTCGGCGGTGATCGAAATGCTGCGCGCGCCCGCACCGATCGTGTCGATTCGCTCGATTCGCGAGAATTCGGGGGGCGGCACAACCGACATCAGGGCATCCGTCCGTCGATCAGTGCGGTGGCGGGCGTCGCGGCCAGCGCATCGCGCAGCGCGAACAGCGCCGCCTGAGTATGCGCCAGCTGGGCGGCATCGGGCGTCACGCCGCGATACAGGTTGCGTGTCAGTGCGCTCGACAGATCGCCTGCCGCCAGCCCGTCGCGATAGGCGCCCAGCCGACCGCCGAGCATCCCCATCATCTTGCCGATATGCTTGCCCACGCCAATGTCGCCGATGCCGCTTTCGCGCAATTGCCCGTCCATGTCGGTGACGAAGCGCTCGGTCAGCCGCGCGCTGGCCGGTCCCGCGCTGGGGTCGCCCTCCAGCCGCAGCAGCACCAGCGACAGGATTGCGGCGACCATGTCGAAGCGGCCGTCGAGCGTATCGGGAACGCCGCCGGTTTCATACCAATGCGGCGCGCGCGCGGTGGCGATTACGCCATTGTACAGCGCCAAGGCGACCTCGTCGCGCTCGCGGCCCAAAAGTCGGTCGATCCAGCTCAAAATCCGATTGTCCCTGTCGCAGCACGGTCGCGCCCTTGTTTGGCCGCGTTTCCCGGCATATTGAGGCTGACGGGCGGCGATGCAATGCGCTGTGGCCAGAATCGTCCGCCCCGAAGTGCCTAATGTGCTTGCGTGCCCTGAACGGAGAGTGTCGATGCGTCTGAAGTCCGTCCGCCAGTCGACGGCTGTCGCCCTGCTCGCCGTGGTTGCCATGGGCGCCAGCGCTTGTGCGCCGCTCCGTTCGCACCAAGGTTATGTCGTCGATGCCGATCTGGTCAATTCGGTTCAGGCCGGCACCGACACGCGCCAATCGGTGCTCGCGGTGCTGGGCAAGCCGACCTTCACCTCCGAATTCAACCAGGGCGATTGGTACTACATCTCCCGCGATTCGCGGAACTTCGCCTATAACAATCCGCGCGTGCGCGATCAGATGACGCTGCGCATCAGCTTCGATCAAAAGGGCGTCGTTACCGCGGTGCGTCGTTCGGGCGTCGAGCAAGTCGCGTCGATCAGCCCGTCGAGCAAGACCACGCCGACGCTCGGCAAGAAGCGCAGCTTCTTCGATGAACTGTTCGGCAATATCGGGACGGTCGGTGCGGTGGGCGGCGGCGCGCAGGGCGGCAACACCAATACCGGTGGCGGTCGCGATACGCCCTGATCGTCGGTCTGATACAGTTTGATACAACCCTGACCAAATCCTGACGGCACCGTTCGCGGGCCGTTCAGGCCGAAGGGATCATAACCCTCTGCATGGATCGACCCACCGGTCGACCAAAAATGGAGGATATGATGCGCAAATGGATTGTCACCGCGCTGATGGCCGCAACGCTGATGCCCGTTGCCGCAAACGCGCAATCGAATGCCGAAGTGCGCCGCGACCGGCGGGAGCTTCGCGAGGAACAGCGCGATCTGCGTGAAGCCTATCGCACCGGCGACCGCCGCGAGATCCGCGATCAGCGCGAAGACGTCCGCGACGCACGCCAGGAACTGCGCGAGGACATCCGTGACCGCAACCGCGCATATGGCCGCGATGACTGGCGCGGCTGGCGCGATCGCAACCCCGGCTATTATGCGCGGGGCAATTGGAATGCGCCGTTCCGCTACACCGTGTTCCGCCCGGGCATCCGCATTGGCAACGGCTATTATGGCCCGCGCTACATCATCGCCGATCCGTGGCGCTATCACCTGCGTCGCCCGGCCTGGGGTCAGCAGTGGGTCCGGCACTATAATGACGTGATCCTGGTCGACACGCGGCGTGGCGTCGTCATCGACGTGATCCGCGGCTTCTACCGCTAAGCTTTAGCGGTTCGTCACGGGCAGCGGCCACGTTCCTTCGGGGGCGCGGCCGTTGGTCGTTCAGCGGACCGTGAACAGCACCTGATCGACGACATGCCCGCCGACATCGGTCAGGCGGATGCGGTGCAGGCCCGGTGCGGCAAGGATCTGCGGGGCCGAATCCGCCGCGCCGAGATCAGTTTTGTCGAGCCACAACCGGTGCGCGGTCGCTGCCCCCGATACGTCGATCGACAGCCGCTGCCGGTCGGGTGGGATGTCGGGGTCGATCGCATAGACGCTGCCCGACACCGGATTGGTGATGCGCGGGCGACGCGATTCCGCGGGGGCGAAGGCGATCCGCGCTTGGCCCGTGCCGGTCAGGAAATATTCGGTGCGGGGTTGTTCGATCGCGTTTGCAAAGCTGATCGCCTTGGCCTCCACCCCGGCGGGGCGGGGCGGTGCGCGCCCGCGTTCCTCTGCGTTGAGCGCGAGCATGATGTCGCGCCACACCGGCGCCGCGCCGCTCGCGCCCGAGACCGCGCGCATCGAATCGCCTTCGAGATTGCCGACCCAGACCGCGACCGTGTATTTCTGCGTGAAGCCGATGCACCAATTGTCGCGCATGGCTTTCGACGTTCCGGTTTTCACTGCTGCCCAGAAGGGCAAGCGCAGTGCCGAATCGAGCCCGAAGGTCGCGACGCGGGCGTTGGGGTCGGCCATCATGTCGGCCACCAGCCACGCCGCCTGCGGGGTGGTGACGGCGCGCGCCGCTTCCTTCGGAGCATCCATCGTGAGCCGCAGCGGCGACCAGCGCCCGCCTTGCGCAAGGCTGCGATAGGCATTGGCTTGTTCGAGTAGCGTGACCTCAGCCGAGCCGAGCGCAAGCGAATAGCCGTAGTACGCGCCATCCTCGACCAGCCCGCGATAGCCGCTGTCCCACAAGCGATCGCGGAACGGATCGACCCCGACGAGCAGCAGCGTCCGGACCGCAGGCACATTGAGCGATCCGGCCAAAGCGGTGCGTGCCGACACCGGCCCTTTGAAGCCGCGGTCATAATTCTGCGGGACATACAGGCCCGACGCGGTGTCGAGCTGAACCGGCGAATCGTCTAGGATCGAGGCGGGGGTGAGATAGCCCTTCTCGATCGCCTGCGCGTAGAGGAACGGTTTCAGCGTCGATCCCGCCTGCCGATAGGCGTTCGCGCCATCTACTGAGGCTGCGGTGGAGGCACCGCCGATGCCGCCGACATAGGCGAGCACGTCGCCGCTCGAATTGTCGACCACGATCGCCGCCCCGTCGCGTGCGCGTGCGCCGCCGAGGCCCTGTAACTGCCGCTTCAGCGCGACGATCGCCAGCGTCTGGATGCGCCGGTCGAGCGTGGTGGTGATCTTGAGGCCGGGCTTGGTCAGCAACCGGTCCGACAGATGCGGCGCGAGGCCGGGGTCAAGCGCCAGGCTGCGCGCCGGACCGAGCATCGACGCTGCCTCCCCGGCGAAGCGCGTACAGTCGGGCTCGTGGCTGACGGCGCAGGCACGCCGTGCGACGGCGGCGGGGTCGGCCTGCGGATCGGGCAGGAGCGCGGCGAGCAGCACCGCATCGTCGCGCGCAAGCGCATCGGGGGTCTTGCCGAACAGGCCGAGGGCTGCGGCGCCGATCCCCTGCGCTTCGCCGCGGAACCCGGCGAGATTGAGATAGGCCTCGAGGATCTGGTCCTTCGACCAGCTCGATTCGAGGCTCCACGCGGCGCGCATCTGGCGGAGCTTGTCCCAGACATGGCGCTTGCCGGGCGCGGCGAGATCGGGCGCGAGGAAGCCTGCGACTTGCATCGACAGCGTACTCGCGCCGCGCGCGCGTTCGCCCCGCGCCTTGTCGCGCGCGACGCCCGCCAGCGCGAGCCAGTCGACGCCGCCGTGCGAAAAGAAGCGCTTGTCCTCGACCCCGACGATCGTCGTGCGGGTCACGGGCGAGATCTGGTCGAGCCGCGTCCAGCCGAGCCGCCGCGCGCTGAAATCGACGCGCGCGCTGTCGATCAGCGCGCCGTTTCGGTCATAGAGCCAGGCTTCGGACGGGTGCCAGCCGCTGCGGACTTGTGCGTAGGCGGGGAGCGGCGGGGGCAGGGTGGCGTAGTCGATCGCGAGGAAGGTGAGGATCGCGAGCGCGAAAGCGGAGAGGGTGAGGCCGCGTTTGGTGCGCAACCTCCCCCAAAACGCCGCCGCGCCCTCACCTATTCTGTCGTTCAGATTTTCGAGGCGCGCCCACACCCCCGCGCCACCCCGGCGAAGGCCGGGGCCCAAGTGCGATGCGCGGCGTAAGAGAGCGCGGTACTCGATCAATTCAACGGCTCGCTAATGGGCCCCGGCCTTCGCCGGGGTGGGGCCTCAGGGGAAGGGAGACACTAGCGCTGCACCACCGTCACTGGCGCGAGCGGCAGTTGCGCGCGGATCGCGGGCGAATACATCGCTTCGACCCGAGACGGCGGCAGGCTGAAGCGCCCCGCCCCGTTCAAGCGCAGCATGTACGACGCGCTGAACGCCCCGCGCGGGACCCAGCCATAATAGGCCCGCCACGCATCGTTGCGCCGCTCGACATAGGCGGGCACCACGCCGACCTGGATATCCCACAGTTTCCCGTCGGCATCGCGCGCCTCGAACTTGCTGCCCGGCCCTGCCGACGCCTGACCGCTGAGGATCTGCGACTGCCCGCCCAGATCGCCGATGATCGTCGCGCCCGCCGGGATCGGATCGTTGATCACCACCCAATTGCGCTCGGCGCTTGCCTTCACGGTGATCGTCACTTTGACGACGTCGCCGCGCGTGAGCACGCCCTTGGTCCGCGCCTGCACCACTTCGACATTGCGCTGCATCTCATAGCCCGCGAACAGCGCCTTGGTCAGCGGCACTGCGGCCGAGACCGAGACATTTGCCCACGGCCCCGGCCCTGCGTGCGACAGTTTGAGCGGGGTTGGCATCGGCGGCAGCGCGAAGCTCGCCGAGCGTGCGGTGGGCGCCAGCGGCCACGCCTTGCTGATCGTCTGCCCGCCGAGGCTCATCGTGGTCGCGCCGACGATCGCGCTGGCCGGATAGAGGCTCGCGAACTTCTTTGCCGCGATCGTGCCCCAGGCGTTGGCGGTGGTCGTGTCCCACCGGCCCTTGGTCTGGCGCAAGGCGACGCCGACCATCATCTTCGGCGCATCATCCTGCCAGCCGGGGCGGCCGAGCGTCGCGATCACCGCCTTGATCGAGGCTTCGTCGCCCGACGACATCAGCCACCACGGCTGGTTGCTGCTGTCGGAAAGGTCGAGCCGGGTGCCCTCATACACCAGCCGCGTGCGCAGCGTGTTGGCTGCCGCCGCCTTCAGCGCGGCACCGTTCGCCAGACCCGAGAGATGATCGAGCGACACGATGTAATCGGCGAGCAAAGCCGTCGGCATTTCCTTGGGCGTCATGCTCAATTGCCCGAGCATCGCCGGCGTCGCGGCATTGGCGCGGGCCAATGCGTTGAAGGCATAGACGCGCTGGAGTCGGACATCGCCATAGTCTTCATGGCGCAAACGCCCGTCGAGCACGGCCTTCAGCCCTTCGATCATTTTCGCGCGCGGGCCCTCAGGGATCGTCAGCCCGGCATCCGAGGTCATCGCCAGCACATAAGCGGTGAGCGCCTCCGACCCGTTCAGACTGCCGGATGGCCAGTAGCGCAACAGCCCGTCATCCGCCTGATAGGCCGGGATTTCGCCCGCGAGCGCCTGCCACTGCGCGGCATCACCCAGCGCGACCGCGCGCGACAGGCGTTGTTCGAAGCAATCGTAGGGATAGCGTGCCATGAATGCCCGCACCCCTTCGAGTGGCGGGGCGAGCGTGTCGTCCAAGCGGATATCGACCGTCCCGCGCCCCGCAATCGCCCCCATCGGTGGCTGGATCGGGATGGTCGTATCGGCCCCGACGCGTGCCAGCGTCCCCGCCCACACCTCTACCGGATAGAGCGGCTGGACGGTTTGATCGGTCGTAATCTGGTCGACCGCCTTGCCGTCTGACGACTTGGCAACGACGTGCCAGCGCAGCCGATCGAGATTGGCGGGCGCGGTCAGGTTCCACGCGACCGGCACCGCGCCGCCCGCCGGGATCGTGACGGTCAACGGTTTGCCCTGCGCAATGGCGGGCGTCACATCGACCTTGGCGGTGACCGTCATCGGCTTGTCCGATCCGTTGCGCAGCGTGAAGCCCGCGGCATAGAAATCGCCGCTGCGCACCACCGGCGGCAGTCCGGCAAAGATCGACAGATCCTGCGCGGTGCGCACGCTCGCCATGCCGGTGCCGTAAAGCTGCGCGCCATCGGTGGCGATCGCCACCAGCTTGAACGAGGTCAGCGCGTCCGAGAGCGCAACCGGAATGCGCGCATGGCCGTTGGCATCGAGCGCGACATGGCCTTGCCACAGGATGACGGGCTTGAAATTCTCGCGGTTGAGGCCCGATCCGTCGGC
The DNA here is from genome assembly GCA_027489365.1 of Sphingomonadales bacterium. Lineage (GTDB taxonomy): Bacteria > Pseudomonadota > Alphaproteobacteria > Sphingomonadales > Sphingomonadaceae > Sphingomonas. The sequence goes on from JAIXZV010000036.1 coordinate 8,032, forward strand.
CGCGCCGCCGCCATCGCCGCCGATTTCGACGGCTTTCTTGCCATAATGCCGCTTGCCGACGACTTGCGTCTGCGCGGTTGAGGTGATCACCGACAGCGGCCGTTCACCCATCAGCGCGGTCAGCACGTCCCAGCTATCGTTGGGCGCGAGTTGGAGCAGCGCTTCGTCGACGGCGGCGAAGGCGAGGTCGGCACTGCGCGCGGGTTTCCCGTCGGGGGTCTTCACCTGCACATCGACTTGCGCCACGTCGCGCGCGGCATAGCGGGCACGGTCGGCCTTGACCGCGACGTTCAACTGATGCGCTTCCCAGCCGACCTTCACCTTGGCGATGCCGATGCGGTAGCTCGGCTTGGCGAGATCGACCAAAGCGGTCGGTTCCTGTCCCTCGGGCGGATCGCTGGCGAGGCCGACGCTGCGCGCGACGCCGTGCAGCCATGTCCAAAAGCCGCTTTCGGTGCGGCCGCGCACGACCATGACCGAGACGAACACGTCGGGCGCGTAAGACCCCGGCATCTTGACCTCTACCACCGGATCGGTGCCGCTGAGTTCGGTGACGTACGACGCGAGCACGCCCTCGCGCTCGACCGTGACCAAAGCGGTCGCCTGGCGGAACGGCATCCGCACCTGGAAGCGCGCGGTGTCGCCTGCTTTGTACGATTGCTGCTCGGCGATCACGTCCATGCGGTCGCCATTGTCGCCGCCGAACCACCAATCGTCCTTGCCGGCCAGCCACACGCTTTGCGTCGCGCGCGCTTCATTGCCGTTGGCATCTTTGGTCGTGGCAACAGCATAGACTTCGCCCGAAATGCCGGGGTTGAGCTTGCACGTCGCCAGCCCCTGCGCATCGGTCGTGGCCGAGCAGGTCTGCGCGAGCTTGGTCGTCTTCATGCGATTGTCATAGGCATAGAAGCCGCCGATCAGCCGCCGCCGCGCGGTGAGGATCTGGCGGCTGTACAGCGCGACCGAGATCGCCTGATTGGCGATCGGCTTGCCATTGGTATCGAGCGCGACGAAGCGCAGCCGCAGATCGTCCTGCTTCATCAGCCAGCCATCGGTCTTGACGCCCAATTGCACGCCGCTGGCATAGATCGGGATGCGTTTCGACGCGGTCAGCACTTCGCCATTGGCATCCTGATAATCCATCTCCACCAGCACATCGGTCGTGCCGTCCAAGCCTTGCGGTATGCTGAGCGTCTGCTTCGCGGTGCCGTCGCCGCCCAGCGTCGCGGGCAGCATTTGGGTGGGCGGCAGCGGGGTCTGTTCCTCCTCGCCATCGCCGTTCAAGGGCCGGGTGCCCTCGGCAATCGCCTTGCCGCCGAAGGTATAGCCTTCGTATCCGTCGGGCTTGGCGTCATGCCCGAAATAGCCGACGCGCATATCGACCGCGAGGTTCGACGCACCCCCGCCCGACAGATATCCGACGAACAGATCGAGCGGCAGCGTCGTCGGGCGGATCACCGCTTCCTTCAGCCCGGTCACGCTCGCGCGCATCGTCGGCAGCTTGAATTCGTCGACCTTGAAGCTTTGCCCGGTCTCGATCGTGCGCCCCTCGGCGATGACCGAGAGATCGTAATCGCCCATCGGCGCGCCCGCAGGGGCAGTCCATTCATTGGTGCCGATGCCATTCGCATCGATGCTGAGCGGCAAATCGAATTGCGTGTCCGATCCGCGATGTTGCAGCCGCAGTGTGCCGGAAAGTGCCGGGGCGAGGCCGAACCCTGCGCCGACCGAAGTCCGCAGGATGTGCTTCATATGCACCGTCTCGCCCTGCCGGATCAGTGCGGTATCGAACACGGTGTGGAGCGTCTCACCACGCGCCGAATAGCCATAAGGCAGATCGAAATCATACGGCCGGATGCCCTGGCCCCATTCGGTCAGCGTGAAGCTGAAATCGTCGCCGACCCGCGCCGAGATCATCAGCGGTGCCTGGCCATATTTGCAATCGCCATAGGTTTCGGGCGCGGGCAGGCCCGGCGGCGCATAGACCGCGCCGCTCTTGTCGGTGGTGCCGTGCGCGAGACTCTCGCCGGTGCAGCTGTCGGTGATCCGTACCGCCGCGCCTGCGACGGGTTTGCCGGTGTCGAGTGCCGTCACCCAGGCGAGGCTCTTCTCGCGGCCCCATTTGAAATGCACCGCCATGTTGGTGACGAGCGCGGCCGCAGCGACATAGCGCGGGGCCTTACGCCCGAGCAGCGCTTGGCCCAGCACGGGGCTCGCCAGTTCGACGACGTAGAATCCGGGCTTCCCGCCGCCGAGCGGCATTCCGACGACTTCGAAATCCTTGCCCTTGCCGGGCAACCCGACTCGGAACGCGGCCCCTTCGCCCTTGTCGAGGATCGGGGTTGCGCCGGTATCGTTGATGCGGACTGTTTCCTTGCCACGTTTTTCCTCGTGGCTTTCATCGTTCCCGGCCTTGTCGACGATGCGCAGCCAGTCTGCGATCTTGCCGTCGGTGCCATCGATGCGGAAGGCCTGGCCCGCGATCGTCAGGTTCTGGCCCTGCAGCGCCGGTTCGACGTTGCGCACCGTTACCGGCAGCACACCGCCCTGCTTGGATTCGAGAATACCGAAGGTCGCGGCGAACTTCACCAGCGGCGGCGCGGCGCCGAAGCGCACGTCGAGCGGGAAGCGCGCGGCGTTGGAGAGCGGTCGGCCGCTTTCGTCCTTCACGCCCTCGGGCAGCGTCAGTTTGCCGGTCTGTGCCTCGGGCAATGGCGCCTTGAAGCCGACCGACGATACGGTGGCGTTGCTCTTGGCATCACCCCGAGCGTCGTCGTTTTCCTGGTCTAGGATCGTCGGGGCCAGCATCTTGCCGTCGGCGGTCTGGATGCGGATTTGCTTGGCAAGCTCGGTCGAGACGGGCGCGGAGAAGCGCACCCACGCCTTTTCGACCGGGTTGCAGCCGGCCGCGGCATTGACGCGGCTGCATTCGAACTTGGCGGTAAAGGGCTGGCGCACGGTGTAATCGAAGCGCTGGTCGGTGCCCGCGGTCTTGCCGCCAGCCCCTGCGATGTTCGCGCCCCACATTAGCGACATGTCGGTGCCGGGCGGCAGCGGGCGATGGCAGCGCAGCGCGGTGACCCCGGCATAGGCCTTGGCACGGTCGGCGGGGGCGGGGATTGCGGCGGGCAGGCCACCGTTTTCCAGGAAGCTGCGCACGGTCCAGCTATTGGTGCCGAGCTCGCCGAGGATCTTCCCCGCGAGATCGGGCGCGAGCACGTCGACCGGGATCTTTTCGCCGATCCCCTTGACCGAGCAATAGGCATTGGCCGCGACCGAGGCGGGGGTGGCAGGCAAATTCGCCGCGACGAGGAAGACCTGATCTTCCTCGATATCGCTCGATTCCGGCCCCGGCAGCACCGCCCGCGCGACCGGGCCACCAGCGTCGACGGTGAATTCGCGCTGGCCGGTGGCGGCATAGCCGTTGACGCTCTTCAACCCGTCGCGCAGCGCGAATTTGCACACCGTGCCGCCGGGCAGGCCGCTCGCAAAATCATAGACGAAGGTCTGCGGATCGACCCAGCGGCCCTGCCCGCCGACCGCACAGGTCACGTCGAACGGCGACGCGGCGCGCGGATCGCCCAGCGGCACCATCGGCTGGTTGAAGCGCGCGGTGAAGCGCTCGATCGCGCCATCGCCGATTCCGGGTGTGGCCAGAATGACTTGCGGGCTCGAATCGCCGAACGCGGCGATCGGTGCGATGGCGAGGGCAAGCAGTGCGATTCGGTACGCCAGCTTCATCAGGCCCTCCAAAGCGTGGTAACCACGATCTTATATCGCGACGAACCGTGCACGTATAGCGACGAATGGAGCGTTTCGTCGCAAATTTGCGCGATCATCGCGGATGTTGAAGACTGTCTAGAGCGACTCGGGGGAGTGGTCGAGGGGAGCGGCGTGCGGTGGGGGCAGAGTGGGCCACGACCTGGGCATTGGCCGCGCTCGACGCCGTCGTGCGCGAGACGATGCTGTTCGCCGCAATCGGATTTCTGATCGGCGGGATCGACGATCTCGCGGTCGATCTGGCGTGGGTATGGACGTGGCGCAAACGGCGCGCGCAGGCGGTGCCGGGCGATCTTCGCGCCTACACGGCGCCCCCGCGTCGGATCGCCGTGTTCGTGGCGGCGTGGGACGAAGCTGCGGTGATCGGCGCGATGCTGCGCTCGACGCTCGCGCGGCTCGATCATCCCGACTATCAGCTCTACGTGGGCACCTATCCCAACGATCGCGCGACGATCGCTGCGGTGGCGGCAGTCGCGACGGAGGATGCGCGCGTCCGGCTGGTGATCGGCACGCAGGATGGGCCGACGACCAAGGCCGATTGCCTCAACGCGCTGTGGCGCGCGCTGGAACGTGACGAGGCTCAGGCGGGCGTGCGCGCCGCCGCGATCGTGCTGCACGATGCCGAGGATTTCGTGCACGCGGGCGAACTCCGCGTCTTTGATGCGTTGATCGGTGATTATGCCGTCGTGCAACTGCCGGTCCTGCCGCTGATCGATCCGCGTGCGACGCTGGTTTCGGGGCACTATGCCGATGAATTCGCTGAAGCTCATGCCAAGACCCTGACGGTGCGGCAGGCGCTTGGCGCAGGCCTGCCGCTGGCGGGCGTCGGCTGCGCGATCGAACGCGCAATGCTCGACCGGATCGCGGCGGACCAGGGCGGGCTGCCGTTCGATGCTGGATCGCTGACCGAGGATTATGAGCTGGGCTTGCGCATCGCGGCGCGCGGCGGACGCGGCGTGCTGGCGCGGGTGCGCGAACGGCGCGGCGGGCCGCTGGTTGCGGTCCGCGCCTATTTTCCCGCGACGCTCGACACAGCGGTGCGGCAGAAAGCCCGCTGGATGACCGGCATTGCGCTCGCCGGATGGGATCGCATCGGGTGGACGCGCAGCCTCGACTGGCGCGACCATTGGATGCGGATGCGCGATCGCCGCGCGCCGCTCGCCGTGCTGGTGCTGGCGGTGGCTTATGTCGCGCTGGTCGCGTGGGGTGCATCGCTGGCGGGCCATGCGCTGATGGGAACCCCGGCGCCGCCGCTGCCGTCGGCAATGGTGCTCGTGCTGCGGATCAACGGCGCGTTGCTCGGCTGGCGCCTCACGTTGCGCGCGCTGTGCACGGGCCACGCTTATGGCTGGCGCGAGGCATTGTGGTCGCTCCCGCGCGCGCTGGTCGCCAATCTCGTCGCGTTGCTGGCGGCGCGGCGCGCGGTCACCGCCTATGTCCGCTCGCTGCGTGGTGGCGCGCTCGCGTGGGACAAGACCCGGCATGTCTTTCCCGACGCTGCGAGCGTGCCGGTGCGAGGCGATGCGGGATGAGCGGGCAGGGGCGGCCGCTGCGTTTCCTGGGGATCGTGCTGGGCGGCTGGATCGGCGTGCGGGTGGTGCTGCTGTGGCCGACGCTCGAGTCTCCAGCGGCGGTTCTGCGCGCGATCGCGCCGGTGCCGATCGCTGCGCACGCGCCGCCGCCGGTGGCACGTCCACCCGCCACCGCGCCGGTCGTGTCACGCGCCGTAGCGTCGACCTCCTACGCGCGCGCGCGCTTTGCGCCGATCCGGCGTCGCGCTCCGAATCCGACGCGCGTCGCGCTCGCCTTGCTCGGGCTGGTGCGCTTCGGCGATCCGGTTCCGGACGATCCGCCTCACGCCCTGCTCCCCGGCCTGCCGCGCGCCGTGCCGGTCACACCACCGCAGCGCCCGG
>JAIXZV010000420.1 GCA_027489365.1 Sphingomonadales bacterium
GATGGTGTAGATGTCGATGCCGAAGCGCGCGTGGAACGGGCCGGCGATGTCGGTCAGCGGCACCATGAAGGCGGCGCGCACGCCGTGGTTGCGGTCGTCGGGCGACGGTTCGCGTTTCATCAGGAAGGTCGCCATCACGCCCAGCAGGAATACGACGGTGGCCTTGGTCTGCCGCGCGATTTCCCAGAAGCGGTCGGTCGAAAAGGATTCGATCAGCGCGACCGACGCCCCGCGCGCGAGCATCACGAACGGCGGGCCCATCCCGCCGATGTGGAAGATCGGCGCGACGCACATATAGCGATCGTCCTCCCCCACCATCGGCCAGGATTCAGGTCCGGCGTTGGAAAACATGTGGAGATAGGAGGACAGCACGCCTTTCGACGGGCCGGTCGTGCCCGATGTGTAGATGATCGACTGGATGTCCCACGGCTCGATCGGCCGCTCCAGCGGATCGAGCGTGTCGCCGCCGATCGCGTCGAAGCGTACCACCGGCAGACCGACGTCGGGCGCCGCGCCGTTCGTCACGAGCACGAGCTGCTGCAGATCGGCGCGATCGATCTCGCCCAGCCGCTCGACCAGATCGGGGTGGACGATCATCACCTTGGCACCCGAATTGGCGACGACATGCGCCAGCAGATTGCCGCGGTACGCGGTGTTGAACGGCACGAACACCGCGCCAAGATAATTGATCGCATAGAAAGCGATCAGCGCGTCGCGTCCGCTCGGTAGCCAGGCGGCGACATAATCGCCTTGCCGCACGCCGAGCTGTTGCAGACCCGCCGCTTTGTCGACGACGCGGCGGCGCAGCTCGGCATAGCTCCATTCCTCGCCATCTTCGAAGATGACGTGGGTCTTGTCGGGCCGCTCGCTCGCCCAGCGATCGACCAGATAGCGCAGCACGCATTCGTCGCGATTGGGAATGCGCGGATCGCTAAAGTCGCGCGGACGCGCCAAGGTCGTCGTCACGGTATCTGCCTCCCGAAAAGTCCGAACGCGGTCAGCCGTCACGCCAGCCCGACAAGCCGCAGACAGGCTTCGACCGCCTGATCGACGACCGTCTCGGCGGAGCGTTTGCTGCCCGGACGATAGCAATGGATGATCCAGCTCAGCAGCCCGCCGATCCACACCGACATCGCTGCGGCATTGTCGACGCTCACCGATCCGTCGCGCACGCAATCCTCGATCAATTTGCCGATGCGCAGATCGAATTCGTGCCGCAGCCGCAGGATGCGCTGCGCGTCGGTGCGATCGAGATTCATCATCTCGCGCTGATAGATGACGAGATATTCGTGGCGCTTGACGATGATCTCAGCGACCTCGCGCAGCGATGCCTTGAGCTGGTCGATCGGTTGCCGCTCGATCTCCTCGATCCGGTCGAGCGCGGCGAGCGATTCCTGCACGCCGGCTTCGCAGATCGCGCTCAGGATCGCGCTCTTGCCCTTGAAATAGGTGTAGAGGAACGGCTTGGTCGCGCTCAGCCGGTCGGCGAGCATTTCCAGCGTCGCCGATTCATAGCCCTTTTCATAAAAGAGCGCACTGGCTTCCTCCAGGATCCGCGCGCGTTTGAACGCGACGACGCCGGGTTTGATTTCCCGGGCGCTCTGTTCGGAAACCGGCGGCGTTCTGGCGGCGGCGCTGGATTTTGTCATGCGGCCCTTCTGAGAATTTCCATGATGTCGGCAGGCTGGGTCACCGGACGCGGATTGGTCCGGCCCCAGATGTCGAGCATGGTATATTCCGCGACTTGCTGGAAGCGGTCTTCGGTGACGCCGACTTCGCTGAGCGTACGCGGCATTCCGAGCGCGCGGATGAAGGCATCGAGGCTCGCGCCTGCGGTGGCGTGGGTGTTGCCGAGGCACGCGTTGATGCGGTGCTGGCGGCTGTCGTCATGCTCGGCATTCCAGTCGAGCACATACGGCGCCATCACACACGAGCAATGGCCGTGCGGCACGTTGCAGGTGCCGCCCAGGATATGGCTGATCGCATGGCTGGCCCCCATCGGCACGCCGCCGATGATCGAGATCATCGATTGCCACGCACCGATCTGGCACTTCAGCCGCCCCGCCATGTCCTTGGGGTCGGTCTTGGTGCGCGACAGCCCCTCGACCAGCAGGCGCAGCGCATTGTCGGCCAGGCCGTCGGCGAAATCGTTCGACATTTTGGAGCCGAGCGTCTCGACCGCATGATCGACCGAGCGCACCCCGGTCGACAGCCACAGCCATTCGGGCGTGTGCACCGTCATCGCGGGATCGAGCACGACCATGATCGGCGCCATCGTGCGATGCTCATAGCCCTGCTTGTGCGCGGTCACTTCGTCGGTCGATCCCGACAGCGCGTTGAACTCGCCGCCCGACAGCGTCGTCGGCACGCAGATCGTGCGGATGTCGGGGCCGATCTTGACCGGGTTGATGACATTGCCGGCGTCGTCGACATAGGTGCGCAGCGGCTCGAAATCCTCGACCGTGCGGACATTGTGCTTGAGCAGCAGTGGGATGATCTTGCCCGCGTCGATCACCGATCCGCCACCGATCCCGACGATCAGATCGGCATCGACCGCGCGTGCGGCGTCTGCAGCGGCCAGCACGTGCGCGCGCGGCGCGTGCGAGGCTATCCCGCTGTGCGTCCCGGCATGACGATCGCCGAGTGCCGCCTCGATCTTGGCGATTTCATCGGTTTCGCGGCGCAGCGTGTCGGACGTCAGCAGGAACACCCGCCGCGCGCCCATGACTTCGGCTTGCTCGCGCACCGCCTCGCTCGCGGGCTTGCCCATCGTCACGCGCTCGGTGACGGTGAAGGTCATCTGGCTTGGGATCACGTCTGCCACGGTCATCTCCTACTGCGACGCATATCTTTGCGGTCTTGCGGGCATTATGCACATGGGCTGCCTACTGGCTAGTATATTTATATACTGATGTTCGCAAAATGGGTCTTGTCCAGCTTGACCGTGGCCATACCCGTAGGTAGCCCTGCATCTGACACGCCACGGTATACGGCCGCGGCACCGATGCGGGAACCCAGATTGCGCGCCGATGGATCAGCACTTGCGTTCTCCTGATCGGCGCGGGATCCATGTCGCGGCACGCGCGGCGTGCGGTGGCAGCCGGGACACGGTTCGCCGATGAGCGGTCCGCTGGCGGGCATCCGCGTCGTCGAATTCGCCGGATTGGGGCCGACGCCGTTCGGCGCGATGATGCTCGCCGATATGGGTGCCGAGGTGCTGCGGATCGACCGGCATGGTGCTGAGGCCTTTGGCGGCGGCGACGCACGTGACGATTTTCTCAATCGCGGTCGCCCCTCTGTGACCGCCGATCTGAAATCGCCCGAAGGCAAAGCGCTGGCGATCGCGGCGGCCACCCGCGCCGATATCCTGATCGAAGGCTTTCGCCCCGGCGTCATGGAACGCCTCGGCCTCGGCCCGGAGCCGCTGCTCGCCGCCAATCCGCGCCTCATCTATGCGCGCATGACCGGCTGGGGTCAGTCGGGGCCAATGACGCACAAGGCCGGGCACGACATCAATTATCTGTCGATGACCGGCGGGCTCAGCCTGATCGGACCGTTCGACGGGCCGCCGGTGCCGCCGATCAACTATGTCGCCAATTTCGGCGGCGGGGGCATGTTGCTGACGGTCGGCGTGCTCGCGGCGCTGGTCGAACGCTCGATCAGCGGGCGTGGCCAGGTCGTCGATGCCGCGATGGTCGATGGGGCCTCTTTGCTCGCGACGCAGATTTTCGCCTGGACCGCGATGGGGCGCTGGCGGCCGCAGCGCGGCGGCAATCTGCTCGACGGCAGCGCCTATTTCTATCGCTGCTATCGCACCGCCGACGACAAGTTCGTCGCGGTCGGCGCGCTCGAGCCGCAATTCCATGCCGCGCTGATCCGTGGCGTCGGGCTCGATCCGGGCGATTTCGGCGATCATCTCGATCCGGCGTGCTGGCCGACGCGCAACGCGCAATTGGAGGCGATCTTCGCCACCCGCGACCGGGACGCGTGGATCGCGCATTTCGCCGATTTCGATGCGTGCCTCAGCCCGGTGCTGAGCCCGGAGGAAGCGACGCAGCATCCCGCCAATGTCGTGCGCGACGTGCATGTGACGGTGGCAGGCGCGCTGCAGCCCGCGCCAGCCCCGCGCTTCGATCGCACGCCATCGCCGCTGCCCGCGGCACCCGTCCGCGCGGGCGAGGGTGGGGCGGAGCGGCTGCGCGCCTGGGGGATCGATCCGGCTTTGACTGGCCTATAAAGCGGGCGAAAGGATCGGGCGAAAGCCGGTCCCGTCGCGCACCACCCGCGCGACATGGTTGCCGCCGAAATGCGCCGGGATCAGCAACGCCTCACGATCAGCCGCCTCGCCCAGCACTTGCCGCCGCGTCTCGCGCGCTTGCTCCTGGTCCTCGCAGAACGCGCTGTTCCATTCGGGGGCGTAGATTTGCGCGGGGTGGTGGACCACATCGCCGACGAACATCGCCTCCACCCCGTCCGACGAAACACGCATTACGCTGCTGCCCGGCGTATGCCCCGGCCGCGACTGCAACACGAAGCCCGGCGCAACTTCGAACCCATCATCGGCCCATTCCGCCCGTCCAGCCTCCAGGATCGGGCGAACGCTATCCTCATACATCCCGGCATTCACAAGTTTGCCGACATAGCCCGGCCCGACGGTCTCGACCTCGGGGTCCCAATAATCGCGGTCGTGCACCGGCAGGACATAGCGCGCGTTGCGGAAGGTTGGTTGCCAGACGCCTTCGATCAGCCGCGTGTTCCAGCCGACATGATCGACATGGATGTGCGAACACACGACGGTATCGATGTCTTCGGGCTGGAAACCGGCGGCGGCGAGGCGCCCGAGGAAATCGGTCTGCAGATGCGCGAAGATCGGCAGATCGGGGCGATCCTTGTCATTCCCCGCGCCGGTGTCGAACAGGATGCGCTCGGAGCCGGTATCGAGCACCCAGCTTTGCAGGCACGCGACCAGCTTGCCCGAGGCCGGATCGAAATAGTCGGGGACGAATTCGCCCTCGCGCCGGTCCCAATCGTGCCTTTGAAAGCCCTGGAACAGCTCGCTCGGCGGGCTGAAGGTGCCGCTCCATTCTTCGATCCGGTGGACCGCAATCTTGCCGATCTGAAAGCGGTCCACCGTGTCTGTCCCAACCGTCAGAAGTTGAAGCTCAGCGTGGCGCCATAGGTGCGCGGCGGCATCACCGATCCGACGCGCGGGAATTGATAGGTTGAAGCGGCGATGATGTTGTTTGCGATCACGAACTCGTCGCCGATATTCTTGACCCACGCACCCAGCGACCAGCGATCCCGTGCCGCGTGATAGGTCAGGCCCATATTGGCCATGAAATAGGCGCCCTGCTCGGCATCGCGATTGTTGAACTCGGTGAAGTACACCTTCGATTGCCATTTCCCGTCGCCGTTCAGCGTGACCTTTCCGTCGCCGACCGGCACATCCCAGGTGAAGCCGCCGCCGAGCGAGAAGCGCGGTGCGTTGGGCAGGCGGTTGCCGCTCAGATCGACCAGGCCGGGCTGGCCCGGGCAGGGCGCATAGGAAATCCCTGCGCGTGCCGGGAAGGCGGCGCCGTAATAGGCGTTGCAGAATTTCGTGAACTTGGCGTTGAGGTAGGAGGCGTTGGCATTGATCGACAGGCCACCACCGACGCGCGCCTCCAGCTCCAGCTCGCCGCCATAGTTGCGTGCGGTGGCTGCGTTGATCGTCTGCACGATGCTGTTCGCGTTGACGAAGCTGACCTGCAAATTCTTGTAGTCGTAGTAGAAGATCGCACCGCTCAGGCGAACGCGATTGTTCAGGAAGCGTTGTTTGAAGCCCGCTTCATAGCTCCACACGGTCTCGGGATCGATCGCCGGATCGGTGCTGCCGACGTTGATCACGCCCGATTTGAAGCCCTTGGTGACGCTCGCGTACAGCATCGTCGTCGAACTCGGACGATATTCGACCAGCGCCTTGGGCGTGACCGACGACCAGCCCTTCGATACGTTCGTCGGGATGTTGAGCCCGATCGCATCGAAGCGGAAATAGCCGTTACCGCTACGGTGTTCGTAATTGTAGCGCGCGCCGAGCGTCAATTTCACCGCCGGGCTGACTTCATAGCTGCCCTGCAGATAGACGCCGACGGCGTCGATCTTGACCACGCCGTTCTGCTCATAGGCGCCGGCGTCGAAGGTGTTGGCTGGCAGGCCGAACAACAGTCCGAGATTGGTGGTGGGCACGAGCACCTGCCCGGTGAGCTTCTCGTTCAAATACATTGCGCCGCCGAGCAGCGAGAAGGCGCCGCTTTGATAATTGACGGTCACTTCCTGGCTGATCGAGCGGCTCTTTTCGACATAGTTGTTCTGGCCGGCCAGATTGACCTGCGAGGAATCCAGATCGTCGCGCTGGAAGCGGTCGAAGCTGCGATAGGCGGTGATCGTCTTGATGGTCGCCGCGCCGAGATCGAAATCGAGCGTGCCGGTGGCGCCATAGCCCTTGCGGCGGTTGATCGCTTCCTGGTCCGAATAGATGTTGCGCAGGTTCGGCGTCTGGCCGCGCGCCTGATAATAGCCGATCACCGTCTGCCCGCCGAGCAGGACATGCGGGAGCTGGTTCTCGGGGACCACCGACGGCCCAAAATAATGGAAGGCGTAATTGTGGTCGTCTTCGTTGAAATGATCGAGGACGATCGTCGCCTTAACCGACGGGCTGATCTTGCCGATGATGGTCCCGCGCAGCGCATAGGTGTCGCGATCATCGACCGCAGCGCCGGTGAACAGGTTCGTGCCGTAGCCGCCGCGCTTTTCGTATTTGCCGGCCACGCGCACCAGCAGCGTGTCGTTGCCCGTCAGGCTGCCGCCGATCGCGCCTTCGAGGATCTTCGCGTCATAATTGCCATAAGTGGCACGAAAGAAGCCGCCGAGCGCCTCCTTCGGGCGCGCGGTGACAAGGTTGATCGCGCCTGCGGTCGCACCGCGGCCGTAGAGGATCGATTGCGGGCCGCGCAGGACTTCGATCTGTTCGAGATCGAAGAAGCCGCTCAATTGTTGCGCCGGGCGCGGCAGGATCGCGCCGTTCTGCAGGAAGGCGACCGCACCTTCGCCGCCGACATCGAAATTGTTGAGGCCGACGCCGCGAATGAACGTGCGGTTCACGCCGAACTGGTCGCCGATCGACACGTTGGGAACGACGACCTGAATGTCCGAGATATTGGAGACGCCGCCGGGGCCGATATCGGCGGTGGACAGCGCGGTGACCGAGGCCGCGACGCGGCTGAGCGAGGTATTCTCGCGCGTGGCGGTGACGACGATGTCGCCCAGCGCTTCGGTGTCCGGCGATTGCTTGGCAGGGGGTGGGGTGGTCGGCGCCGTCTGGCCATAAGCCAGCGTCGGCACCATCAGCATGGCCAAAGACGCATACCGCGCTACGCAAAGGCGATTTACCATCGACACTCCCCTCATCTGACCACGTTTGGACACGCGGAATCTTCTATTACCAGCTGGTATATCTAGCTTTACGTTGGTATTCAAGGGGGGTGTCGGGGGCAACGTTGGGAACGCCATGAGCCTTCTGGCGCATAGCGTAGGCCACCCATGCTCAATGCAAGCCGCTGCGCGCGACTGCGCCTCAGATTCGCTCCTTTGAAGGCGTTTGGTGCCTCATGAATAATAACCGATCAGGTTATACCGTGAGATACATATCGCTACACTCGTACCTGATCGAAGCGACGATATCTCCCATTTGGTGCAGATGATGCGCTCCGGCACAAATCCTCCGGCACCCCCGACATCCCTCGTCCCGAGGTCGCCCGCGTCTCTGTTGCGCGCTGCTGCTGACCAGAACCGATCTATAAGGCACTACATTGGGATTTGTGCCTGTGCCCGACCGACGATGATGTTCGCCAACCGTTACCCCGGCGTAATCGACGCGCCGCGGCGCAACAAATGCGCGTTCTGAACATTGTTACGCTGCCGAACAGAACAGGTGGTCTTCATTTCCGTCCCCGCGCCTCCCCATGAGTTCCTGCCGCATGAACGTCCATTCATGCCGGGATCGCCCGCGACTCCGGCGCATCCGATGCGGCGGCGCGTGGGCTATTTCGCGATCGGCGTGCTGCTGGCGGTAGCGGGCGGTTTTCTGAACGGGCTGCTGCTCGCTAACCTGCCGCAGATTCAGGGCGCGCTCGGGCTGACGCCGGTCGAGGGTGGGTGGCTGACGGCAGCCTATTCGATGACCAACGTCTGCATGAGCCTGTTGCTGATCAAATTCCGCCAGCAATTCGGCATCCAGCGCTTCACCCGTGCCACGCTCGCGGGGTTCCTCGCGCTCAACGTGACGCAGCTGTTCGTCCACGACTACACCTTCGAACTCGTCTTGCGCGCGGCAAGCGGGATCGTGGCGAGTGGCCTGTCGACGCTCGCCTTGTTCTACATCATGCAAGCGATGCCGTCGGCCAAGCGGCTTGGTGGCTTCGTGCTGGGCGTCGGCTTCGGTCAGATCGCGACGCCGCTCGCCCGCGTCGTCTCGCCCTTCCTGCTCGGGCAGGGCGACATCGAGAATCTGTTTATCTTCGAACTCGGGCTGACGCTCGCCTGCCTCGGCAGCGTTGCGCTGTTGCGTCTGCCGCCGAGCGAGCGTGTCGAGGCGTTCGAGCCGCTCGATTTCCTCACCTTCGCACTGTTCGCGCCGGGCATGGCGCTGCTGTGTGCGGTGCTGGCGCAAGGGCGCATCATCTGGTGGAGTACGCCGTGGCTCGGCTGGGCGCTGGCCGGCGCGACGATCCTGATTTCGGCGGCCTTGCTGATTGAGCGCAACCGCGCGAACCCGCTGCTCAACACGCGCTGGATCGGCAGTCGCGACGTGCTGCGTTTTGCGGTGGTGGCGGCGGCTATGCGTATCCTGCTGTCCGAACAGAGCTTCGGGGTGCTTGGCCTGTTCACCGTCGTGGGCATGTCGAACGATCAGTTGGTCGGCTATTACGCGCTGCTGACGGGCGCTTCGGTCGCCGGGCTGGTGATCAGTATCGTTTTGCTCAACCCGCTCGATTTGATCCGTCCAGTGATCTTCGCGACCGCGCTGATCGTGGTCGGGGCGCTGATCGATGCGCACGCGAACAATCTCACCCGGCCGGAGAATCTCTATTTCAGCCAGGCGCTGATCGCTTTTGCCGCAATCTACTTCCTCGGCCCGACGATGATGATCGGACTGGTGCGCGCGCTCGCCAAGGGGCCGAGCCATATCATCAGCTTCTCGGCGGTGTTCTCGATTTCGCAGACGCTGGGTGGTTTGGGTGGCGCGGCATTCCTCGGCAGCTTCCAGATCCTGCGCGAGAAATTCCATTCCAACGCGCTGTCGCAATCGCTGGTGCTGAGCGATCCGCTGGTGGCGACGCGGGTGCAGCAGCTCGGCGGCGCCTATGCCCGCGCGCTGGGCGATCCGGTCCAGCGCCAGACACAAGGGATCACGCTGCTCGGCCAGCAAGTCGCGCGCGAGGCGAACATCCTCGCCTTCAACGACGTGTTCCTGCTGATCGCAGCGCTCGCCGTGTTCGTCTTCGTCTGGCTGACGGCACGGTGGGGCTGGCACAAATATCGCGGCATTAATCCACTCGCCGGTGAACTGGCGGCACTCCAGAAAATGATGACACAAAGGCAAGCACAATGACCGAAGACGGGCGCCCCGTGGCGCGGGATAGCGAGATGTCGGACCCCGAGGCGCGGCTCGACGATCCGGTCGAGACGCAGACCGGGCCCGGTGCCGCAAGTGCCGCGCCGATGGCCGACGCCGAGCCAGCGCGGCGTGGCTGGGCACCGCCGCGCGGTGGGCGCGGCGCGACGCTGGGCTTTATCGCGCTGGCGGTGATCGGCGTGTTGTTGATCCTCTATGCGTGGCGTCTGCCGCCGTTCACCTCCGCGATCGAAGCGACCGAAAATGCCTATGTCCGCGGGCAGACGACGATCATCGCGCCGCAAGTGAATGGCTATGTCGCGCAAGTGCTGGTGCAGGATTTCGACACGGTTCGCGCGGGCCAGGTGATCGCGCGGATCGACGATCGGATCTATCGCCAGCGCGTCGAACAGGCGATCGCGGCGCGTGCCGGGCAGATCGCGACGCTCGCCAATGCCGACCAGAGCCAGCGTTCGAGCGAAGCGACGCTCGGCGGGCAATCGGCCGCCGTGCTCAACGCCCGCGCGCAGTTGCAACGCGCGCAGGCCGACATGGGGCGCGTCGATGATCTGGTGAAGGAAGGGTCGGTATCGCTGCGCGAACGCGACCAGACGCTCGCCGCGCTGCGCCAGGCCGAAGCGGCGGTGTTGCAGGCGCAGGCGCAGCGCAGTGTCGCCGCCGAACAGGTGCGTACCGTAAAGGTCGGGCGCGGCGGGTTGAAGGCGGCGGTGTCGGGTGGCGACGCGGCGGTGCGGCTCGCACAGATCGATCTGGCCAATACCGTGATCCGCGCGCCGCAGGACGGGCGGCTGGGTGAGGTCGGGGTTCGGCTCGGCCAATATGTCATGGCGGGCACCCAATTAACCACGCTGGTCCCGCCGAAGGTGTGGGTCTCGGCCAATTTCAAGGAAGCGCAGACCGCGCTGATCCGGCCTGGCCAGCGCGCCACGGTTCAGGTCGATGCGCTCGGCGGGGCGGAGTTGCGCGGTACGGTCGAGCGGCTGTCGCCCGCTGCGGGCAGCGAGTTTTCGGTCATTCGCCCCGACAATGCCACCGGCAATTTCGTCAAGGTGGCGCAGCGGATCACCGTGCGGATCGCGCTCGATCCGCGCGATCCGATGTATCAGCGGCTCAGCCCCGGCATGTCGGTCGAGGCGCGCGTCGATACGGGGGCGCGCCGATGAGACCGTCGCGGATCGCAACGGCGGGCGCGATCGCGCTCGTGCTGACCGGATGCGTGCCGGGTCAGACGCCGCGGCCGGAGGCGGCGCGGGTGGTGCCGCCATCGGGGTGGCGGACACCTCTCGCGGCCACCGTGCCGTTGAAGGCGCAATGGTGGCGCGATTTCGGCGATCCCGCGCTCAACGATCTGGTTGCCGCCGCGCTCGCTGGCAATCCCGACATCGCCACCGCTGCCGCCCGCGTGCGCGAGGCGCGGGCGCAGGAGGCACTCGCACGCGCGCAGCTCTTTCCGTCGCTCGATCTGGGGGCGGGCGGCAGCTATGCCCGCAGCGTCAGCGCGTTTGGAACGCCCGTGACGAGCGCGGGTGTCCAGCCGGTCTTTCAGGCGGCGTATGAAGTCGATCTGTTCGGGCGGATCGACAAGCAGATCAGCGCGGCCCGACTCAACACCAGCGCGCTCGATGCGGCGCGCGATGCCGCGCGGCTGAGCGTGACGGCTGCGACGGTGTCGGGCTATCTGACATTGCTCGGTCTCGGCGCGCGGTTGCAGGTTGTGCGCGAGACGATCACGTCGCGTGCGGAGGCGCTGCGCATCGCCCGTTCGCGCGCGCGCGTCGGCTATACGTCCGAACTCGAATTGCGGCAGGCCGAGGCGGAATATCAGGCGACGGTGGTGATCCAGCCGCAAGTGCAATTGGCGATCGCGCGGCAGGAAAATGCGCTAAGCGCACTCGTCGGCCGCACGCCCGGTCCGATCCCGCGCGGTGCAACGCTGGATCGGCTGGCGACGCCGGGCGTGCCGACCGGCTTGCCGTCGGAGCTGCTGCGGCGGCGGCCCGACATTGCGCAGGCCGAACGTACGCTGGCCGCCTCCGACGCGACGATCGCGGCGGCGCGCGCGCAATATCTGCCGAGCCTGCGCCTGACCGGGACGGGCGGGGCGGCGCTGTCCACCGCGCTCGCCAATCCGCTGACGATCTGGTCGGTCGGAGCGAGCGTGCTCGCGCCGATCTTCCAGGGCGGGCGGTTGCGCGCCAATGTCGATGCGGCGACGGCGCGGCGCGATCAGGCCGCGTTCGGCTACCAGCGCGTCGCGCTGCAGGCGTTCCGCGAGACCGAGGATGCGCTCGTCGCGATCGACCGGCTGCGCGAACAGGAGCGCGTGCTGGCGGCGCAGCGCGTGGCGGTGGCGGAGACCTTGCGCCACGCGACCAACCGCTATCGCGCCGGGTACAGCCCCTATCTCGAACAGCTCGACGCGCAGCGCGCGCTGCTGTCGGTCGATCTGTCGCGCGTGCAATTGCGCACCGATCTGCTGGGCGCGCGCGTCGCGTTGTTCCAGGCATTGGGCGGCGGCTGGCAGCCGACGTAAGCCGACCGGCGCGTTAGCCCTTGCCCCTTGCCCCTGCGATCGTACATGCGGGCGGGATGACGTTTCAGGTCGACATGGGGCTCGACGGCGCGGGTCAGTCCGTGCCGATCGATCTGGAGGAATTGCTGGCGACGCGGTTGCTTGTCCAGGGCAATTCCGGCTCGGGAAAATCGCATCTTTTGAGGCGCTTGCTGGAACGCAGCGCGGCGCAGGTGCAGCAAATCATCATCGATCCGGAGGGCGACTTCGTCACTTTGGGCGACGCGTACGGGCATATCGCGATTTCGGCATCGGAATATTCGATCGCCGAAGTTGCAAAGTTTGCCGCGAGAATCCGGGAACATCGTACCTCCGTAGTTCTGGATTTGGAGGGGCTGGAGATGGAGGGGCAGATGCGCTGCGCCGCCGCCTTCCTGTCCGCTTTGTTCGATGCGCCGCGCGAACATTGGTTCCCCGCGCTGGTCGTGGTGGACGAAGCGCAGGTCTTCGCGCCGTCGCAGGGGGCGGAGGTGACTGAAGAGGTGCGGCGCGCGTCTTTGGGCGCGATGACCAACCTCATGTGCCGCGGGCGGAAACGCGGGCTCGCCGGGATCATCGCGACGCAGCGCCTCGCCAAGCTCGCGAAGAATGTCGCGGCCGAGGCGTCGAATTTCCTGATGGGCCGCACCTTCCTCGACATCGACATGGCGCGCGCGGCCGATCTGCTCGGCATGGAACGGCGCCAGGCCGAGCAAATCCGCGATCTCGCACGCGGCACCTTCCTCGCGCTCGGCCCGGCGGTCTCGCGGCGTCCGGTGGCGATCCGGATCGGCGCGGTCGAGACGGGATCGCGCGGCGGCGGCCCGACGCTGACGCCGCTGCCGCAACAGCCGGCCGGCGAAATGCGGCAATTCCTGTTCGCCGAGATGGAGGAGCCGGTGCGCCCGCCGCCACCGCCCCCACGCCCGCCGCGCGCGGAACAGGTGCTCGACCGGATCGAGACGGTGGCGGAACCCGATCGCGCGCCCGCCGAGCCACGCTATGACGCCGCGCAACTGGCGCAGATCATCGGCGACGTGCTCCACGCGATCGTCGCCGATCCCGACGCGGCATCGCGCCCGGCGTCGATGCTGTATCAGGATTTCCAGGTGCGCTGCCGGATGGTCGGGGTGACCCCCGCGCCGCTCGACCCGTCGGCTTTCTCGCGGCGGCTGGCGGCGGCGCGCGCCGGGATTTTCGACGGGCTCGACGACGAATGGGCCGAGGTGATCGCGGTGGCGGACGATTTGCCCGACGAGATGCTCGGCTGCTTTCTGCTCGTCGCCCGCGCCGCACGTGAGGGCGCGCCGTGCCCGAGCGACGAGGACCTGGCGCGCACGTACGGCACCAGCTCGCTCGGCCGCGCGCGGCGCGTGCTGGGCTATATCGAGGGCCGCGGGCTGCTCGTCACGCGGATTGATCTGGCGGGGAAGCGCTCGGTCACCGTGCCTGCGCTGGGGTGGACGACGGCGTCGGCCGACGCGGGGTAACGTGAACAAAAGGTCACGAACGCTTCATCCCGTCTCTGTTGCAGCGCGGCACGGCCCGTCCTAGGCAAGCCATCGATGAGCGCCGAGTCCTATAGTTCCGCATCGGACCGGTCGCGCTGGCGCGGTATCCTCTTCGCGCTGGTGATCGAGGGGCTGATTCTGCTGCTGCTGACGACGCTCGGCAGTGGCATTTTCACGAAGGTCGAGAAACAGCCGAAGCTGACGACCTTCGACGTCCGCCCGATCGGCCCGCCGATCGCCAAGGAAGCGCAAAAGGCCAAGGTCGCGAGCAAGCGCAACCCGGTGAAGACCGCGTCGGCCGCACCACCCCCGCCGATCGCCCCGCCGCCGTCGCCGGTGAAGGCCCCGCCGACCAAGCTGATTCAGCTCAGCCCGGAGGATTATGCCGCGTCCGACATCGGCAAGATGCCGTCGGCGCAGGGCGATGGCGCGGGGCAGGACAGCGGCCGCGACAGCGTCGCAGCGTACGGGCCGGGGCAGGGGCCGGGGGGTGGCGCGCTCTACAATGCCGAATGGTATCGCGAGCCGCGCGATGCCGAACTGGCCCCGTATTTGAAGGAATATAGCAAGGGGACGGGCTGGGCGCTGATCGCGTGCAAGACCGCGCCCGATATGCGCGTCGAGAATTGCCGCTCGATCGACGAATCCCCGCCGGGCGGGGGCTTGGCGCGCGCGCTGCGGCTGGCGGCGTGGCAATTCCGCGTGCGCCCGCCACGCGTTGGGGGGAAACCGATGATCGGGGCGTGGGTGCGGATCCGGTTTGATTTGACGGTTGGGTTTACGAAGTAGATTTCTCGTTTCGTATTTGAAACGGTGCGAGACACGCGTGCGGCGACCACCATTTTGCTTGCACTCTATGCGGCATTGCCGCATATTCACGAGCGTGCAGGCGATCATCGAAACCCACACCTATCTCGCCGATGCCAAGGCCGCTGGCATGTCGGAAGAGGAGTGCGATGATGTGAAAACCATGATCGCCACAAACCCTTTACTCGGGACACCGATCGCGGGCGGGGCGCGCAAGCTTCGGGTTGCAGGTCGCGGCAAGGGTAAGTCGGGCGGTTATCGGGTCGTCTATTTCTTTGGCGGCGGCGATATCCCGATCTTCCTGCTCACCGTGTTTGGCAAAGGCGAAAAGGACAATCTGACCAAGGCAGAACAGAATGCGCTCGCGGGGGTTGGAGACCGGTTGCGCGTATCATTGACCAAGAGGTGAAAGCCACGGAGGGCTGGATATTATGAAGAGCGCATTTGACAAGATCATGGGCGGGCTGGATGATGCCGTTGCCTATGCCGAAGGGGACCATCGTCGCGGGCGCGTTGCCACCGTGGATGTAAAGGCCGTTCGTGCCGCGACCAAACTCAGCCAGAGCAAGTTTGCCGATACCTATCGCTTAAGCGTCGCGACCGTTCAGGACTGGGAGCAGGGACGACGCGCCCCGGACCGCAGCTCGGTCACGCTTTTGCGGATGATCGAGGCGGATCCGGCTGGTGTGCAGCGGATTATGGCGAAGATACCAGCGTGAGCGCCGGCCAGGCAAAGGCCGGACTTTCGTGAAGCCTCGGACTCGTACCAGAGACGAGCCATTGCACTCTGGGCGCTGATCGCGTGCAAGACCGCGCCCGATTTCCGCGTCGAGAATTGCCGCTCTATCGAGGAATCGCCGCCGGGCGGCGGCTTGGCGCGCGCGCTGCGGCTGGCGGCGTGGCAATTCCGCGTGCGCCCGCCGCGCGTTGGGGGGGAAGCCGATGATCGGGGCGTGGTTGCGGATTCGGTTTGATTTGACGGTTGGGTTTACGAAGTAGGTTTGGAGCGCAATCGAAACCAAATTTGTGAAAGGAAAGCCGAGACCATTACGGAGCGGCCCACAAGGGCGACCGTTTCACTATCAGGAAGTTTCGGGCACGGCATGTAGGCTCTTCCGCCGAGTTTCAACCATCCGCGCTAGGGGCCAATTTCCGAACTGGCACAATCAAGCTGCAAGTGTCGCGACATTCACTTTCACGGAAGGAGTTCCAAGCTTGGAGGCGCGCCACTGATTGTGGTGAAACTCGGCTTGCACGCGACAGCGCGGGTCGATCTGCGTCGCTTCATAGAGACGAGAGACGAGTGGTGGATACAGCTTTAGCCTATCCTCGCGGACCACGCACATTTTCAACTCGCGGGTTGCCGCGCGAATTTTCTGCCATCGGCTGAAGGGAAGTCCGATACCCAACGACCCAACGATCACGCCAGTGACCACCTTCGCGTCGTGAGGCGCGAAACGGTGATCCTTGTGCGCGCGGAGACCCGCGCGGAAAATCAACGTCCTCGCCTCGTGCAACACGCGATTTGTTGCGCCAGGACCAGACATTGTGATGTCATCAACATAGCATGTCATCGTCAGATTATGCCGACCCGCCAGCGCGGCCAAATCATCGAACAATTCCTGAAAAGCGTAATAGGAGACGATCGGACTTGCAGCGCTTCCCGTAGCCAGATGCCCGCGGAAGCAAATCAATTTTGCCAACAGACCGGCAACGTCGGCAGAACAATTCATCCGGTCTCGGAAAAAATGCATTACCTTATGTTGTGGAACTGACTGATAGAACTTTGCAATATCAAGCTTTATAAGAGAACCGTTTCCGACGTGAGCCTTAGCATTCGTCAGATATGATCGCCCCTTCAGCGCGGAATGAAGATATGGCGGAGCATCGATTCTTGATAGGTACTTATGGATCTGACGATGCAAGCTCTGCAGTGCGGGATTAGGCTCTTGAATTTCTCGCCCAGTTTTTGGATGATTGTAAACACGATAACCACCATCCGCCGCTAACTGGCGGAGCTTGCTCAAGTCCCAGCCGAGACGCTTTGCCAAGGCATGTGGCGATCTAAACCCGTACAGGTGGCACCTGTCCAAGGGTATGCGCTCAATCGCTTTTGCGGGCTTCACGCTCATCATCACTACCTTCTGCTACCCACTCTAACATCTTTAGCACCTTGTCGGCGACGAAGACGCGAGCCTTATCGGCTGACGTATTCTGTGAACGCTCCGCAAAAATCATAATAGACGATAGAGGAACATCGAAGCGATCGGCATACTTTTGCAGTATATCCAAGCTCGGTGTTTTCTTCTTTCTTTCAATCTCATTCAGATATGGTCGAGATATTCCTATCTGATCAGCAAGCTCGGCTTGCGTTACCCTATGGTACAACCTAATTGTTTTTAAAGCGCGATCATACATGTCACTGTCTCCAACAAACCCCTTTGCTGGAAGAATTAAGGGGGACTTATCCAAACATGTCCCAGAGCTTCGCGACCGCATTCACTAACTTAAGAATGAATTCCAAAGCAGCGGTTGCAGCCTTCCACGTCTTCGGCGTTAGCAGTTTCTCCCGAAGGGGAGATTTACCTTCGCTTGTTCGTCGCTTCTTCTCGGCACTCGGTAACGGATTGGTATCCATAAGATTTACCTCTTGTTATGCTCGGCGTCGGAATTGACACCCAGCTCCACCAACAAGAGATCAACGAGAGAAGAAGCACCCCCCTCAACCCTTCGCGTCCGGTCCACCCGGGCGCGCCTTATCGGGTCGTGGGGCGGTCCCGCGGGCGGGGTCCCTACGCTGCCGACAAGTGTGAGAACTTCCTTGTGAGAAGCTCCGCGAGTGATTGCTCACCCAGAGTTTAAGTGGAATGTTGCCTTTTTCCCGAATGCTGAACGCTAAATAGGCGCACGTTCGCCAGTTGTCAACAACAATTCGCTGGCAGATGACATTCTCGGGCTATTTGCCCCCCGGCAAAGCCTCCAGAAACGCCCGCACCTCAGGCGCGATCGGTAGCGATTTCCCCGTCGGCAGATGGACGTTGACGATGACCATCTCGATCTTGGTATGCACCTCGCCCGTTTCCGCGTGGCACAGCTCGAAGCTTTGCGTCAGGCTCGATGTGCCGATCCGCCCGATCCGCACGAACGCCTCGATCGTGTCGCCCAGCACGAAGGGCCGCAGATAGTCGATCTCGGTGTGGCGGACGTGGAATTCGGTGCGCTCCCATGCGCCGCCCAGCGCCGCCGAAATACCGGTCCAGTCCCAGAATTCGGTGACCGCGACATCGGCATATTCGAGATAGCGCGAGTTGAAGACGACCTTCTGCCCATCGATCTCGGCATAACGCACTTTGAACTGGCAGGAAAAAGCGAAACCGGGACGCGCCATCAAAACAAACCCAATAATTTCACGCCGACCAGCGCCAGCACCACGGCCAGGATCGGCCCCAACACGCGGTCCGATACGCGGCTTGCGATCACACTGCCAACCACGATTCCCGGAATCGATCCGACCAGCAACGAAACCAGCAGCGCGCCGTCGACCGAGCCGAGCAGCCAATGCCCGATCCCGCCGAGCAAGGTGAGCGGCACGGCGTGCGCGATGTCCGATCCGACCAGCCGGTTGAGCGGCAGATCGGGATAGAGGATCAGCAGCGCGGTCATCCCCAGCGCGCCCGCGCCGACCGAGGTGAGCGAGACGAGCACGCCGAGCACGATTCCGAGCAGCACGGTAAGCTCGACCGCGCGCACGCGGCCGATCTTGCCGAACGCGCGCTTCAAGCTGCTGACGATCCGCGCGCGGAACAGTGTGGCGAGGCCCGAGAGGATCAGCGTGAAGCCGAGCGCGACCGATATGGCGCGGCCGGTGTCCTTCGATTGCTCCCCCGCATAATGCAGCGCGGTGAGCGTCAGCAGCGCGGCGGGCACGCTGCCCAGCGCGAGCCGCCCGACCACGCCCCAATCGACCGTGCCGCGCCAGCCGTGCACGCTCGTGCCGACGGTCTTGGTCGCCGAGGCATAGAGCAGATCGGTGCCGACTGCCGTGGCGGGGTGGAAGCCGAAGGCGAGCACCAGCAGCGGCGTCATCAACGATCCGCCGCCGACCCCGGTCAACCCGACGATCAGCCCGACGAGGACGCCGGCCAGCGAATACAGCGGGTTAATCAGCATTGAGGCGGGTCAGCCGGCCTTTGTGCTGGGGATGTTGACGCCCATCGACTGGAGATACTTCTTCACGTTGCGCGCCGCTTGCCGCAGCCGCTGTTCGTTTTCGACCATCGCGATGCGCACAAAGCCTTCTCCGTTCTCGCCGTACCCCACTCCTGGCGCAACCGCGACCTGAGCGTGCGTCAGTAATTGTTTGGAGAACTCAAGACTTCCTAAATGCGCCAGCGCGGGCGGCAGCGGGGCCCAGGCGAACATCGATGCGCGGGGGGAGGGGATATCCCACCCGGCGCGGCCGAAGCTCTCGACCAGCACGTCGCGGCGCTTGTGATAGAGCTGGCGGTTGGTCTCGACGATATCCTGCGGGCCGTTGAGCGCGGCGCAGGCGGCGGCCTGGATCGGGGTGAAGGCGCCGTAGTCGAGGTACGATTTCACGCGCGTCATCGCCGCGATCAATTTCTTGTTGCCGACCGCGAAACCGATCCGCCAGCCCGCCATCGAATAGGTCTTGCTGAGCGAGGTGAATTCGATCGCGACGTCCTTGGCGCCGGGGACTTGCAGGATCGAGGGCGTGGGGTTGCCGTCGTAATAGAGCTCCGAATAAGCGAGGTCGGAGATGATCCAGACCTTATTCTCCTTCGCCCAGGCGACGAGCCGTTCGTAGAAAGCGAGATCGACCGCCTCCGCCGTCGGATTGGACGGGTAATTGACCACCAGCACCGACGGGCGCGGGACGGTGAAGGCCATCGCGCGCTCGAGTGCTTCGAAATATTTGTCGTCGGGGGTGGTCGGCACCGCGCGGATCGTCGCGCCGGCAATGATGAAGCCGAAGGTGTGGATCGGGTAGCTCGGGTTGGGGGCGAGCACGACGTCGCCCGGCGCGGTGATGGCCGTCGCAAGGCTGGCGAGGCCCTCTTTCGATCCCATCGTGACGACGACTTCGCTCTCGGGATCGAGCTCGACGCCGAAGCGGCGGCCGTAATAATTCGCCTGGGCCTTGCGCAGGCCGGGAATGCCCTTCGACTGGGAATAGCCGTGCGCGTCGGGCTTGCGCGTGACTTCGATCAGTTTCTCGATCACGTGCGGCGGGGGCGGCAGATCGGGGTTGCCCATGCCGAGATCGATGATGTCCTCACCCGTCGCCCGCGCGGCCGCGCGCATCGCATTCACCTCGGCGATGATGTACGGCGGCAGGCGTTTGATGCGATAGAATTCATCGGACATTGCAAGGATTCCGGCTAGAGAGAGCTAGCTCCTTACGGCATTCGCGCTTTCGTGGGAATGACCGGCGGGGACAGGACGAAGCGAGAGGACCGCCCGATGGCAGATAAGCCGGATACAACCGACTTCGCGATGCCCAGTCTGGCGGATTTGCAGCATTGGACCTGGGTGCTGGGGCGCGCGCAGCAGATGGTGCTGGAGCAGGGGCTCGACGTGGCGGGCAAAGTCCTGCCGCCGATTCCCGGCGTGAGCGATCCCGACACGATCGCCCGCACGCGCGATTTCTGGGCCGAGAGCCTGGGGCTGTGGCAGCGGATGCTGGTACCCGGCGAGGCTCCCGCGGCTGCGGAGACGCCCGAACAGGCGCGTGACAAGCGTTTCAAGGATCCGCGCTGGCGGGAAAATCCGGTGTTCGACTGGATTCGCCAAAGCTATTTCCTTCTGTCCGACCAGATGCTCGCGCAAGTCGAGGCGGTGCAGGGGGTGGATGACAAGCAGCGCGAACAGATGCGCTTTGCCGCACGCGGTTTTCTCGACGCGATCAGCCCGTCCAATTTCCCCGCCACCAACCCCGAAGTGATCGAGAAGACGATCGAGACGGGCGGCGAGAATCTGCTCAAGGGCTTGCAGAATATGCTCGCCGATCTCGGCAAGGGGCAGTTGACGCATACCGATGCGCAGGCGTTCGAAGTCGGGCGCAATCTGGCGACGACGCCGGGCAAGGTCGTGCTGCGCACCGATCTGTACGAACTGATCCAATATAGCCCGACCACCGAAAGCGTGCTGGCGGTGCCGCTGGTGATCTTCCCGCCGTGGATCAACCGCTTCTACATCCTCGATCTGACGCCCGAGAAGAGCTTCATCCGCTGGGCGGTGGAGCAGGGAATAACGGTCTTCATGGTCTCGTGGCGCTCGGCCGACGCCAGCATGAAGGATGTGCTGTGGGACGATTATATCGCCGCGCAGATTGAGGCGATCGACACGGTGCGCGCTTTGCTCGATGTGCCCGCGGTGCACACGATCGGATACTGTGTGGCGGGGACGACGCTGGCCGCGACGCTCGCGATCCTGGCGGCGCGCGGCGAGGCGGACAAGGTCAGGAGCGCGACCTTCTTCACCGCGCAAGTCGATTTCGAGAAAGCGGGCGAGCTGCTGCATTTCGTGTCCGACGAACAGCTCGCGCTGATCGATTCGGTGACGAAGGAGGGTTTCCTCGGCGGTTGGTTGATGGCGGCGGTGTTCAATCAGCTGCGCGGGCGCGACCTGATCTGGAATTACGTCACCAACAATTATCTGCTCGGCAAGGACTATGCGCCGTTCGACCTGCTGCACTGGAACGGTGACACGACCAATCTGCCCGCGACGTGGCACCGGCGCTATCTGACCGAATTGTACCGCGACAATTTGCTGAGCAAGCCGGGCGCCCTTTTCGCGCTGGGCACGCCGATCGACTTGGGCAAGATCACCACGCCGAGCTACATCCAGGCGGGGCGCGAGGATCATATTGCCCCAGCCGAAAGCGTGTGGGCGCTGATGCGGCTGTTTGCGGGTGAGAAGCGCTTCGTCCTCGCTGGGTCGGGCCATATCGCGGGGGTGGTCAATCCGCCTGTTGCGCAGAAATACCAATATTGGCTGAACCCGGCGCCGGTCGGCTCGCTTGAGGAGTTCGTCGCAGGGGCCGCCGAGACCAAGGGCAGCTGGTGGCCCGACTGGATCGACTGGTTGCGCACGCAGGATGCGACGACGGTGGACGTGGCCGGTGCGCGTCACCCCGGCGAGGGCTCGCTGGCGGCGATTTCGGATGCTCCCGGGGATTATGTGCGCGCAAGATAATCTTCTGAATCAATGAGATAATGGGTATGTGTAACGTTATGTTGCGGTGCACCATTTTTCCTTGCAAATTCGCGCGATTGCTCTATATTGCAGTGCAGCAATAACGCGGGAGCAATCCGATCATGGCCAGCAAAGGTCCCAAGTCCGACGCCTCGACCCCGGCCGCAAAGCCGGTTGCGAAGGCTGCGGCCAAGCCCGTGACGGTCGCCAAGCCAACGGAGTCGGTCGAGGCCGTCGCGCCGGTGGCCGCCCCTGTAGCTGCACCGGTCGTGGCAAAGCCTGCCGTCGCAGCGGCCGCGCCGAAACCGGCGCCCGTCGCCCCCACCGTTACTACCCCCGAAGCGAAAACGCCGGCCCCCGCACCAGCGGTGGCCATCCTCAAAAAGGAAGTCACCACCATGGAAAGCACCATCAAGTCCGCCGCCGAGAAGGTTCAGGCCCAGGCCACCACGCTGTTCGGCGATGTCAACGAGCGCGCCAAGACCGCGATGGAGAAGAGCTCCAAGCTGTTCGAGGACATGAACGAATTCTCGAAGGGCAATGTCGAGGCGCTGGTCGAATCGTCGAAGATCGCCGCCAAGGGCGCCGAGGAGATCGCCAAGTACACGACCGATTACGTCAAGAGCTCGGTCGAAAAGGCCACCGCGACCGCCAAGCAGTTCGCTGGCGTCAAGTCGCCGACCGAATTGTTCGCGCTGCAGAGCGAGCACGCCAAGTCGGCGCTGGATTCGGTGATGGCCGAAACCGCCAAGTTCACCGAGAACTATCTGAAGCTGCTTGGTGAAATCGCGCAGCCGATTTCGAACCGCGTCGCTGTTGCCGCCGAGAAGCTGAAGATCGCTGCATAAGCGCTTCACGCCGAACGCGACGCAAGAGGGCGGTCCCGCGAGGGGCCGCCCTTTTCGTAGGGGCAGGTGCATCACCCCTCTTGCCCTCACCCCCCGCAATGCCATATTTTGCGGGCACATGATCAACAGCAGCATATTCTCGATGGCCGAACGCCGCGATGACGGATCGAGCGACGACGAGGGCACTGGCATCGGTGTCGCGACCCGTACGCGCGCCAAGACGAAACAGCCGACGCCGTACCGCGTCCTGCTGCTGAACGACGATTACACGCCGATGGAATTCGTCGTGCTGGTGCTGCAGCGCTTCTTCCGCATGGATATGGAAGCGGCCACGCGCGTGATGCTGCACGTCCACCAGAAGGGCGTCGGGGTTTGCGGCGTGTTCAGCTATGAAGTCGCCGAAACCAAGGTCAGTCAGGTGCTCGATTTCGCGCGGCAGAATCAGCATCCGCTGCAATGTATGCTGGAAAAGGCCTGAGCGACCCGTGCGCCGCATGATGCGGCGGACTGCGCGATTTCACCGCCCGGCCGGCAACCATCCCAGATCGAGCCCAGCATAGCGATCGACGAAGTTTGCTGCCTGTTCCAGCGCGCGTTCGTCGGTGAAGGTGACGCGGCCCGCCTCGCGCGAAATCATGCCTTCATCTTCCAATTGCCGCAGCATTCGGTTGACGTGCACCGCCGTCAGCCCGGTGGCATCGCCGATTTCCTCCTGCGTCAGGCCGAGCACGAAGCTGCGGCCGATGCCGGGATCGAGCACGCGCATCCGGTTGCGCAAATCGATCAGGATCGCGGCGACGCGCGCCTTGGCCGAGGTGCGGCCGAGCACCGCGAGCCGATCGGTCAGCGCGGCGCGTTCGATCTGGTTGCACACCATGATCAGCGCCGCGAGCCGCGGATGTTCGGCGATCACCGCCGCGAAGCCACTGCGTTCGAACGGGCAGACGACGCAATCGGTCAGTGCCGAAATGGTTTCCGTCGCCTCGCGATACGCCAGGCTCGACACCGCGATCATGTCGCCAGCGAAGTGAAAGCGCAGGATCTGGCGGCTGCCATCGACCAGCAGCACCGACGACATCATCATGCCCGAGCGGAGAATATACATCTCCCCGGCGCGATCATTCTCACGCTGCAACGTGGCACCGCGCGGCACCGCGCGTTTACGCTCCTCCAGCCGCTCCAGCGCTTGCCGTTCGTTCGCGGTCAGCACGACCATGTCGCCCAGTCGATCGGCGAAACAACTTCCTGACACGCCCGAAACTTCCCCTTGAAGGCTTCACACAAAGCAGGGCCGCACGGACTCCGCATTAAAGTCGATCAACCGCACTCCGGCCGCGATGAGGCCGAAGCGGTCCAATCTATCGTGCTTGCGCGGATGTCGCGAGGCGATAAACGAGAGGCATGGATCGTATTCTCATTCGTGGCGGAAACCGCCTGTCGGGGCGCTTGCCCATTTCCGGGGCAAAGAACGCCGCACTCACGCTGATGCCGTGCGCGCTGTTGACCGAGGAGCCGGTGACGCTGCGCAATTTGCCGCGCCTGGCCGATGTCGACAGCTTCGGGCATTTGCTCAACCAGCTCGGCTGTTCGACTCGGATCGAGGGAGCGCGGCCGGAGGATTTCGGGCGCGTGATGACTATCCGCGCGGGCAAGCTGACCGCGACCGAAGCGCCCTATGATATCGTGCGGAAAATGCGCGCGTCGATCCTGGTGCTGGGCCCGCTGATCGGGCGGGCGGGCGAGGCGACGGTGTCGCTGCCCGGCGGCTGTGCGATCGGCAACCGCCCGATCGATTTGCATCTGAAGGCGCTGGAGGCGATCGGCGCGAGCCTCGAAATGGCGGCGGGCTATGTCAAGGCGACCGCGCCGGGCGGGCGGCTGTCGGGCGGCAAATATACCTTCCCGATCGTCTCGGTCGGCGCGACCGAGAATGTCGTGATGGCGGCGGTGCTGGCCAAGGGCGGCAGCCGGATCGAAAATGCCGCGCGCGAGCCCGAGATTGTCGACCTGTGCAATCTGCTGGTCGCGATGGGGGCGAAGATTTCGGGCATCGGCACCGAGACGCTGGAGATCGAGGGCGTCGACCGGCTCCACGGCGCCACATACCGCGTGATGCCCGACCGGATCGAGGCGGGCAGCTATGCGTGCGCTGCGGCGATCACCGGCGGATCGGTCGAATTGGTCGGCGTGAAGGCGGCGGACATGCACGCGACGATCGATGCGCTGATCGCGGCGGGGGTGACGGTGGAGGAACGCGGCGAGAATTTGCTCGTCTCCGTCTCCGGACCGCTCCAGCCGCTGACGCTCTCGACTGCGCCCTATCCGGGCTTTGCGACCGACATGCAGGCGCAATTCATGGCGATGCTGTGCATGGCCCAGGGCGCGAGCGTGCTGACCGAGACGATCTTCGAGAATCGCTACATGCACGTGCCCGCGCTCGCGCGGAGGGGCGCGAATATCGAGGTCCACGGCCGCACCGCCGTGGTGCGCGGGGTCGAACGGCTGACCGGCGCGCCGGTGATGGCGACCGATCTGCGCGCCTCGATGAGCCTGATCATCGCCGGGCTGGTGGCGGATGGCGAGACGCAGGTCAGCCGGGTGTATCACCTCGATCGTGGCTATGAGCGGCTGGAAGAGAAATTGAGCGCGGTCGGGGCCGATATCGAGCGCGTTGGCGACGGGTGAGTGGCTTTCGCCTCACCGCAAACTCCACCCCGTTCGCCCTGAGCTTGTCGAAGGGCTGTCTTTCTTGCCGCCGGTTGAGAAAGGCAGGGCTTCGACAGCCCCGGATCAAGTCCGGGGCCGAACGGTGAAACTTATGCCTGCGCCACATAGGCATCGAGCGCCGCCAGATGTCCCGCGACCATGTCATCCGGCAGGAAGCTCCCCAGGAACGAGTTCCGCGCCAGCGTGACGAGATCGGCGCGGCTAAGCCCACGGGCCGCTTCGATCGCGCGGTAATTGTCGGCGATGTAGCCGCCGAAATAGGCGGGATCGTCGGAATTGACTGTCGCGCGCAGCCCTTCGCGCAACATCCGGTCGATCGGGTGCGCGGTCATGTCGCCGACCACGCAGAGCTTGAGGTTGGAGAGCGGGCAGACCGTTAGCGTCATCGCCGAGCGCGCCAGGCGCGCGACCAGCACCGGGTCCTCTAGGCTGCGGTTGCCGTGGTCGAGGCGGTCGATGTCGAGCAGGTCGAGCGCCTGATAGACATAGTCCGGCGGGCCTTCCTCCCCCGCATGCGCGACCGCTTTCAGACCGAGCGCGCGGGCGGCGGCGAAGACGCGCGCGAATTTCTCCGGCGGATGGCCGAGTTCGGACGAATCGAGGCCGACCGCCGCGATCCGGTCGAGCCACGGGCGCGCCGCCTCCAGCGTCTCGAACGCGTCCGCTTCGTCGAGATGGCGCAGAAAGCTTAGGATCAGCTTGGTGGTCATGCCGTGCTTGGTCTCGGCCTCGTCCATCGCCGACAATAGCCCGGTGATAACAGTGTCGAACGACACGCCGCGCGCCGTATGCGTCTGCGGATCGAACATGATCTCAGCATGGACCACCCCGTCCGCCGCGGCCCGGTCGAAATAGGCTGCGGCGAGATCGTGAAAGTCCTGCGCGGTGAGCAGCACCGCGGCCCCGGCATAATAAATGTCGAGGAAATCCTGCAGGCGCGAGAATTGATAGGCGGCGCGCACTTCCTCGACGCTGGCATAAGGAATCGCGACATGGTTGCGTTCGGCCAGCGCGAACATCAGTTCGGGCTCGAGGCTGCCCTCGATGTGGAGGTGCAGTTCGGCCTTGGGCAGGCCGGCGATGAAATCTGCGGGAGCGGTTTGGGGCGTAGACATCGGCTATCCCTACGCCGCAGCCCGCACGAAGTTTAGCGCAAAAGCGATCATCCGGCGGTACGCTCCGATGTTTACGAGACGTAGAGCTGCCTTGGTTATAAGCAGCGCGGATGAAACGCC
Organism: Sphingomonadales bacterium; assembly: GCA_027489365.1. Classification (GTDB taxonomy): domain Bacteria; phylum Pseudomonadota; class Alphaproteobacteria; order Sphingomonadales; family Sphingomonadaceae; genus Sphingomonas. Next base: position 26,571 of record JAIXZV010000420.1, read on the forward strand.
TCCCGGTCCTGATCCTGCTGCTGGCGACGGCGGTGCTGCTGTACGCGGCGTGGATGCCGCTCGCGACGCTCGATCCGCGCAATGTCGGCTGGTTGCTCGACGGGCACGACCATGGGCAAAGCGCGATCGGGCTTGCCGCCTATCTTGCTGGCGATGTCTGGCCGCCGTTCCACATCGCCTTGCTGTCCGCGCCAGAGGGGACGAGCTTGCTGCTGACCGACAGCATCCCGTTATTGGGGCTGCTGCTCGGGCCGTTCGCTGGCGTGTTGCCCCCGGGGCTGCAGTTCGTCGGGCCGTGGCTGTTCGCGTGCCTGATGCTGCAACTGTTGTTCGCCTGGGCGCTCGTGCGGCCGCACGCCCCCGATGTGCCGACGGCGTGGTTCGGGACGGTGTTGCTCGCGGCGCTGCCGATGCTGTTCAACCGCTATCCGCACGCGAGTCTGTGCGCGCAGTGGCTGATCCTGTGGGCGCTGTGGATCTATGTCGAACCGCGCCGGGCCGACCGGCCGTGGTGGTGGCTGGCGGTGCTGGGGGTGGCGACGCTCGTGCACAGCTATCTGTTGCTGATGGTCGCAAGCATCTGGGGCGCATCGCTGTTGCGGCGGCTGGTCGAGCGTCGGCAGGTACGCCCGCTGATCGAGGCGGTGGGGATCATCGGCGTCGTCACGCTGTTGCTGGCGGCGCAGGGGGTGTTTGGCGGCGGGTTCGCTTCGACCCACACGTATGGGGCGTTCCCGATGGCGCTGGATGCGTGGTGGAACCCGGCCAACCCGACCTACTCAGCGCTGCTGCCATCCTCGCCGCAGGATCATGGGCGCGGGTTCGAGGGGTTGAATTACCTGGGCGCGGGGCTGCTGCTGACGGTATTGATTGCGGTGGCGACGCGACGGGTGGCGCTGCGCCCGCTGCTATGGCTGGTGCCGGGATTTGCAGTGCTGGCGCTCGTCGCGATCGGGCCGCAGCCGCTGTTCTGGGGGCAGGCGCTTACGACGGTGCATCTACCGCTTTGGCTGACCGATGCGCTGGACCCGGTGCGCGCGTCGGGCAGGCTGGCGTGGCCGCTGACCTATACGATCGCCTATGCCGCGATCGTCAGCGTCATGGCGCTCAGTCGCGCGACCTTGCTGCTGGCGGCGGCGGTCGCGCTGCAGGCGGTCGATCTCGCGCCTATGCTCGCAGCGATCCGCGCGACGGCTGCGCGGGCGAACAGCAGCACCGTGTTCACGCGCACGCCCGATCTGCGCTGGGAAGCATTAATCGCCCGCGCCCACCAGGTCGACTTCACCCCGGCCGATGCCTTCATCAATCTGGAGGTGATGGAGGAAATCACGTGGCGCGCGGTCGCTGCGCGGCGTCCGGTCGGCTTTACCTATACCTCGCGCACGTCGCGGGCGACCAGGGAGCGCACCGCCGCCGAACGGCTGGCGTTCGAACGCGGCGTGGTGCCGCCCGGGCATCTCGTGATCGTCCAGGACGGTGTGGTCCCCGCGCCGCTCGCTCCGCGCGCGATCCGCATCGACGGGGTGACAGTCATCGTACCCTGACCGCCACCCACGCCTGGTGCATCACCCGTTGAGCGCGCTTTGCAGCGTCGTGCGCCACGGCGTCGTTGGACGGTCGATCAGGTCGCGCAGCGCATGGCCATCGTCGAACAGCGCGTCGGCGGCGGCCTTGGCGTCGCTCTCGGCCAGCATCGCGGCGATTGGTGCGGGCAGTCCGACCTGCTCGAGCACCGTGCGATATTCGGCCTCGGGGAGATTCTGATAGGCCACTGGCTTGCCCGACAGATCACTGAGCGCCGCTGCCAGCTCGGTCAGCGTAAAGGCATCGTCCCCGGCCAGTTCATAGGTCGCGGGCGTTGCGACCTCTGCCGTCAACACCGCCACCGCCGCGGCGGCGTAATCGGCGCGTGCCGCACCGGAAATCCGGCCCGCACCCGCGCTGCCGAACAGCGCGCCATGGGCGACCGCGCCAGGTGCGCCCTGCGCATAATTCTCGGTATACCAGCCATTGCGCAGCAGGGCGTAGGGGACACCGCTATCAGCCAGAATCTGTTCGGTGGCGCGATGTTCGATCGCGAGGTCGAGCGGGTTGGTGTCGGCATGGAGGATGCTGGTGTAGGCGATGAAGCCGACGCCTGCCGCCTTCGCGGCGGCGATCACTGCGCGATGCTGTGCTTCGCGCTGGCCGACCTCGCTCGAGGAGATCAGCAGCAGCCGGTCGACGCCGGCAAGCGCGCTGCCGAGCGTGTCGGCCTGATTATAGTCGAATGCCCGCACCGTGACGCCGCGCTCCGCCAGATCGGCAAGCTTCGCCGGATCGCGCACCAGCGCGACGATCGTGGCGGGGGCGACCTTCTCCAAGAGCCCCGCGATGACGAGGCGACCGAGTTGGCCCGAAGCTCCAGTGACGGCAATCATGACAATACTCCAAAAAACGGTTGAGACGCGTCATCTAGGACCCTAACTTACCAAACATAAGTACGCACAAAAAGGTAAGTGAAGAAAATGTCCGATCGCACCGCCACCCCGCTGTCGGATGCGCTGGAGCGCGGCGACGTGCTCAGCCCGCATTGCCCGTCGCGCGTCATCCTGAACCATGTCACCAGCAAATGGGGTGTGCTGACGTTGCTCGCTTTGCGGTCGGGCACGCTGCGCTTCAGTGCGCTGCGCCGCAAAGTGAGCGGGGTGAGCGAGCGGATGCTGGCGCAGACGTTACAGCAATTGGAGGGGTGTCGGCTGGTCGATCGGCACAGCTATGCCGAGGTGCCGCCGCGCGTCGACTATACGCTCACCCCGCTCGGGCATGAGGCGGCGGAGCGCGTTGCCGCGCTGGCGGACTGGATCGAAGCGTCGCTGCCGCTGTTGCTGGAGTCCGCATCGGCCGACGCATGAGGGCCGATCCGGGCGGCCGAGGTCGCCGCTAGCGCGGGCAGATCCCTCCCTGGCGGGGGAACGACCCGGTTTCGCCCGCCCTCTTTCGCCTGATACAGCGCCGCATCGGCAAGCGTCAGCAAGTCGGCGACGACCCGCGTACTGTCCGGAATCGCCGCGACGCCGAATGACGCCGAAATCGCGGCATCATGGGTGGTGGACAGCGCTTCGATCCGCTCGCGCAGGGTCTCGGCCTTGGCGATGGCTTCGGTCAGCCCGCATTCGGGAAGGATCACCAGCAATTCTTCGCCGCCATAGCGGCAGGCGATGTCCGACGGGCGCAGCGCACTCATGATCGTCGTGGCGGTCTCACGCAGGATCGCATCGCCGACGGCGTGGCCGAATTCATCGTTCAGCTTCTTGAAGTGATCGAGATCGATCATGATCGCCGACAAATGCGTCCCACTGCGCTCGGCGATGCTGGCAAAGCGGCTGAGCGCGTCCTCCATATAGCGGCGGTTGTAGAGGCCGGTCAGCGGATCGCGCAGCGCCTGGGTGCGCAGCTTCTCCCGCAGCGCGATATTGGAGACCGCGAGCGACATCGCATCGGCGATCGCGGTGGCGAGCGGTTGCGCCTGCGCGAGTTGCGCCCGCGCATCGGGCAGCATCGTCGCGATCTTCAACATGCCTTGAATCTCGCCATGGGCCGTCATCGGCAGTTCGAGCACGGTGGCATGACCAAGATGATGCTCGCAGCACAGCGCGCCAGGCTCGCCTGCGTTTAGGTGAAACTTGCCGCGCTTCAGCGCCCAGCATTGTGCGGGGGCAATCACGGGACGGAGCGGAGCGGCCTCTGACCAGTGCCACTGTGCGGAAAGCTCCAGTCGGTCGCGTGAATTGTTGAACACGTAGAGCGCGCCGCCGAAGCCGGGGAGCAGCAATTCGATCGTCGCGCCGAGCACGGCATTGGCGTCCGGATAGCCGTTGGCGCTCTGCAGCATCTCGGTCATGCGGAACAGATGATTGATCTGCTTCCGCTCGGCATGGGCGCGTTCGGCGTCTTCGCGCCGTTCGCGCAAAGCGCGGAGCGATTGCGGGGCGCCGAACAACAGCAACAGCATCGCGGTGATCGCGCCGCCGAATTCCACGACGCCGACGATCATGCGGAGCTCCGACGTGTCGGCGAAGCGATGCGCCAAATGCGCGATCACCATGATTGCTACAGCGGCCGACGCCATCAACACCCGACGCTGCAACGCGCGTTCGAGCGGATCATCGTTTCGGCCAAGAAAATTGTGGTTCACGGAGCGCGGACCCTTGTCGAGGCGAAAATCGCCACGGTTCCAAGGACATTATAGCGCCTGCTTGCGGCTTGTTCGCGCCGTGAGCCACTTTCTGTCGAAGTGCGTATCCGACCGGATCAATCGCCGTCTTGGCCGGACCGGCCCGATCGGTGGCGACCGATCGGGCGGCCTCCGCCTCAGATCGCCGCGAGCGCCTGTTCGAAATCGGCGATCAGGTCGTCGGCATCCTCCACCCCGATCGAGATACGCACGAGATTGTCGGTAATGCCGAGCGCCTGCTTGCGGGCGTCGGGCACCGAAAGGTGCGTCATTGCCGCCGGGTGCGACGCGAGCGTCTCGGTCCCGCCGAGTGACACCGCGAGCTTGGCGATCTTTAGCGCGTCGAGGAAGGCGAAGGCCTCCTTCTCGCCGCCCTTCACCAGCAGCGAGAAGGTCGAACCGGCACCCGTGCAGTGCCGCGCGTAAATGTCGGCCTGGCGCTCCATCCCAGGCGTGTCGGCGAGGAAGCCGAGATAGCCGACGCGCTCGACCTTGGGGTGATTGCGCAGGAACGCGCAGACCTTGACGGCATTTTCGCCCGCGCGGCTCATGCGCAGCTCGAGCGTCTCGAGGCTGCGCATCAGCATCCACGCGGTGTTGGGATCGCAGATCGTGCCGATCGTGTTGCGCATCAGCCGGATCGTGTTGATGTGCTCCTTCGACCCGAGCACGCCGCCCGCGACGAGATCGCTATGGCCACCGGCATATTTGGTGAGCGAATAGACGACGATATCGGCGCCGTGCTGGAGCGGCTTCAGCCACAGCGGCCCGAGGAAAGTGTTATCGATCGCGATTGGTGGCTTGGCACCCTTGAAGATCGCGTCGCGGCTGGCCGCCACTGCCTGGATATCCACCAGCGCATTGGTCGGGTTGGCGGGGCTTTCGAGATAGATCAGCGCGACGTTTCCGGTCGCCGCCTTGCTCAGCACCGCGTCGATTTCCTCGCGCGTCGCGCCTGCCGGGAAATCGAGCCAATGGACGCCGAAGCGCCCGAGAATGCGCGCGATCAGCGTTTCGGTCGCCGCATAAAGCGGGCCGGAATGGACGATCGTGTCGCCGGGCTTGACCATCGACAGGAACAAGGTCGCGATCGCAGACATGCCGCTGGAGAAGACCAGCGCGTCCTCGGCCTCTTCCCAGACGCCGAGCCGGTCTTCGAGGATTTCCTGATTCGGGCCGTTGAAGCGCGAATAGACGAGGCCCTCGGCGCCGCCCGGGCGCTTGCCGGTGACGCCTACGAAATGGCGCTTGCCCGCCGCTGCATTGGGGAAGACGTAGGTCGAGGTGGCGAAGATCGGGGGTTTCAACGATCCTTCCGACAGCGCCGGATCATAGCCATGGCCCATAATCAGCGAGGAGGGCTTGAGCTTGCGATCGCCGATCTTTTCGACTGAGGGCTTGGGCTTGGTGCGCGCCGCGACACCGGTCAGATCGGCTTCGGTTTCGTGCGTTTCGGGGTTCGCCATGGGGAAGGGTCCTTCAAGAATGCTGCGCGACCCTAACGCGGGATAGTCTCAAATGATACCATCTGTGGTCGCGGATCAGAGCCCGATCACCGAAACCTGCCGCCCATAGCCCGGCTCGCCGCGATGCGTCGCGCGGCGGAAGCTGAAGAAGCGCGCTTCGTCGGCGTAGGTGTCGAGCCCGAGCAGCGCGACGCGGCCGATCCCGGCGCTCGCCAAGCGGTGGGCGACATAGGCCTCCAGATCGAACTGGAAATGCCCCGCGCGGCCTTCGGCGAAGAAGCGTTCGTTGGCCCGGTCGTGCGCGTCGAAGCGGCGGGCGAAGGCCTCGTCCACCTCATAGCTTGCGCGCGCGATACACGGGCCGATCGCGGCGGCGATACGCTCGCGCTTGGCACCCAGCGCTTCCATCGCCAGGATCGTCGCGTCGGTGACGCCGCCGATCGCGCCCTTCCACCCGGCGTGGGCCGCGCCGACCACGCCTGCGACTTGGTCGGCGAGCAGCACCGGCGCGCAATCGGCGGTCAGGATGCCGAGCGCGAGGCCGGGACGATCGGTCACCAGCGCATCGGCGCGCGGGCGCAGTCGCGCGTCGAAGGGTGCGCGCACCGTCACGCAATCGGCGGAGTGAATCTGATAGAGCGTGACGAGCGCCGCGCCGGGCAGGACCGCTTCGCTCGCCAGTCGGCGATTTTCGGCGACCGCAGCGGCATCGTCGTCCGACCCGATCCCGACGTTCAGGCCGGCATGAATCCCGGTCGACACCCCGCCGGTGCGGCCAAGGAAGCCATGCGCAACGCCGTCGAGCGTTGGCGCGCGGATGACCTCTACGCTCACAGCACCAGCCGCATCAAATTGTCATCATCCACCGTTTCGCCAACGCGGAAGGCGATGCGGCCGATGTCCTCGAAGCCGTATTTCTCATAGAATCGATGCGCGCGGTGATTGTCGACATAGACGCTGAGGATCACTTCCTTCGCCCCGTGGCTGCGCGCATGTTCCAGCGCCCAGGCCATCAATTCCTGTGCGACGCCCGCGCCATGCCATGCGCCGAGCACGTAGAATTGATACAGCTCGATCGCATCGGGCCGCCATTCGCCGGGGAAGGTGACCGGGCCCATTTTGACGAAGCCGATGATCTCGTCGTCTGCCAGCGCGAGCCGGATCGCGAAATCGGGGTCGGAGAGTTGCGAGGGCAAGCCGTTCGCGCCGAACGCCTCGTCGAGGAAGGCGGCGAGGTCGGACTGACGATAGAGCGTGCCGAACGTCTCGGTGAAGGAGCGCCGCGCCATGGCGGCGAGCGGCGCGCCGTCGATCGCGCGGGCGTCGCGATAGGTGATCATGCAAAACCTTCCGGATTGGGCCAGTCCGGCGCGGTGACGGCGAGGACCTGAAAAAGCGTGCCCATGTCCTGCGTCAGGCGGGTTTTGTCCACGGCGATCTGCTCGGCGCGGTCCGGTGCGGCCTTGGCGAGCGTCGCCGCGCGGGCGTCGATGCCGAGCGCGGTCAGGAATGCGCCCTGGCCGACGGGGCCAGCGACCTGCGCGCGCTCGACCAAAGCGGCGGCGGCGAGCGTGCCGAAATCGACGTGCGCGGTCAGATCCTGTTCGCCGGGCATGTCATAGGGGTTGGCGAAGGCATGGCCGCGCACCGCCTGCAACGTGTCGCCGATCGCCGGGCCATCATAGCCATAGTCGATCGCGAGCAGCGCGCCGCCTTGCGTTACGATGCGCTGCGCCAGGCCGCGCAGGATCGCGACGCTGGCGGGCGAGGTTTCGATCACCGATCCGGCGGCGGCAGCGCGCAAGGTTTCGGGGATCACCGAATCGGGGACTTGCTTGCCCGCGATCGGCAGGAACAGCGTATCCTGACACGCGACGAGTCGCTCGAACCAGCCCGCGCCGCCCCGTACGAGTTGCCGGATCGGTAGCGCGTCGAAGAATTCATTGGCGATGACGATCAGCGGACGATCGCTCGGCAGCGTGTCGATTGCGTCGTGCCAGGTCGCGTGCGGCACGCGCTCGGCTTGCGCCGCGCGGAGGACCGGGCTGGTTTCGACCAGATGCACTGGCGGTGTGAAGCCAGCCTTGGCCATCGCGCGCAGCGCATCGGCGCTGAGCGTGCCGCGACCGGGGCCGAGTTCGACCCACGCAGCCTCGGGGCGTCCGGCGCGGCTCCACAGGTCGGCGGCCCACAGCCCGATCAGTTCGCCGAACATCTGGCTGATTTCCGGGCTGGTGGTGAAATCGCCGCCCGCGCCGAGCGGATCGCGCGTCGCATAATAATGCTGGTTCGCGGCCGCCATGAACTGCGCGAGCGAGATCGGCCCGGCGAGCGTGATCGCTCGGGCGAGGCGGTCGGCGAGAATTGGCGGGGAGGTTTCCCCTTTTCCGTTCGGGCTGAGCTTGTCGAAGCCCTGCTCTCCTCCTTCCGCCGCGCTCAAGAGAAAGGCAGCCCTTCGACAGGCTCAGGGCGAACGGGAAGTGGTGCGGCCGCCATTGCTAAGCGACGCTCTCGCTGCCCGCGATCGGCTCGACGCGGGTGCGGCGGCTCTTGGCGGTGAGCACCAGATACAGCCCGCCGACGATCATCGGCAGCGTCAGCACCTGCCCCATATGGATCGTGTCGGCGAAGAAGCCGCCGGCGAAGAAACGGAATTGCGCATCGGGTTCGCGGAAGAATTCGACCGTGAAGCGCGCCAGACCGTAGCCGAGCAGGAACAGCCCGACGAGCTTGCCCGGCTCATAACGCGCCTTGGTCCGCCAGAAGGCGAACCACAGGATCGCGAACAAGGCGAGCCCTTCGAGGCCCGCTTCGTAAAGCTGGCTCGGGTGGCGGGCCGGGTCGATCATGCCCACCGGCACGGTGTCGGGGAAGACGATCGCCCAGGGCACGTTGCTCGGCTTGCCCCACAACTCGCCATTCACGAAATTGGCGATGCGCCCGAAGAACAGCCCGAACGGTACGGCGCAGGCGAGGTAATCGTGGACCCGCAGCCAATCGAGCTTGTGCTGGCGGGCAAACAGAATGATCCCGATTGAGGTACCGATCATCCCGCCGTGGAACGACATGCCGCCATCCCACAGCCGGAAGAGGCCGAGCGAGAACAGCAGTTGCGGGGCGTAGAAGGCGGCATAGCCGATCCGCCCGCCGAGAATAATGCCGAGCGTCGCGTAAAACACGAGATCGTCGGCATGACGCCTGGCCATCGGGGCTCCGGGCTGGGCGATCAGCTTGAGCAGATACCACCAGCCGATAACGATGCCGGTGATGTAAGCGAGCGAATACCATTTGATGTCAAAATTAATGATCGAGAAATGAATCGGCAGCGCGACCTTGCTTAGGTGCAGGTCGGTGAAATGCAGATGCTGCGTGCCGCTCGCCGCGGCGACATCGAGGATCGGGCCGAGGGCCGGTTGAAGATGGGACAGGATCAAGGCTTTTCCCCGGAGGTTTGCGCCTCCATAAAGGCGCTAAGCAATAAGACCAAGTGGAGAGCGTGGATGCCGAGCAAACTGGACCTGCGGATGGATGCGGCGCTCGCCGCGCTGACCGGACCTGGCGGACCGCTCGCGCTCGGCGCGGTCACCGTCGACGGGATCGAGCTGCCGCTGATCACCGGCGTGCCGCAGACGCTGCCGCCCTATTTCGGGCATTACTGCGCCGAACATGCCGACAAGACCTTCCTGGTCGCGGGCGAGGAGCGGCTGACCTTCGCCGACGTTTACGCTGCCGCCAGCCGTGTCGCGCGGGCGCTGGTCGCGACGCACGGCGTGCAGCCGGGCGACCGGATCGGCATCGCGATGCGCAATTCGCCGTCGTGGATCGTACTCTATATGGGCGCGCTGATGGCCGGCGGCGTCGCGACCTTGCTCAACGGCTGGTGGCAGTCGGTCGAGCTTGCCGCAGCGATGGCCGATGTCGAATGCAGCCTCGTCTTCGCCGATCCGCCGCGCGCGAAGCGGCTCGCGGCGATCCCCGACCTGAAGACTGTGGTCGTGACGATCGACGACACGCAGCCCTTGGCGGCCGCGCTCGCCGGTCTGACCGCCGATGGCGATGTCACCCTTCCCACGGTCGCGCCGACCGATCATGCGACGATCCTGTTCACTTCGGGCTCGACCGGCCAGTCGAAGGGCGCGATCAGCGATCATCGCGCGGTGACGCAGGCGGTCTACAATTATCTGGCGCAAGCGCTGGTCATGCTCGGCATCACGACCGCCGACGGCAATCCGCCGGTCGGGCAGCCCGCGACGCTGCTCAACGTGCCTTTGTTCCACGTCACTGCCGAAGTGCCGGTGTTCCTGCAAAGCTTCGCGATGGGCCGCAAGCTCGTGCTGATGCCCAAATGGGATGCCGAGGAAGCGATGCGGCTGATCCAGGCCGAACAGGTCAGCTATTTCGTCGGCGTGCCGCTGATGAGCTTCGAGATCCTGACGCATCCCAAGCGCGGCGAGTATGATCTGTCGACCGTCACCGATTTCGCAGCGGGCGGCGCGCCGCGCCCGGTCGAGCATGTCCGCCGCATCGCCGAGGAGATGGGCGGGCCGAAACCGCTGCTCGGCTACGGCCTGACCGAGACCAACGGCATCGGCTGCGGCAATTTCCGCGACAATTATCTCGACAAGCCCAATTCGACCGGGCGCGCCTCGTTGCCGCTGGTCGATCTCGCGATCCTCGACGGGTCGGGAAAACCGGTGGCGCAGGGCGAACGCGGCGAAGTGGCGATTCGCTCTGTGTGCAACTTCACCGAATATTACGGACGCCCCGATGCGACCGAGGCGGCGTTCACGGCGGACCGCTACTTCCTGACCGGCGACATCGGCTATGTCGATGCCGACGGCTATCTGTTCATCGTCGATCGCACAAAGGACATCATCATCCGCGGCGGCGAGAATATCTCCTGCCAGGAAGTCGAAGCCGCGATTTACGAACATCCTGCTGTGGCGGAGGCGGCAGTGTTCGGTCTGCCCGACGAACGCTTCGGTGAAGTGCCCGGCGCGGTGGTGCTGGCGCGTGCGGGCGAGGCGCTGAACACCGAGGAACTGTGCGCCTTCCTGTTCGCGCATATCGCGGCGTTCAAGGTGCCGCAGCGGATCTGGTTCGTGGACGAAGCGCTGCCGCGGCTGGGGACCGAGAAGATCGACAAGGTGTCGCTGCGCACGAAGTACCGCGCGATCGCGGCGGCGGAGGCGGTCGAGGCGGTGGGGTAGAGCCACCGCATCCGTTCGCTTCGAGCGTCGTCGAGAAGCCCTTATCCGGGCGATGGTTCAGGTTTCTCGACTTCGCTCGAAACGAACGGGTGCCACTGCCCGTTCGTGCTGAGCTTGTCGAAGCACTGCTTTCCTCGCGCACCGCGTCGCGTGCGGAGGGGTGCCCTTCGACCGGCTCAGGGCGAACGGAAGGGGGATAGGCGGGTGCCAAACTCCCCCAGCCGTTACCCCGCGTCGCGTGCGTTACTGACCAGGAGTTTGTCGATCCGGCGGCCGTCGAGATCCACCACTTCGAACTTCCAGCCTTGCTCGACGAAGCTTTCGCCCTCGCCCGGCAAGTGGCGGAACACGGCGAGCGCGAGACCGGCGACGGTCGCGTAATCGCGCTCCTCGGGCAGATCGATGCCGAGCCGTTCGGCCAACGCATCTGCCGCCATATGCCCGGCAACGAGCAGCGATCCGTCGTCGCGCGTCACCACGGTCGGCGCGTCCTCCGGATCGGCGTCGGAGGCGAATTCGCCAGCGATCGCGGCAAGCAGATCGGCGGGCGTCACGATCCCTTCGAAATGGCCATATTCGTCATGGATCAGCGCCATCGGCACCTCGGCCTGGCGCAGCGCGTCGAGCGCGTCCATCGCGTCGATCTGATCTAGCACGATCGGCGCCTGGCGCATCAGCGCGCGGACGTCGAGCGGCTCGCCCTTGAACAAGGCGACCGCGATATCGCGCGCCTGCACCACGCCGATGACGGCGTCGACCGAACCTTCGGCGACCGGCAAGCGACTGTGCGATGCCTCGACCAAAGCTGCGCGCAGACCCGCATCGTCCAATGTCGCGTCGATCCATTCGATGTCTGTGCGCGGGGTCATAACCTCGCGCACGGGGCGATCCGCCAAGCGCACCACGCCCGAGATGATCGAGCGTTCATGTTCCTCGATCACGCCCGACTTGCTTGCCTCGGCGACGATCAGGTGCAGTTCCTCGGCGGTGACATGCTCTTCCGATTCGCGCTTCAGGCCCATCAGCCGGAACAGCGCGCCGCTCGACGAATCGAGCAGCCACACGACCGGGGCGGCCCCCCAGGCGAGCGCCATCAACGGCCCGGCCATCGCCGCCGCGATCGGCTCGGGCGCGCGTAAGGCGATCTGCTTGGGCACCAGCTCGCCGATCACCAGCGACAGATAGGTGGTGATGCCGATCACGATCGCAAAGGCGATCGATTGCGCCGCTTCGGCGCTGAGCCCGAGGAAACCCATCCGCGCCGCAACCGGCCCGCCGAGGCTCGCGCCCGAATAGGCACCGGCCAGAATGCCGATCAGCGTGATGCCGACTTGCGTGGTCGACAGGAACTTGCCGGGGTCGGCGGCGAGCGCCATCGCGGCACGCGCGCCGCGCCGACCAGTGCGCGCCATCGCCTCCAGCCGCGCCTTGCGCGACGAGACGATGGCAAGTTCCGACATGGCGAAAACGCCGTTCAACACGATCAGCGCGAAGATGATCGCGACGTCGATCCACGGGAAGGGGGGTAAAGGGTGCATGATGCTGTCCCCTTCCTTCGCGCGATTCGGACGAATTCACAACCGTCGCTTTGTTTTCGAGTGTTGCTGGGGTGCGGGCCTCACCGCCGCGCGGTGAAGAAATCGCGGAGCAGCGCAGCGGCTTCGCCTTCGCCGATGCCCGCAAATACCTCCGGCCGGTGGTGGAGCGTCGGCTGTCCGAACAGCAGCGGCCCATGTTCGACCGCGCCGCCCTTAGGATCGCTCGCGCCGTAATAGAGCCGCGCGATGCGGGCGTGCGCGATGGCACCGGCGCACATCGCGCACGGCTCCAGCGTCACCCACAGGTCGCAATCGTTCAACCGGTCCGACCCGATCGCCGCCGCCGCCGCGCGAATCGCCAGCATCTCGGCGTGCGCGGTCGGATCATGCAGCGCGCGCGGGGCATTGGCGGAGGTCGCGATGATTCGCCCCTGGTGCACCACCACCGCGCCGACCGGCACCTCGCCCGCCGCAGCGGCAGCAGCGGCGGCATCAAGTGCGGCGCGCATCGGGGCGGGGAGCGGGATCACCCGCGCGCCATGCCCCAACACGCCCCGAATCGCCAGAGGATCGCCAGCGCGGGCGTGCGCGATGCCTTAGCGCGTGGTGACGGTGTTGCCGTCGGCGTCGGTCGGCTTGGTGACCTTGAGCGTCGGCACTTCGATCGTCTTGGTGGTGGTCCCCACGGTCGGGACCTCGACTTGCTTCTCGGTCGTGCCGAGCTCGACCGTCGCCATATTGGCCGTCACTTCGGGGGCCTTGCCGCCATTGACGCTGATGGTCGGCAGCGATCCGGCCTTGGTGCCGATCTGCAACATGCCGAGCGAGACGAGCGCGACGACGATCAGGGCGGCGAGGCCGACCAGGGCTAAAAGGAAACGCATGGGCTTTTCTCCTGTTGAGCCCGTCAGCCGGGCGCATTCGATCCGTTTCCGTAACCAAACGCCGGGTTTGGCGGTTCGTTGCATCGCTGCGGTGCATTAGAGTCGGGGTATCCGTCGCCTCGGGTGGCGCACGATGTTGACCTGCCCCCCTGCTTTCGGTATGCGCCCCGCCTTCACGAGCCTCATTACGGGCTCGCTCATCGCACTCAGGAATTCACGATGGCCCGCATTTGCGAACTGACCGGCAAGGGCCGGATGGTCGGAAACAACGTTTCCCACGCTAACAACAAGACCAAGCGCACGTTCTTGCCGAACCTGCAGAACGTCACGCTCATCTCGGACGCGCTGGGCACCAGCGTGAAGCTGCGCGTTTCGGCACACGGTCTGCGCTCGGTCGAGCATGTCGGCGGGCTGGACAATTGGCTGGTCAAGACCACCGACGACAAGCTGTCGCTGCGCGCACGCCGCCTGAAGCGTGACGTGTCGAAGAAGCTGACCGCCGCCACTTCGGCTGCCGCCTAATTAAAAGCCCCTCCCCTTCAGGGGAGGGGTTTGGGGGTGGGGCGTCTCAGTCTCACCGAGCCAAACCGTAAAATTTGCGGCACGGCCCCACCCCAACCCCTCCCCTGAAGGGGAGGGGCTAAGGACGGATTACCGGGTCGAGTTTGAATTTCAGCAGCAGGCTGCGCTGAACCGGAAGCTGGTTGTCGTCGGACACTAGCCAGACGATTGTCGTGCCCCTTTCGCGCGTGGCGGCGACTCCCTCGAAATTGTCGTGGATCAGCGGTGCGGCCAGCGTCGCGATGTCGCGCCCGCGCACTGTCGCGCCGGGCCGTACCTGCGCCGGATCGATCACGCTCAATTTGCTCGAAAAGCGCGCCCAGTCGAAGCGCCGGTTGAGGATCAGCCAGCGCCCGTCGGGCAGCACGGTCATGTCGCTCGGGTCATAGCCGTCAGGCGGCAGATAGTTGAAGCGGAAGCCGCTGCGCGGGTGCAGCACCGGATCACCGAAAAAGACGACGCCCGCGCGCCCCGGCTTGCCCGGCCACGGGTCCTGCTCGCCGATCGTCGCCATCCCGCCGCCGGGCAGCAGCGTCATCGCTTCCGGCCCCTTATTCTCGGGCCAGTTGCGCATCACGCGCGGGCGAACATGCGCCTCGGCGCGGGCAAAGCCGGGGGCGTAGCGCCACAACGCATTGGCATTTTCGAACCCGACCCAGATGTCGCCGGTCTTTGGATCGACGCTCATCGATTCGCTGTCGCGGCTGCGCTTGGACCAGCCGGTGCCGGGTCCGCCGGGCAGATCGCCGAAGCTCGGCCCGCGCAGCTTCCAGTCGGGGCCGAGCGCGAATCGCACGATATTGCCGCCGTCGCTCAGCAAGGTGAAGCGGTCGCCCGCCACCGAGAGCGAGGAAAAGCCGCCAAAAGCCGCGTCGTGGCTGGTGAGCTTAACCCCGCCGAGCCACACCAGATCGCCGACTCGGCGATTCGTCCGGTCGGCACCGCCTAGCGACACGGGCGTCGCGCGCACATCCGCGACCGGTCCCAGGACCGGGCGGTGGATCGGTCGCGACCCTTCCGGGACCAACACCAGCACCAGCAAGAGCGACCACACAATCCGCATCCCATGCTCCTGCGGGAGAGCGACGCGGCGCGCAACCGCTCTCGTTTGCGCGGCCACTTGGATGAACGGCGGCTAACAACCCCATTCAGGCTTGTCTCAGTGCGACTCGGTTATAACCGCATCATCGGAAACGGCCCAACCGGCCCCGAACAGGAGACGTACCATGATGAAGAAGCTCACGCTCGCCGCCACCGCGCTGGCCATGACCGCGACCGGTTTGGCCGCAACCCCCGCCGCTGCGCAGCGCTATGACAACAGCCAGGCCTATGCCTATGACCAGGCGTATCGCGACGGCTACAACCGGGACGACGTCGAGTATCGCCGCGACTATCGCGAATATCGCGACGACCGCCGCTATTACGATCAGCGCGATGACCGCCGCGGCTATTATCAGGATCGTCGCTATTACAACCAGTCGCGCAACCGCTGCCGCAGCGATCAGGGCACGATCATCGGCGCGATTGCGGGCGGTCTGCTCGGTAACGTCGTCGCCGGGAGCGGGAGCCGCGCGCTCGGCACCGTGCTGGGGGCGGGTGGCGGTGCGCTGGCTGGCCGCGCGATCCAGCGGGATGGGTGCCGCTAAGGGCGCAGGGGCGGCGACGTCCGCCCCGGTGCTCGCCTAAGCGAGCAGCGCCCGTGCCGGACGGCGGGCCGCTTTAGCGGACCCGACCGACGGCGGCTTTGCCGACCGGCGCTGAACAGTTTCACAGTTACCCCCGTGTAGCGTAGCCGGGGGGGCGGGGTCGGCCTTTCCTCGAGAAGGCCGGCCCCGTTTGGTTTTTGGGCGGCGGGGTGGCCGACGGCGAAGCCGTCGGCCGGATCGGGGCGCTGCCCCGTCCGCCGGCCGTGCCGGTTCGTGCGCTGCGCGCAGCGGCGCGGGCGTGGCCGCGCCTCGAACCGTCAGTACATATGCTGTCCGCCGTTAATCGACAGCGTCGACCCGGGCACGAACCCGCCCGAATCGCAGCACAGGAATGTCACTGCGCGCGCGAGCTCGTTCGCCTGCCCGAGCCGCCCGACCGGAATCTTCGCGACGATCTTCTCCAGCACGTCGGAGGGGACTGCGGCGACCATGTCGGTGTCGATATAGCCCGGCGCGATCGCGTTGACGGTCACGTTGAACTTCGCGCCTTCCTGCGCCAGCGCCTTGGTGAAGCCGTGAATGCCCGATTTGGCGGCGGCGTAATTGACCTGGCCGTACTGCCCGGCCTGGCCGTTGATCGACCCGATATTGACGATCCGCCCCCATTTGCGCTCGCGCCTTCCTTGCAACACGCCCTTGGCCATGTTGAAGCAGCCGCCGAGATTGGTGTCGATCACCTCTTTCCACGCCTGATAGGTGAGCTTCATGATCGTGCCGTCGCGGGTGATGCCGGCATTGTTGACCAGCACATCGACCGGCCCGAGCTCGGCGGCGACGCGCGCGCATCCGTCCTGGCAGGCGTCAAAATCGGCGACATCCCATTTATAGGCGGCGATCCCGGTGCGTTCGGTAAATTCGCGGGCGCGGTCGTCATTGCCGGCGTAAGTCGCCGCGACGGTCATTCCGGCATCCTTCAGCCCAAGGCTGATCGCCTCGCCGATGCCGCGCGTTCCGCCGGTTACGATTGCCACGCGTGCCATATGTCTCTCCTCCTTGGATCTTCGTCCGCAGCGGTACGCTAAGCGGGGGCGACCCAGCCTTCAAGTTCCCGCGCCAGTAAAGTGCGCAACATACGAATGCCGACATCGCTGTCGTTGAGGCAGGGAATATAGGCGAAGTGCGTGCCGCCCTTTTCCTCGAAACTCTCGCGCCCGCGAATCGCCAATTCCTCGAGCGTCTCCAGGCAATCGGCCGAAAAGCCGGGCGCGAAGATGGCGATCTTGGTGATGCCCTTCTCGGGCAATTCCTCAAGCGTGGTGTCGGTCGCCGGGTCGAGCCACTTCGCGCGGCCGAAGCGTGACTGGAACGAGACGATCAACGGCTTGCCCAGCCGTTCGCCGAGCAAGCGCCCGGTCTTCTGGCAATGGCAGTGATAGGGATCGCCGAGTTCGAGCGTACGCTGCGGCATCCCGTGGAAGCTCGCGACGATCGCCTGCGGCTCGAAATCGAGCTTTGCCACCGCCGTCTCGATCGATTCGGCCAGCGCCTCGATATAGGCGGGATCGTCATAATAAGGCGGCAGCGTGCGAATCGTCGGCTGCCAGCGCATCTTGGCGAGCGTCTCGAACACCTTGTCATTGGCGGTCGCGGTCGTCGCGCCGCAATATTGCGGGTAGAGCGGTGCGATCAGGATGCGGTCGCACCCGGCGTCCTTCAGCGCCTGCACGCGCTCGGGGATCGACGGCTTGCCATAGCGCATTGCCCAGTCGACCATCACGCCCGGCCCGAACGCGCCCTGCAAAGCGGTATTCTGCGCCTTGGTGATCGCGGCGAGCGGCGATCCGTCGTCGCTCCACACCTGCGCATAGGCCTCGGCCGATTTGGCGGGCCGGGTGTTGAGGATGATGCCGCGCAGGATCGGCTGCCACAGGATTGCCGGGATTTCGACGACGCGGCGGTCCGACAGGAATTCGAGCAGATAGCGCTTCACCGATTTGACGTCAGGCCCATCGGGCGTGCCGAGATTGGTCAGCAGCACGCCGACTTTCCGCGTGCGGACCGGCGGATGATCCGGTGGGAGCAGCTCGGGCGGCAGAGCAGGCGGCAGGACAGGCGGCATCAGACGGTTCCGGGAGCGAGCGGCAGGGTCCGCAAGCGTCCCCCCGTAGCGGCTTGCAGCGCGTTGGCAATCGCTGGCGCAACCGGCGGCACGGCAAGTTCGCTCACGCCGCCGGGTTCGGCCTCGCTCGGGATCAGTTCGACGGTTATATCGGGCGTGTCGGCGAGCCGCGGCAGGCCGAGCGCGCCGAAGCTGCGCGCTTCAGCCAGATTGGCTTTGAACCCCGTCGCGCCGCCGATCGCCGCCGCCATGCCGAACAGCAAGCCGCCTTCGATCTGTTGTTTGACCACGTCGGGATTGACCTGCCGCCCGCAATCGACCGCGGCGACGATCCGGTCGACACTGACCGCCTGGCCTTCCCCGACATGTGCCTCGACCAGCACGGCGATGTGGCTCCCGCGAAAACTGTGGCAAGCGAGGCCCTGGCCGCTGCCCGCGACGCCGCCCTCCCATCCGCCGAGCGAGGCGGCGGTCGACAGGCAACGCGCGAGCCGCGCATCGCCGCCGAGCATCCCGATCCGGTAGGACAGCGGCTCCGTCCCCGCCAGATGCGCGAGTTCGTCGAGAAAGCATTCGGTGAAAAAGGCGGTGTAGCTATGCGCGCCCGATCGCCAATGCCCGGTCGGCACGCCGATCTCGGCGGGGTGGTGATCGATCGCATAGGCCGGAATACGATAGACCGGCTTCGCGCCCGCGATGGCATAGCGATCGCTCGCGCCTGCCAGCGACAGCGCCGCGCTGAACCCGCGATCCTGCGCGAGCATGCGTCGCGCGAGTTGCTGGCCGGTGGCGGGCGCAGCGATCTTCGCCTGCCAGCCGAGGATCTGTCCGTTCGCGCCGAGCCGTGCGCTCATCCGTGCGCGCGCCGGGGGGCGGAAACGATCGTGCAGCAAATCCTCGGCGCGGCTCCACACCAATTGCACCGGGCGATCGAGCGTCCTGGCGAGCACCGCCGCCTGCGCCGCGCACTGTGTCTCCAGATTCGCGCCGAACGATCCGCCGATCAGCATCGGGTGCACCACCACCGCATCCTCTGAGATTCCGATCGCGGCGGCGGCAGCCGCGCGGGCGAGGCCGGGCGCTTGGGTTGGGAGCCACAGATCGAGCCGCCCGCCGCGCAGTTGCGCAGTGGCGGTCATCGTCTCGATCGCGGCGTGCGGTGCGAGGCCGACCTGATAGTCGGCTGTCACCAGCTTGGCGTCCTTGAACGCCGCCGCCACATCGCCGGCTTGCGCGATGCGCGTGCCCGGTGCGTCGAGCGCGGCCTTCAGCGCGGCGGCGATGCTGGCATCGTCGATCCGCCCCCCGCGCGTTTCGAAGCGCGGGGCCATTGCGTCGAGCGCTTTGTTCGCCGCCCACCATGTCGTGGCGACCGCCGCCACCCATTGATCGTTGGTGACGACGTGCCGGACGCCGTTGATCCGGTCCGCCGCCGCGCGATCGACGCGCACCAGCTTGCTGTCGCCGACGGGGCCCTGGCGGATGCTGGCGAAGAGCATGTCGGGCAGGCGGATGTCGCCTGCGAAATTGGCGGAGCCATCGATCTTCGACGGTCCATCAAGGCGCGGGAGCGACTGGCCGTAGAGCCGGTTGGTAGCATCACCCCGCAGCGGGAGCGGATCGGGCAGTGCGGTGCCGCCGAAATCGCGCGCCGCCTCCGCCGCCAGTTCGGCAAAGCGCAGCCGGTCCTTGCCATGCGTGACGAAGCCGTCGCCGGTGGCGCAGGTCTGCCAGTCGACCTTCCAGCGGGCGGCGGCGGCCTTGCACAACAGGATGCGCGCCGCCGCGCCTGCTGCGCGGAGCGGGTCCTCGAACGTGCGGATCGAACTCGATCCGCCGGTGAACATCAGGCCGATCTGCACCGCGCGGGCATCGCGCCACGCCTTCGTCAGCGCATCGTCGCCGCCCTCGAACAGTTCCTCCGCGCCGAACGGATTGGCGTAGAGCGGGTTGAGCGGGGCGGGTTCGACCGCGACGGTGCGCCAATCCGCGCCCAACTCGTCCGCAACGATCTGCGGGAGCGTGGTGTAGACGCCCTGGCCATGTTCGGCCTGCGGCACCGCGACCGCGACATGGCCGTCATCGCCGATCTTGATCCACGCACCGAACACCGTCTCGCCCTGATCGGCGGTGAGATTGGGCAGATATTTCCGCGGCCACAGGCTCCACGCGACAACCAGCCCGATCCCGGCCCCACCGCCGATCAGCAGCGTGCGGCGGTCGATCCGGGGAAGCGAAGGCGCGGGCATCGCCTTGCTGTATCGCGGCCAGGGAGGCGGCGAAAGGGGCGTGCGCCTAACCGCCCAATTTGCCAAACGCGGCTTCGTACCCGGCATGGTCCCCGGCGGCGAGCAATTTGGCCTGCTCGATCCAGCGGTCGCGGGTCATGCGGCCCTGGAAGGTGCCGAGCGTTGCGTCGAGCTCGGCTGCTTGCGCGGGCGTCAGCGCGGCGATCTGATCGATGCGCGTGATGCCGCGTTCCGCGAGCGTTGCGGCGAGTTTCGGGCCGAGGCCTTTGATCTTGGTGAGCTCGGTTGCGGGCGTGGCGGCGGGGGCCTCTGCCACCGGCTCGGCTGGGACGTCGCTGACCGCGCCATCGCTTGAGACGGCGGTCGGTTCGGTCGTTGCATTATGCTCTTCGGCGACCGCGAAATCCTCGGCCATCTGCTGCTGCGCGGCGGCATTGCGGCGGCGCAAAACCGTCCCCCACCAAATTCCGGCGATGGCGAGGACCGCCAGCACCAGAATCAGAATGACGTGCGTAACGGTGATCGGGACCATCATGTCGATCGCCTGGTTCGGATTTTGCGGGCCAGCGGCCATGAACATGCTCCTGTACGTATAGCCGGATAACGCATTCGATCAGTTTGCGTCGCGTGCAATCTCGCGCCAGCCGATATCGTTGCGGTAGAATCCGCCGGGAAAAGCGATCGCCGCGACCGCGCGATAGGCGTCGGCCTGTGCATCGGCGATCGTCGGCCCGGTCGCGGTGACCGCGAGCACGCGCCCGCCCGAGGCAACGATCTGCCCGTCGGCCAGCCGCGTGCCCGCCTGAAACACCGTCGCGCCCTTCGCCTCGGCGGCCGCGATTCCGTCGATCGGTGCACCGGTCTCGGGCGTGCCGGGATAGCCCTTGGCGGCCATCACAACGGTGAGCGCCGCCTCGTTCCGCCATTTCGCCGGGCCGCGTTCGCCCAGCTTGCCCGTTGCCACCGCCAGCACCACCTCAAGCAGATCCTCATCGAGCCGCGCCATCAGCACCTGGCATTCCGGGTCGCCGAAGCGGGCATTATATTCGATCAGCTTGGGGCCGTCGGCGGTCAGCATCAGCCCGGCGTAAAGCACGCCCGAAAACGGCGTCCCCGCTGCCGCCATCGCCGCCACGGTCGGACGCACGATCTCGTCGAGCGCGCGCGACTCCAACTCGGGGCTCAACACGCGCGCGGGGCTGTACGCGCCCATGCCGCCGGTGTTCGGCCCGATATCGCCATCGCCGACGCGCTTGTGGTCCTGCGCGGTGCCGAATGGCAGGATGGCGGTGCCGTCGGTCAGCACGAACAGGCTGACTTCCTCGCCTTCCAGAAATTCCTCGATCACCGCTTCGCCGCCACGCGCGCCGAACAGATCGGCGAGCGCCGCTTCGGCTTCCTCGCGCGTCGTCGCGACGGTCACGCCCTTGCCCGCGGCCAGGCCATCGGCCTTGATCACGACCGGCGTGCCGAACTTGTCGAGCGCGGCGCGTGCCTCGGCGCGGCTGGTCGCGTGGACATAGCCTGCGGTGGGGATGTTCGCGCGGTCGCACACCGCCTTGGTAAAGGCCTTCGAGCCTTCGAGCTGCGCTGCGGCCTTGTCGGGTCCGAACACCGCGATGCCGGTGGCGCGGAGGCTGTCACCCAGGCCGTCGACCAGCGGCGCTTCCGGGCCGATCACCACCAGCCCGATGTTCTGTTCAGCACAGAAAGCGGTCACCGCCGCATGATCAGCCACGTCCAGCGCGACGATCTGCGCGTGCGCCGCAATGCCCGGATTGCCGGGTGCGGCGAACAGCGTATTGAGGCGCGGCGATTGCGCGAGCTTCCACGCGAGCGCATGTTCGCGACCACCCGAACCGATCAGCAGGACATTCAATGGCGGACCCTCAAAGCGACGTGTTGTTCGATGCAGCAGCGCGCCTGCTAGCCGACAGCGCGCCCGACGACAACGCGGGTGCGCCGGGTAATTCGGTGATGGGCGTTGGCGAGCTCGCCAACAAGCTGAAGCGTGTGGTGGAAAGCGAATTCGGCCATGTCCGCCTGCGCGGCGAGATTTCGGGCTATAAGCGCGTCACCTCGGGCCATGCCTATCTCAGCCTGAAGGACGAGAACGCGGTCATCGATGGCGTGATCTGGAAGGGCAATGTCGCGCAATTGGGCTTCACCCCGCAGGACGGCGCCGAGGTGATCGCGACCGGCAAGGTCACCACCTATCCCGGGCGCTCCAAATATCAGATCGTGATCGATCGCATGGAATTGGCGGGCGAAGGCGCGCTGATGGCCTTGCTCGAAAAGCTCAAGGCCAAGCTGGCGGGGGAGGGGTTGTTCGCAGCCTCTGCCAAGAAGCGGCTGCCGTTCCTGCCCGCGCGGATCGGCGTGGTCACTTCGCCGACGGGGGCGGTGATCCGCGACATTCTGCACCGGCTCGAGGATCGCTGCCCAACGCATGTGCTGGTCTGGCCGGTCAAGGTGCAGGGGGCTGGCTCCGCCGCCGAGGTCGCCGCCGCGGTGCGCGGGTTCGATGCGATGCCGCCGGAGACGCGGCCCGATCTCGTCATCGTCGCGCGTGGCGGTGGGTCGATCGAGGATTTGTGGTCGTTTAACGAGGAAGTCGTGGTGCGCGCGATCGCGGCGTGCAGCATCCCGATCATCTCGGCGGTGGGGCATGAGACCGACAC
>JAIXZV010000184.1 GCA_027489365.1 Sphingomonadales bacterium
AGGTCCGCATCCTGTCGGGCGTGTTCGAGGGGCGGACCACCGGCACGCCGATCAGCCTGATGATCGAGAATGTCGATCAGCGTTCGAAGGACTATTCGGAGGTCGCCAAGGCCTACCGCCCCGGCCATGCCGACTACGCCTATGACGCCAAATACGGCTTCCGCGACTATCGCGGCGGCGGGCGATCCTCGGCACGCGAGACGGCGTCGCGCGTCGCGGCGGGGGCGGTGGCACGGCTGGTGATCCCCGAGGTGACGATTACCGCCTGGGTCGAGGCGATCGGCGGCGATTGCGTAGACCCGGCCAATTTCGATGCGCGCGAGATCGACCGCAACCCGTTCTTCTGCCCCGATCCCGCCGCTGCCGCGCGTTGGGAAGGGCTGGTCGATGCCGCGCGCAAGGCAGGGTCGTCGCTCGGCGCGGTGATCGGCTGCGTGGCCACCGGGGTTCCCGCCGGATGGGGCGCGCCGCTTTACGCCAAGCTCGATGCCGATCTGGCGGCGGCGTGCATGGGGATCAACGCAGTCAAGGGCGTCGAGATCGGCGACGGTTTTGGCGCGGCGACTTTGCGCGGCGAGGACAATGCCGATCCGATGCGCCCGGGCACCGACGGCCCGGAGTTCCTCGCCAATCATGCCGGCGGTATCGCCGGGGGCATCTCGACCGGGCAACCGATCACGCTGCGTGTCGCGTTCAAGCCGACGTCGTCGATCCTGACCCCGGTCGAGACGATCGACCGGGATGGGGCCGCGACCGAGATCCTGACCAAGGGCCGTCACGATCCGTGTGTCGGCATCCGCGGCGCGCCGGTCGTGGCGGCGATGGTCGCGCTGGTGCTGGCCGACCACAAACTGCGGCATCGCGGCCAAATCGGCTAACCCGGCAAGCCGTTCCGCGGCAGGGACAAAAGGAGCGACCGCACGATCGTTGGTGCGTTGTCAGGTGCGACCTCGATGGTCGTTGCACCGAAAGGATCCTATTTCATGCGTATCGCACTTTTGACCGGTCTGGCTGCTGCCACGCTGTCCACCGCAGCACTTGCCCAGACCACGGCCCCCGCACCCGGCGACCAGCAGACCGCACCCACTACCACGCCCGCGCCGACGACGACCGATGTCCCGCCGAGCACGATCCAGCAGCCGACCCCGACCTCGCCCGATCCAGCGGCCACGCCCGCTCCGGCACCGACCGATTCGACGATGACGACGCAGACGCCAGGTGATCCGGCGACCGAAACGCCGACGAAAAAGAAGAAAAAGAAGCCGATGTAAGGGCGGCTATCTGCTTCAAATCCGGCCCCGGCCCTGCACGCGCAGGGCCGGGGCTTTGCGTATCAATCGGCGAAGGGATCGCGGACCAGGATGGTGTCTTCGCGCTCCGGGCTGGTCGAGACCAGCGCCACCGGGCAGCGAATCAGCTCTTCGATCCGACGGATGTACTTGATCGCCTGGGCGGGCAGATCGGCCCAACTGCGCGCACCAGCGGTCGTCTCCTGCCAGCCCGGCATCGTCTCGTAGATCGGCACCACATCGGCCTGATCGGCGGCGTGCGCGGGGTAGTAATCGAGCGTTTCGCCGCGCAGGCTGTAGCCGGTGCAGATCCGCACCTCGTCGAACCCATCGAGCACGTCGATTTTGGTCAGGGCGATGCCGGTGATACCGCCCACCGCCGCCGATTGCCGCACCAGTACCGCATCGAACCAGCCGCAGCGGCGCTTGCGCCCGGTGACGGTGCCGAACTCATGCCCGCGCTCGCCCAGCCGTTCGCCGGTCGCATCGTCGAGCTCGGTCGGGAAGGGCCCCGATCCGACGCGCGTCGTATAGGCCTTGGCGATGCCCAGCACGAAGCCGACCGCGCTCGGACCAAGCCCCGATCCGCCCGCAGCCGTCCCCGAAATCGTGTTCGACGAGGTGACGAACGGATAGGTGCCGTGATCGACGTCGAGCAGCACGCCCTGCGCGCCTTCGAACAGGATCCGCCGCCCGCGTGCGCGCAGTTCGTTGAGATCGCGCCACGTCGGCTTGGCGAAGGGCAATACGAACGGCGCAATCTCGCGCAGCTCAGCGATCAGTGCCTCGCGATCGACCGGTGGCTCGCCGAAACCGGCACGAAGCGCGTCGTGATGTGCGGTCAAGCGATCGAGCTGCGGCCCGAGCGCGTCGAGATGCGCCAAGTCGCACACCCGGATCGCCCGCCGCCCGACCTTGTCTTCATACGCCGGACCAATGCCGCGCCGCGTCGTCCCGATCTTGCCCGCGCCGCTCGCATCCTCGCGCAGCGAATCGAGATCGCGGTGGAACGGCAGGATCAACGCGCAGGTATCGGACACCATCAGCGTCTCGGGGGTGATCGTCACGCCTTGCCCGCGCAATTTCTCGACCTCGGCCTTCAGCGCCCACGGATCGAGCACCACGCCGTTGCCAATCACCGACGGCGTCCCGCGCACGATGCCCGAGGGGAGCAAGGAGAGCTTGTAGACCTTCTCGCCCACGACGAGCGTATGCCCGGCGTTATGCCCGCCCTGAAAACGCACGACGACATCGGCGCGCTCTGCGAGCCAGTCGACGATCTTGCCCTTGCCTTCATCGCCCCATTGGGCGCCGATCACTGCTACGTTGGCCAAATGTCCACCTTTCAGGGTGTGCCG
>JAIXZV010000073.1 GCA_027489365.1 Sphingomonadales bacterium
CAGCTCCTGCGCCAGTAACCATTCGACATAGCGACTTGCAATCTCGGGTGCCGTCGCGGCGGCGGAGAGAAGCTCTTCCATCGTCAGCCCGGCACCTTCGCCCTCGCACAGGGCGAGCAGCATATCCCACCCGGGCTCACCGAATCCGTCGCGCAACGATCCGAACACTTCGTCGCGACGCCGTCGCTCCATGCGCAGCCGCGCCGCAGTGTCTGCAGAGTCAATCATATCGCTGCCGCCCCCCCCGATGTCAGCCCGGTGCCGCCTTCCACGACGGATCGGACAGACCGGCGCACACGCGTCGCCGGTGCCGCACCGCGCCGATCGCCGTCAGCAGCAGCATCGGATACGCCCAGATCTGCGCCTGGATCGCATAGCCTGCGGCCAGCATGTCCGGATCGAGCACTTTGGCGAAATGCGCGACGATCGCCGCGAGCTGCCATCCCGCAATCCACAACGGCCAGAACCGCGTCGATCGCCACGCCAGCCACGTCAACGCAATCAGCAGCAGCACGTCGATCGTCGCGGTCCCGACGATCGCCGACCGATACCCGACCGCATCGAGAGCGAAATGCACCGGAACGCCGAGCGCGAACGCCGTGATTTGCAGCGCCGCAGCCCATCGCTCGGGCGCGCCGCCGCGCCATAATGCGTAGCCACAGCACATCGCCATCAAGCAAAGAAAAAAGGGAAGGCTCACGCTGCTGCTCGTCGCCCCTCTGCCACGCGCCCGTCAACCCCGCCGCGTCATGCCGCTTCACGGACGATCGCTAGATCCGGAGAAGCGCCCGTCTGCCCGTTCGGCTCAGGCACCAACGGCGTATCGCCATAATCGCCATAGGCATGGACCGGCAAACGCAGCTGATCGCGCACCGCGCGAAGATCGTAATGGGCGAAATGCACCGCCGCGCGTGCGGCGACCAGGTTCGCGGCGGCTTCCATGATCTTCTCGATCGACCGCTGACCAGTATCGAGCGGCAGGTTGGCGGAACGACGGCCTTCGATCAGCGCGATCTGCAGCCGCGCTTGCTTCACGATGATCGCATCGAGATCGCGCTCCAGATCGGTCAACTGGATGGTCACATCGCGCGTTACGGCCAGGCGTTGATTCAGCATCGGTCTCCCCTTCGCGGGGAGGCCCCGCGCTAGTGTGTCAGCCGATGCACACCCTGGACAACCGGGACCACAATGCGCGGCAGGCCTTGACCCAGGGACGCCGCCAACGAAAGCGCAACCAGTGAGCCGATCGCGATGACCGCGATCCACCCAACCGTCTGCGCGAACGTCAACGTATTCCTCGGTCGCTCCGCCGTTCGCCATGGGCGTACCGGAGCCGATCGTTGCATCGACAGCTCAGACGGTGCCTCAGGTTCCGCAGGCGGCGCCACCCGTGCCGCGTCCCCCCCTGACATCGCACGGGGGGTGTTGCCGAACACGATCGCCGCCGCATCGCGCCGATCGCGCGCGCCGAGCTGCTCGACCGCCTCGGCGATATAGCCATCGACGGTCGATTTGCTGATCCCCAGGACGCCAGCGATTTCCTTGGACGTCGCTTGCCGCTCCCACACCAGGCGGAGGCACTCGTGCTGCCTTGGACTCAGATCGGTCATCGGCGACTTATGGCGCAAGGGGCGGCAAAAAACAGACAGCAAACACAACCGGTTCGGGTGCAATATCGCGCGACATTGGGCCAGTCATCGCTAAGTTTGCGGTAGTGAAGGATCCGCTGCTCAAGACTAACGCAGCCTGCGTGCGCGGGTGCCCACGTTGTGACGTGAAATGCGCGGTCACCGTGTCGGTTCGGGATGCGGCGTGGCAGGATCTACGGCGTCTGCTTCTTGTGCCTGGCGCACCGCCCCCGCCTGATCCGGATCGGGCCGCACGTCTCGCAATTGCGACAGCCCGATGGGAAGTCGCTGTGCGAGCAGCAGAGCTTGCTCGGCCACCGGCGCCGCCGGATCGATCCCCGCGAGCAGGCCCTCGAACATTTGCGCCAGCGCGGCCTCGCTAGGCAGCGTCGCGTCCATGAAGCCGTTGGCGACCTTGGTCAAAGCGTGGAATGCGGGGAACGGAAGCGACCTGAGTCTCTCGATCAGCGTTCGTTCTGAACTCGTGACAAGCAAATCGACCGGAGAATCGGCATATTTGTCAACGTCACGGCCAGACAGCCAATCATATGACACGCCGAGTTCGATCGCGATCTCAGGTAGATACTTCGATTGGCGTGTTTTGCCAACCAATATGAGGCTTATTGCCCCCTGGGTGACGCCGATAGCACGTGCCAGGGTAGACTGGTCTACCCCTTGATCGTCCATGGCTTCGCGCAGGCGTTCGGCGACCTTACTCATTCGGCAGGTAGTACCACTAGCAAAATAGTTGAGAACGCGAGTTTGCTCTTGCGTAGCTATGAGTTTGCTCATAGCACTTGCTCATGGCTGATTCGTGCACGCCCCTTGAAGCTTTCAAAGAAGCCGTTCGGCTCGCAGGTGGCCAGGCGCCTCTCGCTCGCATCGTCGGCTGCACCCAAGGTGCCATTTGGCAGCGGCTCAATAGCGGCAAGCCAATGGCCGACATTTGGGTACTGAGAGCCGAAGCCGCGACTGGCGTGTCCCGGCATCAGCTTCGACCCGATCTGTATCCCGACGAATCGGATCGCCCGCCCGTGCGCCCGGATCGCACCGTTCCCGCCAACCCCACTGACGAACTGGCCCCCGCGCGATGAACAGTTCACCCGCCGATCTCCCGTCATCGCCGGTGTCCGGTTTCGAGCCACCGGCCGACGACGACATGCGCGATCTCACCTCCCCGATCGGTACAAACTCGATGGCCGATTGCACCACGCGCACGCGCTGCCTCGAACTGGCGGTCGCGGTCGCGCCAAAATTCGCGGATTGCGGCTGGGCCGACGTGCTGTGGATCGCCCGCCGCTTCGCGCGTTTCGCAATCGTGGGCGACACCCCCAACATCGTCGCCCGGCCGCAGGAGCCGCACGCGTGACCGGAAGATCAGTCGCGCTGGAGGCCCAGCCTGCTCTTCGCCTGGTCGTTCGCCGTCGGGATACCGGTATGCTCGGCGGTCACAACATCCAGCGCCCACTGGTAATAAGACAGCAGCATCGTCTTTTTCTTGGCGCCATCGGCTCTCATGAATTCTTCGGGCGTCAGGTCGGCCAGCTTCGCCGCGATGATGGCGGCAGCGGTCGAAAGTTCGGCAGGTTTCTTCATGGTTCACGTCCTTCAGTCGGTGTTTTGAACTCCCTGACTGTAGCCGGAGGGGGCGCGCGTGAAAACCGCGTCCCCGAAGGGCAACCCTATTCGTCGTGTGGTGGTGCTCCGACGATAGCGCGGCGGGATGGTGCCAGATCGTCCCGCCGTGCGACTCCATTCGCTTTATCCCTTTCGACTGCCGGGAAGCCGGTCGGAACTTGCGCGCCACGGGTACCTGACCGGTACTGCCAAGGGTTTTGGAATTCACCCCGTGGCGCGCATGCCCGTCGCTTCTCCTGTTTGCGTAGCAACCGGCGCGGCGATCGTCCCCTGCGATCGCCGCGCCTTTCTGCAACCGGATGGCCAGCCTCCAGGCGTGCCATCCCGACGGCCGCCGCCTTCCCCCTTCTGCGGCGGCCGTCACACTTTCGTATCGGGCGCGCCGGTCGCCCGGGGTTGCTGCGCCTGGCCGGGCGCGCGATCCGCCCCACCGGCAGGATTTCGGCGCGATGACCAAGACTCGCGCGCCCGTCACCTTCGAAAATGCGCTCGCCCGCATCGCCGGGCAGATCGGCTGGGAAAAGGTCGGTGAAGTGCTCGGCATCAAGGAACGAATGGCGCGCTATTATGGCGAGCCGGATTCGCCCTTCGCGCCCGAGCGCCTGCTCTTGTCTCAAGTCATCGCCCTCGACGTCGCGTTCCAGCTCGGCGGCGGCGATGGCGCCCCGATGTACGAGACATACGGCCTGATGTTGAAGGCACGAATGGCCGAGCAGTTCGCCGACAAGGCAGCGCTCGGCATTTTGACGATCGATGTCATCCGCGAAGGATCGGAGGCGCATGCCGCCTTGGTCCGCGCGCAGCTCCCCGGCGCAACCGACCAGGACCGTGCTCTCGCGGCCGGCGAAACCGAAGAGGCGATCGCTGCGCTCACCCGAACCCTCCCGTTGCTGACCAAACGCACCGGGGCCGATGGCACCAACGTCGAGGGTCATGCCCCAGGGGGGGCGGAATTATGAGTAAACGACCCCATGGCATCGCCTGTCCGCATTGCGGATCGGCAACCGGCACGCGCAATAGCCGCCCACTGACTGCGACCTATCGCCAGCTCCAACTGCAATGCACCAACGCCGAATGCGGCGCGACCTTCGGTGCGGAGCTTGCGATCACGCACGAAATTTCGCCTCCAGCGGTGCGCAACCCGAAGGTGACCTTGCGAACGTCGCCTCCGAGGAAACGCGCGGCAAACGACGATTCTCCGCCTGTCGCACCGCTTGGCCCGGAGGTGCCGAGTCCTGCCAACGAAGATAAGGATATCCGCTTGGCGACGGTCTGATCGTCACCGCGAGCGAAGCGCTCGTCCTCCGCCCCCCGACCGACCGACCCGACGATCTCGCGATTATCGGGACGGACAACTGCCGCCCGAAACAATGAGCGAAACCCGCATGAGCAAGCCCACGGATCTTTCCAAACTGCGTAGCGCGCTGATCGACATGACGAGCGATCTGCGTGGGATCGAGTTGAACCTCCTCGCCACCCCAGCTGCAGACGATGTCGCCTGCGCGCAGGGTCATCTGCAAAGCGCGCTTCGGATGCTGACCAGTGCGATGACGCACTCGGCGGATGTGGCTACGGCCGTGCCGAGCGGTGTCCTGTGCCATTGACCCCCGGCGCCTATCTCAAGCACCGCCGCCAGGCGGCTGGGCTGTCGGTTGCCGACGTGGCGGCGCTGATGCGGACTGAGCCGCACGAGCCCGAGCATCTGCGGATCGAGCGGCTGAAGCTGATTGAGGCCGATGCCGCCCCGATGACCTTGGCGACGATCGTCGGCTTGCGGCTGATCTATCGCTTCGATTTGACCATCCTCGCGCAGCTGGAGGCGATCGCCCAGGGCGCTTCGGACATTAACCTGCCGCCGCTGTGCCGGTTCTGCGCTTGCAGCCAAGACGATGCGTGCAGCGACGCGCTCGGTCAGGGCTGCGACTGGGTGTCGGACGATGTGTGTTCGCGCTGCGCCCCCGCGCCTGAAAGCGTCGCCGCATGAGCGCCGGGCGTCCCACCCGCGTCACGCGCCGCGACATCGCGATCGTGCTCGCCGGCATCGGCTTCAGCGTCGGCCTGCTCACCCATTCATCCGTGGCGAAGGGAGCCGTCTGGCTCGCTGTGTTCATCGCCGTAACCGCGTTCGCCGTCATCAAGCGGGAGACCCAACGATGAGAACCGCCCAGCTTTACCGGCTTCGGCCGGACATCACCCATCCGATGGATTGCCCCCACGCGTGCTGCAATCCCCCGTGCCCCAGCGATCCACCACGCACCATGATCGCCCGCATCCCCTATCGCGCGCCCGCGCTGTTTGCGCTCGGCATGGCAACCGGCGCGATCGGCGTCGCCGCCACCGGCCATCTGGGAGCGGCGCTGCGCGCGCTGGTCGGGCTGTGAGCGGTACGTTTGACGCCGTCGCAGCCGAACAACGTGCCGCGTCGAGCAGCGCCTGGCGACGGGAGGTAGCACATGCGTTCCTAAAATCGGCCCGCGCCAAGAAGATGCTTTTGGATTTGGCCCGCCACGACATGCTGGCCCCGTGGTCGAGTGAGCCTTTGAAACATTTCGAGGAGCTCGGCCTCGTGACCGGGCACGCGTTGATCATGACGAACGGGCGGTTGGCAATCAGCAAGCGCTGGTCGATCACGCCACTCGGCCGCGATCATGCGGCAGACCTGTCATGACCGAGGTCATCGCCGCCGACCAGCTCCGGCTCCTGATCGAGCGCATTGAGCGCCTCGAGGAGGAAAAGAAGGGCGTCGCTGACGACATCAAGGATGTCTACGGCGAGGCGAAATCCACCGGTTTCGATGTCAAGACGATCCGCGCAATCATCCGCTTGCGAAAGATGGAGAAGCACCACCGCGACGAAGCGGAGATGCTGATCGAAACCTACAAAGCCGCGCTGGGGATGTCGTGATGATTCACGGCACTATCCACGCGGACGGCCTTGCGTGGCCCGCTCAAACCTATCTCGAAGCGCTGGGCTTTCGAGAGCTGGATCGGTTCGATCCGCCGTACCTTGACGCTCAAGTGCGCGTGGTCGTCATCGATCGCGAACTCGTCGTGCGTCCGGCTCAATATGCTAGTTCGATCGATTGGTCGGACGCGATCGCGTTTCGCCCGCTGGAATATACTGCTGCCGCCGTTCCCTGCCGTCTATGCGGCTACGCTACGCTGTCACCGTCCGACGATATCTGTCCCGATTGCGACTCCACCTATGATTTCGAGTGGGTCTGCTGATGCGTGCTCGCGCCGCGTCTCCATCGATCGGCGCGATCTACACGCGCTGCGGTTGTACCGAATGCCGCTCGCTCGATCGAGCACATCCGCGCGACGGCTGGCAGCTGCGCTTGCCAATCAGTTCGGGGGACCAGCCGGATGCGATCCCCCTCCCCGATCCCGACGCGACGACGGCTGCCACCGTCATCGTGAGCGCACCCGAAGGCCGCACAGTCGAGATGAACGCTCGCGGCCGCGAAGCCGGAGTCCCGTAGCCATGTCTGAAATGAAACCCGTTGGAAAGGCGCGCAAGCGCGTAGAATTTCCCGACGCGCCGATGGTCGGCGTCATCGTCCCGTCCGCGCCCGAACTCTTCCCGCTGGGCAAGCTGCGCCGCGCGCCCGAGAACGTGCGCCACACCCGCGTCGACGAGGACGTGGAAGCGCTGGCCGAAGACATCATCGCCCATGGCCTGCTGCAATCGCTGATCGGGTACGTCGTCGATCGCGGCCGCGATTTCGAAGCGGGCTATATCGTCGGCGGCGGACGTCGCCTGCAGGCGCTGCAGCTAATCCAGGACCGCGGGCTGATCGACGGGACGTTCCCGGTGCCGGTGCTGATCCGCAGCGCCGAGCTCGCGATCGAGCTGTCGCTCGCCGAAAACCTGCAGCAGCGCACTATGTCGCCGGTCGACGAATTCTTCGCGTTCAAGGCGCTGATGGACATGGGCTCGAATTCGCCCGCCAGCCTCGCCAAGCGCTTCGGCTTCAGCGAACGTGTCGTAAAACAGCGCCTCCGCCTTGCCGAGCTCGCCGAGCCGGTCATCGAGGCGCTGGCCGAGCGCAAGATCACGATCGATGCCGCAATGGCGTACGCGACCTGCCAGGATCGCGAACTGCAGCTCGCCGTGTTCAAGGCGAACAACAAGCCCAACGCCTGGCAGGCGCACGATCCCGACAAGATCCGCCGCGAGCTGCGCAGCAAGGGCATGGACACCAGCCACCCGTTGTTCCGCTTCATCGGCGCCGAGGAATATGAGCGCCTCGGCGGCGGCTATGAGGATGATCTGTTCAACGAGGTCGGCGATCACCGCGTGCTGCGCGACGCCCATCTCGTCGAAAATGCTGCGCGCGACATGATCGCCGCGAAGATGCCCGAGCGCCTGGTCGAGCTGCAGGCGCGCGAGGACCTCGCCCCCAGCATCACCGGCTATGTCACCCCGCCCGATCTGCGCGTGCATAGCTGGGGCACCCCCGCCAAGATCAAGGAACCCGAGGGGTTCGCCAAGGTCGAGCGTTACGAATATTCCCGGGTGTGGAACACGATCCGCAACAATGCGATCGAGGCGCAGGTCCTGGTCGGCATCGATCAGGATGGCGAACTGGTCGCTTGGCCGCGCATGGCGTTCGTGCCCAAGGCGCAAAAGGAGGCGGTCGATCCGCTGAGCAAGGGACCAACCTATGTCCCGCCCTCGCCCGAGGAAGAAGAGGCCGAACGGCGAAAGCGAGAGGTAGATCGCTGGTCGCGTCGCCTGGCGGTCGGTCCGTTCGCTGGCACGCCGTTCGAAGGTCGCGCCTTCTGGCCCGAACCGTTTGAGGATCGCTCGAAACCCGCGCTGATGAAAGGCGTGCAGGGCCATCTCGTCGCCTTGCTCGTCTTCGTGCCCGACGCCGCGGTCGATGCCGCCAGGGACGAGGCCGAGGTCTATTACGATCGCCTTATCGCCGATCGGGCCGAGAAGCGCGCCGCCGAGGAGCGCGAGCGGCTCGAAGCGGGGTTACGGCACGAGCGCCTTGCGACCGGCCCCGAGCCCGCCGTCGCGATCATCGACGGCCAGGCATGGATGCGCGCCGAGGACGGCAGCTATGCCGCGGTCGGCGACGAGGATTCGTACGACAGCTGGGCCTTCCTGCTGGAATGCACCGAGCCGCAGGACCTGGGCGAAGTCTACGAGACCGTCGAAGCGTTCGACGCCGCAATGGCGGCCGCGCGCGCTGCAGACGAACAGGTGTCGGCATGAGCCCGTTCAGCGCCGCCGCAGATATTGTCGCCGACGTCAACGGCTGGAACGCCGGCGATGATCTGGTGCGCCTTTCCATCATGCTTTCGACCGACGAAGGACCGGCACGCGAGTTTCGCCGCTTCGTGTCTTTCGACTTGGACGAAGCACATGCGACCGAGCTGGTTGGCGAACTGGCCGTCGCGCTCGCAAAGCTGCGCGACGCGCGCAAGGCGGTGGCGGCATGAGCGGCCACGTTATGCCGGAGACGATCGCGTTCTGGAACGAGGTAAGGGCGCGCGAGCTTCCCAATCTTCCGACCGGCTGGATCGAATGCGGAAGCTGCAACGGGACCGGCTGCAATTTCTGCGAGGACACCGGACAGGAACCGACGTTCGCCTCTGCCGCAGATCGCGACCGGTACTTCAGCGAAGGTGGCGATCGCCTCGCTGGGCTCGGTCCTTGGGATTTCCCACGATGACGAGCAGCGAAGCCACCTTCCCGTTCGATCCGGCGAAGCTCGCCGCGCTGGGCACGCTCGCGGCCGGGATCAACGATGGCGCCGCGCCCGCGCCTTTCTCCAATCCGATCGTGGTGACCGAGCACGGCCACGCCTTTCAGCCGTACCCGTTCAATCCGGCCCAGCAGGCCTTCACCAAGGTGCATGACGACATGCTCGTCGGCTGGTCGCCGATGCCCGAGGTCGGCGCGGTGCTGCTCAGCATCTGGGGCAGCGAGCGCGGTGACGAACGCGGCCATCACAACGTGACGGCAACGCTCACCCAAATGCGCCTGCGCGCTTTCATCGGCGTCCTGCAGGCGATCGACGCCGCGCTCGGCGGTGCCGCATGACGCGCGGCCCGACATGGCGCGACCGCGCACACGCGTTCATCGCGACGCTGGAGATCCCGGAGACGGCGACGCTTCGCGACACCCGACGTATCTTTCGCGAAAGCGGCTCGCGTTTTCATGGCGGCACGTATTGGGGGCGGCGTGCGTGGGGCAAAGCCACGCGCGAGTTTCAGGCGAAGCGCGGCCTGTTGCACAGCACGGCAACCGCCGGGCCGCTGTTCACGTTCGCGCCTGACATCATCTTTCCGTTCCGGAGTATTTCGGAATGAAGCGCCGCACCGCCGCCAAAGCCCCGCCGTGGACCAATCAGGAGCTGGCAATCCTCGCCGATATCTATCCGCGAGAAGGCATGTCCGGTGCAGCTGACGCTTTGCCCGATCGCAGCCAGCACGCGATCGAGCAGAAGGCACACAAGCTTGGACTGCGCTCGCCGATCGTCGCCGATGCCCCCAAACTTGTGTTGCAGGGTGAGCGTCTTGAGCGCGCGATCATCCTCTACGAACAAGGCGTAGGGTTTATGGCGATCGCCCGCGAAGTCGGCTGCACGCCGACGGCGACCACCAACGCCATCCTGATCGCGCTCTGTCCGCGCCGAGGGTTTCGCCCGGCCGAGCGCGATGCGGGCGGGCGGTTGACCGACGAATCTAAAGAGCGGCTTCGCTACATGCTCAAAAAGGGCCTGAAGGCCGTCGAAATCCAGCTTCGCTTGGGCATTAGTGCCGCCCGCGTCGCCGAGGAACGCCGACGCTACAATCGCGACCTCGCCAGCCGGGACAAGGCGCTTCTGCCGCCCGCCGGTGCCGGTGAGCAATATTCCGGGGTCCGTTTGCCAAAGGAACGCCGTCGCGCGGTCGAGGCGCAGCTTCTCAATGGCTACGGCTCGCGGATCGTCAGCAAGCAAACCGGCGTATCGGTGCCAAGCGTCAAGAACATCCGGCGCACCCTGGTCGCCCGGCTAGCGCGCAGGGGCCAGTTGCTGCCGGGGTGTGACAAGACCGGGAAGCGGATCACCGCGGCCAAGTTCTCACCGCATCATATCCCTGCAGCGTCGATCGAAGAGCTTCGCACCCGTTTGCTCGCCGGCGAGCCCGTCGCGCACGCCGCACGTGTGGTCGGAATCGGAAGCTGTGGCGCTTACAAGATTCGCGACGCGCTGCGCGTTGAACTCGCGGCCGAAGGACGCGAGCTCCCGAAGCCGATTCGCCTTGGGCGAACAGCCGCCCAACGTGCTCGCGCGGCCGAGGCCAACTGGCTCCCCGATGGCCGGATGCAGGAATTCCGCGAGCTTGTGTATGTGCACGGACACGATGAAGCTAAGCGCGTCCTGATAGAACGTGTCCGGCAGGAACGGATCGCTGCGGTTCAAGCCCGCGCGATCGAGCAGGCGCGGCCGAAGTCGTTCGAAGAGCAGCTCGCCCGGATCGAGCGCGGCGAGGCGAAGATTAGCGAACGCGTGATCCTTCGCAGGCCCGACCCGGCAATGACGCTCGGCGGCATCGCTACTGGGGCGTTGTGATGTCGTGCGAAACCGTCACCCTGCCCGGCGGTCAACGCGCGATCGTCTGCTCGTCGGGCAAGCGCCAGCGCTGTGCCACCTGCGGTCGCCCGGCGACCTTGCTCTGCGACTGGAAGGTCACCGGGAACCGCACCGGCACGTGCGACGCGCCGATCTGCACCAACTGCACCATCTCGCCCGCCCCCGACAAGGATCTCTGCCCCGACCACGCCACCGCCTTTGCGATCTGGCAGCGCGCTCGATCCGAAAACCCCGCCAGGAGCACCACATGAACGCGCCCGCCCGTATCCCCCGAACGGCCGAACCGCCATCGATCGTACGCCTCGACAAGAAGATCAGTCGCGCTGCCGAGATCGGTCGCGGCGTCGATATCACCGCCGCCGATCTCGATTTGCTTGTCAGCCTGGGGCTGATCGACCTTCTCCATGAAGGCAAGACCACATTTCTCAAGGAACAAGCAAAATGCCGCAACGCGAGGCGCCAATCTATCGCCGGGGGAAATACTGGCTCGACAAGCTCCGTCGCGAGGACGGCTCCGAGCGTTCGCCTCGTTGGTACGTCTTCTGGTACGACCCCGACGCCCGACGCGAGGCAAGCGCTTCAACGGGCACGGAGGACGCCGAAGCAGCGATCATAGCGCTCGATCGACGCTATCTTGCCGACAAGAGCGAAGGCCCGGCCTTCTGCCACGCGTGTGGCCAGCCGCTCGCCTCGGCCGATGGCTATCTGCTGACCGATGCGATCGCCGATTACATGCTCGAGCATGGCGACCTGAAGTCGTCTTCGGTCAGCATCCACGCGCGCCTGAAGCACGTCCTGGACTTTCTCGATGCCGAGGAGGCGCGCGGCGGGGTATTCGGGATACAGACGAGCTGCGCGGCCGCAGCGGGCAACGTGTTTGTCGCCGCGTTCCGCGCCTGGTCGCGTGAAGAGCCAGTGACCTGGCGTAACGGGCAAGGGGAGGTGACCGTATCGCGCTTGCGATCGGCGGCGACGACCGAGGAATCGGTGCTGCAGCTGGCGGCCGCGCTCAATCACGCCGTCAACGCGGATCCGCCGCGATCGGAGAAGCGACCGGTCTACAAGCCGCTGCCGCGCAAACAGGTGTCGCGGCCGCGACGCCACCGCGTCGATATCGCGGTGCTGGGCGACATGCTGGCCTATGCGGCCGAGACCGCGAAGAAGCGCGCGTCGCTGCACGCCTTTATCGTCGCCTCGCTCTGCACGATCGCGCGGCCCGATTCGGTCGTCGATATCGGCGTCGCGCCGGAGCGCGAACAATGGTTCCCGGGATCTCCGACGCTCGACCTCAATCCCTTCGGCCGCGCCCAGACGAACAAGTATCGCCCGGTCATCCCGGTCCTGCCGGTGCTGGAGGAATGGCTGTCGGCCGAGCTGGTCGCCTACCAGAAGCTGGATCCGGCCGCGCGAATCGGGGCGGGGTTCCTGGTCAATTACTACGGCAGCCAGGTGCTCAACGTGAAGCGCGCCTGGTCGACCATGCTCGACGAGCTGAAGCTGCCGCAGGGCCGCGAGTGGAAGCCGTACCTGCTGCGCCACAGCCTCGCGACGATCCTGCGTAATCGCGGCGTCGCGAAATGGGATCTCGAAGGGTTCATGGGTCACGACGTGACCGGCTCGACCGAAGTCTATGCCATCGGTCGATTCGACACGGTCTATCGTGCCCTCGAAGATGTTTTAGGGGAGATCGATCTCCGCGCGCCGGGCGCCCTGCGCCGAACCTGCGCCGAAGTCGGTCTATCCGGTCCTCCAGCCGGGAGGCTGAAAATGACCGGATAGAGCCAAAAAAATGGTGGGCGTGGCAAGGATTGAACTTGCGACCCCTGCGATGTCAACACAGTGCTCTACCACTGAGCTACACGCCCACAACGCCGTGACAGTGCATGGCGAGGGGCGGCCTTTAACGAAGCCCTCGCGCCTGCGCAAGCACTGCAATACGCAATGCGTCAGATATTATCGCTGACGCGCTCCATTTCGAACATCCGATCGACCTCGAGCACGAGATCGCGCAGGTGGAACGGCTTGGACAGCACGCGCGCCTGCGGCATCGTCTTGCCCGCCTTCAGCGTGACCGCGGCAAAGCCGGTGATGAACATCACGCGCAGCGACGGCACCATTTCGCCCGCTTTCTGCGCCAGCTCGATCCCGTCCATCTCGGGCATGACGATATCGGTCAGCAACAGATCGAAATGCTCGGTTTCCAGCAGCGGGATCGCCGCGGTCCCGCGATCGACCGCCGACACCGCATAGCCCGATCGTTCCAGCGCCCGCGTCAAATATTCGCGCATCACGCGATCATCTTCGGCCAGCAAAATCCGTATCATAATCCAACCCTGCCCCGCGGCGTCTGCCGGTTTCCAGCGTGTATGCGCAAAGCCCTTAAGATTTTCTCGCCGGTGCGTCGCGCGTCGTGCCATACCATGCACTCATATGGCCGTTTCGTCCCCCTCTTTCGACCGCTACGGCGATGCTTTTCCGGCGAGCCCGGTGGTGCTGTCGGTGCCCCATGCCGGGCGGGATTACCCGCTCGCTTTGCGCACCGCGCTGCGCGTGCCGATCGCGGCGGTTACCATTCTGGAGGACCGCCACGTCGATACCGTCGCGCTTGCCGCGCACGACCTGGGTCTGCGCCGCGAAACTATGCTGGTGCAGCGCCGCGCGCGCGCCTGGATCGACCTCAACCGCTCCGAGCTGGAACGGGATCCCGCGATCGACGAAGGTGCCGCGTGGACCGCGCTGCCGCAACGCTCGGCCAAGGTACGCGGCGGGCTCGGGCTGGTGCCACGGCGGGTGGCAGGCGCCGGGGAATTGTGGCGACGGCGGCTCGATGCCTATGACGTCGCCGCGCGCATTCGCGAGGATCACCGGCCGTATCACACACTCTTGGCAAGCGAGCTTGCCGCCGCCCGCGCGCGCTTCGGCACGGCAGTGCTGCTCGACGTCCATTCGATGCCGTCGCTCGGGCCGGGCAAGCCGCGCATCGTGATCGGCGATCGCTTCGGCCGCAGCGCGCACAGCCGCTTCGTCGCGGCGATCGAATCGGTCGCGCAAAGCGCCGGTCACGCCGTCGCGCTCAACGCGCCCTATGCCGGCGGGCACATCCTGGAAACGCACGCGCGGCCGACCGGCGGCATCCATGCGGTGCAGATCGAACTCGACCGCAGCCTGTATCTCGATCCGGCAGGCGACGGGCCGGGCGACGGTCTGGCCGCGACGGCGGCGTTGCTGCGGCGCATGATCGACGTGCTCGCGGATGAGGCAAACGCGGCCTTCCCGATCGCGGCCGAATGACACCAAAAAAAACCACCGCGTGCAATGCACGCGGTGGCCAAGGTTCAGGGAGGAGGCACCCTGAAAGGGCGCCG
>JAIXZV010000189.1 GCA_027489365.1 Sphingomonadales bacterium
GCGGCATCCCGCGCGTGTGGATGCCGAGAATCTCGCGGCGGCCACGCTCGTCCGGCACGCCGACGACGATCTCGCGATCGAACCGCCCCGGACGCCGCAGCGCCTCGTCGATCGCCTCGGGGCGGTTGGTCGCCGCGATCACCACGACATTGGCGCGCGCTTCGAGCCCGTCCATCAGCGTCAGCAATTGCGCGACGAGCCGCTTTTCGGCCTCGCCCGACACTTGCCCGCGCTTGGGCGCGATCGAATCGATCTCGTCGATGAACACGATCGAGGGTGCCGCCTTGGCGGCTTCCTCGAACACCTGACGCAACTTGCCTTCCGATTCGCCATACGCCGAACCCATGATCTCGGGGCCGTTGATCAGGAAGAATTCAGCCGCCGATTCGTTGGCAACCGCGCGCGCGAGGCGGGTCTTGCCGGTTCCGGGCGGCCCGTGCAGCAACACGCCCTTGGGCGGATCGACGCCAAGGCGCTGGAACAATTCGGGGTAACGCAGCGGCAGCTCGACCATCTCGCGCAACTGGTCGATCGTCGGGCCCATCCCGCCGATATCGTCATAGGTGACGTCGGCGCGGCGCGCTTCCTTCGGCTCCTCATATTCGGGACGCAGCTCGATCTCGGTCGTCTCATCGACATGGACGACGCCCTTGGGCGTGGTCGAGATGACGGCGAGGCGGATTTCCTGCAGCGCGTAAGCCGGCGCGCGCAGCATGTTCTGCACGCCCGGCGGCATGTTGTCGACGCGCTGCTGCCCTGCGGTCGCAACGATGTCGCCTTGCGTCAGCGGTCGCCCGAAGAAGGTGCGTTTCAGCGCCTGACTCGACCCCTGAAGACGCAGATTCTGCTGCGCAGGCGCAAACACCACGCGCGTCGCCGCCTTCGATTCGACCTTGCGCACTTCGACGAAATCGCCCGATCCGACCCCGGCATTGGCGCGCTGCAGACCGTCGATGCGGATAATCTCAAGCCCTTCATCCTCGGCATACGGTGCGACCGCGCGCGCCGGGGTCGAGGATTTACCGACGATCTCAATGACATCGCCTTCGCCGATACCGAGTGCGGCGAGCATCGCGCGCGGCAGATGCGCGAGGCCACGCCCGCTGTCCTCCGGCCGCGCGTTGGCGACCTGCAATTTCCGAATCGGCGCCTCGGCGTCGGCCATCTCTGCTACCTTCTCTTGGAACCCATTGCTGAGTGCGCGAGATAGGGAGGAGGTTCCGCGAATACGAGGGCAGCACCGGCCACCGTCGCCAAGCGGCGGAAAAAGCACAAAAAAAGGGCCGACCCCGGAGGATCGGCCTTGAAAGTTTTAGGAGAGGATGCCTGAAAGGCACCCCCTATGTGCAGCGCGGCGACTTATGTTGCAAGTGCGAAAGAACCGTTCGCGATTGCACTTTCTGCAATCGGCACTTCCATTGTCCGGTGGAGAAATGATAGCTTTCGAGCCAACGGTATTTTTGTGCGCCGCACAAAGAACAGAGAGAGGCCCGTAAGGTACAATGCGCAGACTGCCCCCGCTCACCGCGATCGAGGCGTTCGTCCAGGTCGCGCGAACCGGATCGATCAAGGCGGCATCGCAAGAACTCGCTTTGTCTCCACCCGCGCTCAGCCGCCGTATCCAGGCGCTCGAACGCTTCATCGG
This sequence comes from Sphingomonadales bacterium, assembly GCA_027489365.1. Lineage (GTDB taxonomy): Bacteria > Pseudomonadota > Alphaproteobacteria > Sphingomonadales > Sphingomonadaceae > Sphingomonas. The sequence goes on from JAIXZV010000189.1 coordinate 1,646, forward strand.
GCGGCCGTTGTTCGAACGGCGACATCAGGCGGTGGTGCTCAATGCCGATGGCGAGCGGCTGCTGACGCAAATCGCCCCCGCGCTCGATCAATTGTCCGACGCGGTCGAGGTGATGACGAGCAATACCGATGTCTTGCGGCTGCGGCTCGGCATCCTGCCGCTGTTCGCATCGCAGCGGCTGTTCCCGCGGCTCGGCGAACTGCGCACCAAGCATCCCGAACTGCATCTCGACATCGATACCGCCGCGCACCTCCTGTCGCGGCTGGGCGAGGGGCTCGACGCGGTGATCGCGCTGGCGCGCGATATCGATCCGGCGCTCTATGCGCGCAGGCTCGATCGCAACCAGGTTTATGTCATCGGCGCGCGCACGCTGGTCGAGCGCGACGATCCGGTGGTGCGGCCCGAACAGCTTGCCGGGCTGACCGCGCTCGTCCACCGCGACATGCCCGACACGTTCAGCGCGTGGCGCGCCGCGGCGGGGCTGGGCGAGCTCGAACCGCTGGCGATCGATCATTTCGATTCGGGCGCGTTGATGCTGGAGGCGGCGGCGCAGGGGCTCGGCATCGCCTTCATGCACGAAAGCCATTTCGAGGATGCGCGCGACGATCGCCTGGTACGGCTGTTCGATATCGCGGTGGAAAGCCCGTACAGCTATTGGTTCGCGTGCCGCCCGCGCGCGCTCGCCACCCGCCCGGTCAAGCTGTTCCACGACTGGTTGCTCGCGACCATTGCCGAGCCGGGCGTTTAGCGCCTGTTTTATGCCGTAATCCCCGGCCATTAGGGGGAACGGGTGGCCCGGGAGGCGGAAGTGGGACGGTGGGGGATCTGGTCATGCGCCGTCGCGCTCGCCGCGCCGTGTCCGCCCGCCGCGTTCGCGCAAACCGCGCCGGAAACCGCCCCTCAAGCCGCCGCCTCGCAAGCCGTTCTGGTTTATCCCGCCAGCTTCTTCGCCAGCAGCAATCCCGGCACCGCGCTCGATATGATTCAGCGCTTGCCGGGCTTCACGCTCGATGTCGGCGATCTCGATTCGCGCGGGCTTTCGGGCGCGAGCAGCAACGTGCTGATCGACGGCAGCCGCCCCTCGTCCAAGAGCGACAATGTCGCCGAAGTGCTCAGCCGCATCACCGCCGCCAGTGTCGAGCGGATCGAACTGATCCGCGGCGGCGCGCCGGGAATCGACATGCGCGGCCGGGCGCTGGTCGCGAACGTGATCGTCAAGCGCGCGCCCAAGACCGAGCTGGTCGCGGAGGGCAACAGCTACATCTACGATGACGGTGAGGTCGGGCCGGTGGGCAAGCTGTCGTACACCCGGCGCAACGGCGACCGCGTGACCGAGGCATCGCTCTACGCCACCGACGATCGCGGCAACAGCAACACCGGCACGCGCCTGCGCACGACGCCGTCGGGCTTGCCGTTGCAGGCCGCCGCGTTGGGCTTTCGCGAACGCTTCGCCGATTATACCGCCCGCGCGTCGATCCAGCGCCCGTTCGTCGGCGGCAAGCTGCAAGCCAATGTCGTGCTCGATTATTTCCGGCAGCGCGACACCCAGACCACGCGCGTCCTCGCCGGGCCCGGCGATGACGAGCGCGTCGATGAAAGCAGCCGCTATCCCAATGGCGAGGCCGGCTTCACCTGGACGCGCGAGCGTGCGCGCAGCACGTTCGAGCTGACCGGGCTGCAGCGGCTCAATCGCAACACCTATCGCGGCGTGTCCAACAGCGCGGGCAGCGATTCGGTCTTCACCAGCCGCGCGACGGGCGGCGAAAGCGTGCTGCGCGCGACCGACAGTTTCCGCCCCGGCGGCGTGTGGAGCCTCGAGGGCGGCGGCGAGATCGCGTATAACTTCCTCGATAGCCGCACCGCTTATGCCGAGGGCGGCGTCGCCGTCCCGCTGCCCAACGCCGCCGTGCGCGTCAGCGAGCTGCGCGGCGAGGGGTTCGCGCAAGCGATCTGGAAGCCCGCGCCGAAGCTGACGATTGACGGCACGCTGCGCTTCGAAGTGTCGCGGATCAGCCAGACCGGCGATTTCGCGCGGTCGCGCGGCTTCGTGTTTCCCAAGCCCAAACTGCTCGTCACCTGGCTGCCGGGCGAAGGGCATCAGTTGCGCTTCCGGCTCGAACAGGAAGTCGAGCAGCTCAATTTCGGCGATTTCGCAGCATCGAGCGATCTCGCGCTCGGCACGATTTCGGGCGGCAATGCCGATCTGCGCCCGTCGCATTCGATCGCGGCGGAGGCGGTGTACGAACGGCGCTTCTGGAAGAAAGGCGTGTTCGAACTCACCGCGCGCCACACCGAATTGTTCAACGTGATCGATTCGATCCCGCTCGCCGATGGGTTCAACGCCACCGGCAATATCGGCCATGCCCGCTCGGACGTGATCAAGGCCGCGCTGACGCTGCCGTTCGACCGACTCGGGCTGAAGGACGGGTTGTTGAAACTGAGCTCGGCCTATCGCGAATCGCGCGTGACCGATCCGCTGACCGGCCAGCCGCGGCGGCTATCCTATCAACAGGCATTCGAATGCCATGTCGGTTTCACGCAGGATGTGAAGGGCGGGCGCTTCCAGTTCGGCTTCGAGCACGGCTGCGAAGTCGCCCGCGTCAACAGCTACCGTATCGACGAGGTGCGCACCGGGCGCGGCCCGCCCTTCGCGTCGGTCTATGGCCAGTGGAAGCCCAAGTCGGACCTCACGCTGCGGCTCGATCTCGGCAATCTCGTCAACGGCAGCAGCGCGACGCTGCGCGATGTCTATGCCGGGCGGCGCGACGTATCGCCGCTGCTCTTCCGCGAAGAACGCGCGACGCGGCGCGGGCGCTATGCGTATCTGCAAGTGCGCAAGGTGCTCTGAGCCACCCATCCCGTTCGCCCTGAGCTTGTCGAAGGGCTGCCTTCCTCCGCCCCAACGGTTCAGAGGAAGGACAGGGCTTCGACAGGCTCAGCCCGAACGGGGATAGATTATGCCTTACGCAGCGCTCGCCTTGACGATCTTGCCGGGGCTACGCGGCGGCTCGCCCTTGGGCAGCGCGTCGACATATTCCATGCCCGACGTCACTTCGCCCCACACGGTATATCGTCCGTCGAGGAAGCGGGCGTCGTCGAAGCAGATGAAGAACTGGCTGTTGGCCGAGTTCGGGCTCTGCGCGCGTGCCATCGAGCAGGTGCCGCGGACATGAGGTTCCTTCGAGAATTCCTGTTCGAGATTGGGCTTGTCCGACCCGTGCATCCCGGTACCGGTCGGATCGCCGCCCTGCGCCATGAAGCCGGCGATGACGCGGTGGAACACGACGCCGTCGTAAAAGCCGTCATTGGCCAATTCGGTGATGCGGGCGACGTGATTCGGCGCGAGATCGCCGCGCAGTTTGATCACGACATCGCCGCCGCTGTCGAGCGAGAGGGTGAGGGTTTCGGGTAGATCGGCCATCGTGGCACTCCTGGGAAAGGGGACGTGCTGCCCTAGCGAGACGGCGCGCGGCTGGCAAATCGGGCGGGGCAGTAGCGAACCCGGCAGACATCACCACCCCGTTCGTTTCGAGCGAAGTCGAGAAACCTTGCACGCGGGCGCTATGGTTTCTCGACTTCGCTCGAAACGAACGGCTAGAAGGACGGCGCGCCTCCACAGCGGATCGCGCGGAACAGCGGGCAAGGAGGTCCACCATGAGCGAGACCGAACTTCCCGAAACCGCAGCCGAGACCAACCAGCTCGATGAGGACGACCGGCTGAAGCCCGAATTCGTCCGCGCCGTGCTCGATGCGGTGTATGACGGCGCGCCCGAAAGCGCGCGGGCGCTGGTCGAGCCGCTCCATCCCGCCGACATTGCCGATCTGTTCGAACTGCTGCCGGCGGAGGCGCGCACCGAGCTCGCCAAGTCGATTACCGATCTGCTCGACGGCGAGGTGTTCGCCGAGATGAACGATTATGTCCGTGAGGATCTGATCGATTCGCTCTCCGCCAGCGAAGTCGCCGACATCGCCTCCGAACTCGATACCGACGATGCCGTCGCGATCATCGAGGATATGGAGCCCGCCGATCAGCGCGAAGTGCTCCGCGCGCTCGATCCCGACGATCGCGCCGCGATCGAGGAAGCGCTCTCCTACCCCGAGGAATCGGCCGGTCGCTTGATGCAGCGCGAGCTGATCGCGGTGCCCGAACATTGGTCGGTCGGCGACGTGCTCGATTATCTGCGCGGCCATGACGAGCTGACCACCGATTTCTGGGAAATCTTCGTGGTCGACCCGGCGCACAAGCCGGTCGGCACCGTCGCTCTGTCGTGGATCCTGCGTACCCCGCGCAGCATCGCCATCGCCGATGTGATGCAGCGCGAACAGACGTTGATCCCGGTCGACATGGACCAGGAAGAAGTCGCTTTGCGCTTCCAGAAATACGCACTGATCTCGGCGGCCGTGGTCGATGCCGCCGGGCGGCAGGTCGGCATGATCACGGTCGACGACGTGGTCCACATCATTTCCGAAGAAGCCGGCGAGGATATCCTCAAGCTGTCGGGCGCGGGCGAAGGCGACATTAACGAGCCGATCCGCCTGACCGTGCGCACGCGCATCACCTGGCTGGTGGTCAATCTCGGCACGGCGATGCTCGCGGCGTCGGTGGTCGGCGCATTCCAGGGCGAGATCGCGCGCTTTGCTTTGCTGGCGGTGCTGATGCCGATCGTCTCGGGCATGGGCGGCAATGCGGGGACGCAGACGCTCGCCGTCGTCGTGCGCGCGCTCGCCACCAATCAGCTCACCAGTTCGAACACGCAGCGCATGATCGCGCGCGAATTCACCATCGCGGCGGCGAACGGATCGATGCTCGGCGTGCTGATCGGCTTCGGGACCTGGCTGTTTTTCGGCAATACCGATCTGGCGATCGTGATCGCGATGGCGATGGTGATCAACAATCTGATCGCCGGGCTATCGGGGGTGCTGATCCCGGTGACGCTCGATCGGCTCGATATCGATCCGGCGGTGTCGTCAGCCGTGTTCGTGACCATGATGACCGATGTGATGGGCTTTTTCTGCTTCCTCGGCCTCGCGACGCTGTTCGGGCTTGGCGCATAGCCGATCGCGCCCCATGTGGCGGCGATGCCGCTTCATTTGACCAAGGTTGCGTTCGGCGCGACCAGCCTCGATCATCTCGCCGACCGCTTGCGACAGCGCGGAGAAGAGGGACCGGTGTTCCTCACCACGCGCTACCTGCCCAAGCGCCACGAAGAGATTATCGGTGGCGGGTCGCTCTACTGGATCATCAAACATACCTTGGTGGCGCGCTCGCCGATCCTGCACTTCGGCGAGGCCGAGGGCGGGCGCATCGCGATCCATATCGATCCGGCGCTGGTGCTGACCGAAGGCCGTCCGAAGCGCGCGCATCAGGGCTGGCGCTATCTGGAGGCGGGTGATGCGCCAGCCGATCTCGGCGCAGGCGTGCTGGCGGGCGATGCGATGCCCGCCGGTCTGATCGGCAAACTCTCCGCGCTCGGGCTTATTTGACCGGCGGGGCCGCGATCTCGCCGCAACTGATCGGCCCGCCGGCCGCCGCCTTCACGCGGCACGCGGGTTTGCCGTAAATCGTCACCGCGCCGATCCCGGTGCTGATCGCGTCCGCCGTATAGCGCGCGCTCACCGCAATCGCCCCCGCACCGTCGAGCCGCACGATCACATCGTCGCCGCGCAACGCGCCTGCATCGACCGTGCTCGCGCCGCTCGCGATCAACCGCACGCGCGCGCCGCGCCCGCCGAGCGTCATCCTGCCCGATCCCAAAACGGTGGCGTTGAGCTGGTCGGCATCGAGCGCGCCGATCGCGAGTCCGCCGCTGCCGGTGACTTGCAGGTCGACCCGCTGGCCGCGCAGCGGGCCGTCGACGCGCACTTGCCCGCCGCCAACGACGGTAGCGCTGCGTAGCGTCAGCGTGCCGAGATACACGATCGGCGTACCCGGCTTGCCGATCACCGGCACTTCCTCCCACCCCTTCGGCCCGGCGGTGACGATCAGTGTCGTTCCCTCGACGCGCACCGCAACACCGTCCGCCGCGCGGACCGTCCCTGCGACGCGGGCGGAGGGCGCGGCCCGCGTCGTCACGCGCACGTCGAACGGTCCTTCGACGCGCAGCCGGTCGAAACTGGTGACGACGATGCTGCGCTCCGCCGCGCTCGCCGGGGCGGCACACAGCACGGCGATCGGCAGTAAGGCGAAGCGCAAGCGGGTCATGCCCGCAGGCATCCACCCGATCGCCGCGTCAGGCAAGCCTCAGTTGCCGCATTTCACCTCGCCCGATCCCATCTTGCTGATCGAACATGTGGCACCCTTGCCCAGGTCCACGTCGCCCGATCCCATCATCGATACGCTCGCCTGGCCGTTCACCTCGGCCCGGACGCTGCCCGACCCGAGCACGTTGACCGCCGCGCCCGTCGCCTTGACGCCGGCCGCATCGACGTCGCCCGACCCGGCGATGTCGACGGTCAAACGGTCGGCGCTGCCCTTCAGCGCGACGTCCCCGGATCCTGCCATCGATACTTTCGCCTCGCGCACCGCCAGCATCGCGACATTGAGGTTACCCGATCCGGCGGCGTCGATCGTGAAGTGCTGCCCCTCGACGCGGTCGACCGTCATGTTACCCGATCCGGCGATCGTCGTGCCGACGATGCGCGGCATGGTGACATAGACGGTGACGTTCTCGCTGCTGCCCCAACTAAAGCCATTGCGCCCGATCCGCAGCGTATCGCCGACACGCTCGATCTTCAATTTGTCGAGCTCCTTGCTCGGTCCCTCGGCGCGGACCGAAAAGCCGGTGCCGACACGCACATCGACATCGTCCGATCCGCGCAGCGACAGGGCGGAGAAATCGCTCACCGCATAGGTCCGCGTCGTACCGCTGCCCGATCCGGGCACGCCCGGCCCCGACGTATCGGCCCCGACCGAACAGGCCGCGAGCGGTACGAGGATGAGAAGCGGGAAAGCGTTCATGCGGACCTCCTGTGTATTGCTATTACAATACACCAAAAGGCGCCTGTTGCAAGTGGCTCGCTACCCGTGCCCTACGCCGCGCCCTGCGCCACGAACCACAGGAACAGCGCGGAGGCGGCGATCATCACCGCAGTCGCGGCCCAGCCGAACAGCACTTGTCCGTGCGCGACCGTCAGCCGCCCCATCGCGCGCGGATTGCGTACGATCAGCATCATCACCACCATCAACGGCCCGGCCAGCACGCCGTTGACCACCGCCGCCCAATAGAGCGCGCGCGCCGGATCGATGCCGACCGCGTTAAGCGATGCGCCCGCCAGCGTCGTCGCCGCGATCGTCCCGTAGAACAGCCGCGCCGACAGCGGTTTTGCATCCAGGCTGCCCGCCACCCCGGCCATTTCGGTAACGGCATAGGCCGCCGATCCTGCCAGCACCGGCACCGCGAGCAACCCGGTGCCGATCACGCCTGCCGCAAACATCACGAAGGCGAACTGCCCGGCGATCGGGCGCAGCGCCTCGGCCGCCTGCGCCGATGTCGTGATGTCGCGCACGCCGCTGGCGTGCAGCGTCGCTGCGGTCGCGAACACGATCGCGAGCGAAATCAGCGTGCTGAACGCCATGCCGGTCAGCGTGTCGACGCGGATGCGTTTCAACTCGGGCCCGGCGGTCTTGGCGGTCAGGCACAGCGGCTTGGCATGGTGGCGATGCTGTTCCTCGATTTCCTGCCCCGCCTGCCAGAAGAAGAGATAGGGGCTGATCGTCGTGCCCAGGATCGCGACGAACGCGGTGGCATAGGCCATGTTGAACTGCAGCTCGGGCACGACCAGCGACCGCAGCGCGTGCGCCCACGGCACATGCGCCACCGCCACCACCGCGACATAAGTGAACAGCGACAGCGTCGTCCATTTCAGGATAGACGAATAACGCGCGTAGGTGAGGCCCACCGCCAGCACGATGCACAGGATGCCGAACAGCAAGGTGTAAAGCGCGCCATTGCCACCGATCAGCAGCGTCAGCGCCGCCCCCATCGCGCTCAGATCCGCCCCCAGATTGACGATGTTCGCCACCAGCAGCAGCGAGACCATCGCCCACAGGATCGGCCGCGGATAATGCCGCCTGAGGTTGCGCGCGATGCCCGCGCCCGTCACGCGGCCGATTTCGGCGGCGATTTGCTGGATCGCGACCATCAGCGGGAAGCTGAGCACGAAGGTCCAGGCGAGACCATAGCCGAACTCGGCGCCGACCTGGCTGTGCGTGCCGATCCCGCTCGGATCGTCATCTGCCGCGCCGGTGATGAGGCCAGGCCCCAGCGTCTTCAGAAAGGCGCGAAATCCGCGGGCGGACTCGGGATCGGGTTCGACGGAATCTGCCATGCGCGACCGTCGCACGCGCCGCCGTGCGTAGCAACGCGCCGCCCGACTGCGCCGCTCACGAAAAGGGGCGACTGTCGCCAGCCGCCCCTCCTCACATCGCTAAAGCATCAGCCGGATCAGGCTGCCGCCTTGTCCTTGTTATGGATCGCGGCGGCCTTGCGCAGGATCTCGAGGATCTTTTCCTGTGCGGTCGGCTCGTCGACTTGCTCCATCGCGGCGAGTTCGCGCGCGAGGCGGCTGGTCGCACCTTCGAAAATCTGCCGCTCGGAATAGCTCTGCTCGGGCTGGTCGTCGGCACGGAACAGGTCGCGCACCACTTCGGCGATCGACACCAGGTCGCCCGAATTGATCTTCGCTTCATATTCCTGCGCGCGGCGCGACCACATCGTGCGCTTCACGCGCGGCTTGCCGGTCAGCGTTTCCAGCGCCTCGCGCAGCGTCTTGTCGCTGCTGAGCTTGCGCATCCCGACGCTCTCGGCCTTGTTGGTGGGCACGCGCAGCGTCATGCGTTCTTTTTCGAAGCGCAGGACATAGAGTTCGAGTTGCATCCCGGCGATTTCCTGCCGTTGCAGTTCGATCACACGGCCAACGCCGTGCTTGGGATAAACGACATAATCGCCGACGTCGAAGGACAGCGCCTTGGCAGCCATTCCGTAAGACCTTTCTGTGGACCGGGTATACCGGGGGCAACGCACCGGTGGCAGCAAGGCTGCATCGGCGCATGCGGGGTGTGGGTTGTGTACGTCTCCGTGTCCGAAGCGCGCATGGGATACGCCTCCGTCCGAGCCTGTTTAACACAGTCGTAATAAAATTACCACCCTCACCGGGGGCAATGCGTCGCGTTAACGCTGAAACGCGTCGGGTTTGTTGCTGGACCGTGGCCGGGAATGTAAATTCGGGGGTGGGCTGGCCGTCGGCCGGGTTCGGCTGGCGCCGACCCGCCGTCCGTGCCGGGCGCTGCGGCAGCGCCGCATCGGCGCGGGCGTGGCCGCGCCTGCGCCCGTCAGTCCCCCTTGCCCGGCTCTGCCGAGAAGAATTTGTCGAACTTGCCATCGACGCCCTTGAACGCATCGGCGTCCGGCGGCGTCTGCCCCGCATTGCGCGTCACGTTGGGCCATTGCGCGGAGAAGGTGGTGTTGAGCTCCAGCCACTGCTCCAACCCGGATTCGGTGTCGGGAAGAATCGCCTCGGCCGGGCATTCGGGTTCGCACACGCCGCAATCGATGCACTCGCTGGGATTGATCACCAGCATGTTCTCGCCTTCATAGAAGCAATCGACCGGGCACACCTCGACGCAATCCATGTACTTGCACTTGATGCAGGCATCGGTGACGACGTAGGTCATTGAAACACTCCCGGAGCAACGAACCGGATGCTGCTATGCGCGAGCGCTGGCGGCGTCAACGCTTGGGGCAGATGGTCGCGCATTTTCGATAAGCTCGTCGTAACAGGCGCGCGCCTCCTCGCTGGGGCCACGCCGCGCCGGCATCGCAACGATTCGCAACGCGCGGACGCGCCCACCGGGGGTCGCAAAAGCGATCACGCAGCCGATCCGCACTGGCGTCGCCGCCTTGTTCACCGCGCGCCCGTCGACCCGCACATGCCCGCTTTCCGCCATTGCCTGGGCTTGCCCGCGCGTCTTGACGATCCGCGCGAAGCACAGGAACCGGTCGAGCCGGATCGTATCGCCCGCACTAGATGCCAAGCGGCGCCGTCAGCGCTGCGAGCGCGGCGAAGGCATTGTCCTTGGGCGGCGGCGCGACCGGAGCCGGTGGCCGCCCGCGCCACGTCCAGCGCGGCGCATCATCCGGGCTGGCGGCGGGGCGGAAGCCGAACCCCGCCATCAGCCGCTCCAGCGTCGGGCGCGTCAGCCCCATCGACAGCGCGAGCGCCGGATCGAGCACGAACGGCTTGCGGCCGTTCGCCCCGCGCGCGTCATGCGCGGCGCGGGCGATGCGCTCGATCAGATCGACGCGCACCGCCTGTCCGCCGACCGGGCGATAGCCATGCGCCAACGTCGCGCCGGGCGCACCGCGTTCCAGCACCGTCGCGCCCGCCTGCGCACCGCTCGCCACCACGCCGCCGGTCCGCGCAGCCAGCAAGGCGCGCCGCCACCACGCAGGCCCCGGTTTCAACACGCGCGGATCGAACAAATCGAGCGCCCCGATCGTCACCCCCGCGCCGCGAAACGCTTTCCGCGCCACCGAGTCCAGCCCATCGACCGCGACCGCAATCTCCGCCCGCGCGACCAGCCCACCTTGTGCGACCAGCGCTGCGGCAATCGCGCGCGATGCGGGCAGCGCGGCGGGATCGCGCTGGACCGAATCGAGCACGACCAGCCCCGGCAGTGCGCGCTTGAGCTGCCCCGCCAGCCACTCGCGCAACCGCGTCTCGATCCGCGCGCGCAGCTCGACGCTCAGGCATTCGA
>JAIXZV010000058.1 GCA_027489365.1 Sphingomonadales bacterium
CGCCGGGCGACAGGTCGTTATACACCGGATCGTGCCCGACATGATCGTAGCGGACCGTGCCCTGCTCGATCGGACAATAGAGATACGCCGCCGGCGCCCCGCCGACATACAGCAACCAAGCGCGCACCGCCCCCGCTGCCGCCAGCGCATACATGCTCTGCAGGAACGCCGCATCCTCGGGCAACCCGCCGCCGAGCAGCTTCTCCTGATAGGTCCGCGCGGAAATCCCGCGCGCGACCGCGTGGAACGCGCTCAACTCGTCGGGGGTGCGGAACCGCCGCACGTCGAGCATTCCACCCGACGCCTCCATGACCTTCTTGACCTTGCGCTTCAGCCCGGACCGCGTGTTGCCCGACAGGCTCGCGCGATACGCCTCGAACCCGATCGTCAAATCGGCATAATGCCGCGGGTAGCGTTGCCGGACGTGCGCGATCATCCCGCCGCCGACGCGCGCCACCGCATCCAACTGGTCCTGCGGCAAGGAGGTGATCGCATAACCGTGAGCGGCGCGATCGAGCGGGGGCAGCACCGGCACCCGCCCGTCCAGAACCTGATCGAGCGACAGCGGCACGCGCACCATCCGGCGCCTGACCGCCGCGATCGTCCGCGCGCCGATCTGAAAGCGCAGCGGTAGCAGTTCGGCGTTTCCGGGAAGAACGATCGGCGCGGACATGCCCCGCCCTTTACCGGGGCAGGGTGAAGAAAGTGCGAACTTGGGCCTCAGTCGCCCGTCAGGATGCGATCAACCAGTTGCTTCACCGTCGGCACGAAGCCGTTGGAATAAAACGGGTCACGCTTGAACTGATACGCGCCATGCCCGGCGAACATCAGATTCTGATCGACCTCACCGCCATGCGCGATGTCCTGCAGCGTCTTCTGAATGCAGAAGCTGCGCGGATCGGCGAGCCGCCCGGTCGAATTCGTCTCCGTGTCCGACCAGCTTGAGAAGGCGCACTGGCTGAGGCAGCCCATGCAATCCGCCTGATCCTTGCGGATCACGATCTTGTCCTCGGGCGTAACAAAGACGAGCGTATTGTCGGGCGTTTTCAGCGCATCGGTAAAGCCCGCGCCATACCATTGCCGCGCGCGCAGCAGATCCCCGAGCGTCACCCAGAAATTCTTGCCCTTCACGCCGACGTCGAGCTGATGCGTGTGATCGCCCGCAGGTTGCGCCGAGAAGGCGATCTGCCGTTCCGAACGCGCCTGCAAATGCCGCAGGAACGGGTTCAACACTGCACTCGAATAGAAACCGGTCGGGGAGCAGCGATGCAGCAGCACTTCGCCTTCCTCGATATTGGTCAGCTTGGCCTTCCACGCGACAGGGATCGGGCTTTCCTGCGTCAGAAGCGGGCGCGTGCCGAACTGGAAGGCGATCGTGCCGAGCTCGGGATTGTCGATCCAATCGGACCAGTCGCGTAAGTACCACACGCCGCCCGCCATCACGATCGGCACGTCGTCGGAAATGCCGCCCTCGCGCATCGTCTCGCGCAGCGCCTTCACGCGCGGATACGGATCCTGCGGGACGAGCGGGTCCTCGGCATTGGACAGGCCGTTATGCCCGCCCGCCAGCCACGGATCCTCATACACCACCGCCGACAGCCACTCCGACGCCTTCGAATAGGCCCGCTTCCACAGCGCGCGGAAGGCACGGCCCGAGCTGACGATCGGGAGATAGCTCACCTCGTACGATGCGGCGATTTCGGACAGCTTGTACGGCATCCCCGCGCCGCAGGTGACGCCGGAGACGAGCCCGCGCGTGCGTTCCAGCACGCCGTGCAGGATGCGCTGCGCCCCGCCCATTTCCCACAGCACGTTGATGTTGATCGCGCCCTTGCCGCCGGCGATATCGAACGCGCGGCGCACCTGCTGCACCGCGCCCTCGATCGCGTACTCGATCAGCTCTTCGTGCCGCTCGCGCCGGGTCAGCGCCTTATAGACTTGCGGAATGATCTTGCCGTCCGGGTCATAGCTGTCGGCATTGACGGCCGAAACCGTGCCGATTCCGCCCGCCGCTGCCCACGCCCCCGCGCTGGCGTGATTGGTCGCGGCAACCCCCTTGCCACCCTCTACGAGCGGCCAAACCTCACGGCCGCCATAAACGATGGGCTTCAGACCTTTGAACAACGCGAGTGACCTCCGATTTAAAGATACGCTTGGTATAGGCTTTGGATGCGTCCTGCCGCAAATCGCATTTAGAGAAAGGCGTCGGGCCGACCGATCACGCTGCCATAAAGGGCGGCGTAGCGCGCGATCATCGTCGCTTCGTCATACTCGGCGACGGCCTTGGCGCGGTTCTGCTGGCCGAGCCAGGCGCGCCCCTCCGGCACCGATTTGGCGAGCGCCTCCAGCGCATCGCGCAGCAGCACCTCCTGCGTCCGGCCCTCGATATACGATCGGTTGCCCGGTGCCACCATGCGCAGCACGTCACCCACTGGCGTCGAGACGATCGGCAGCCCCGCCGCCATCGCCTCGACCACGCAAATCGGGAATTGCTCGCTCTTCGATGAGAGCGCCATGATGTCGAACAGCCCGATATACTCATGCGGATTGGGCAGGAAACCGGGCATCACCAGTTGATCCTCCATCCCCATCCGCTCGGCGGTGTCGAGGATCGCCTGCCGCTCCGGCCCCTCGCCCACGATCACGAGGCGCACGCGCGTCGACATGCCGCCGACCGCGCGCACCAGCATCGGCAGATCCTTGACCTCACGCAGGCCCGCCAGCGTGCCGATCACCACTTCGCCCGGCTTGCGCTTGAAGCCGGGGATGGCGCCCGGCTTGGGCTTCTTGGCGTAAAGCGCGGTATCGATGCCGTTGGCGATGCGGTGGACACGCTCGCGCGGCTGTTTCCAGATGTTGAGCGCGATGTCCTCCAGCGTCTCCGACGGCACCACCAACGCCGCCGCCTTGGTCAGCGCGAAGCGGCGATAGACGTTGCGCTGGGGTTTAAGCCACTTGGCCTCATCCGCGTTGAAGCCGTCCTCATGGTGGATCAGCGGCGGCACGCCCTTCGACGACACGCGCCGCGCCATCGCCCCGTCGATCGCGCCCCAATTGTAGGTCAGCACCAGATCGAACCGGCGCATATAGGCGGCAATCGCCTCATAGCGGTTGACCGAAGGGTTGCCGGTCAGCGGCGGCGCGTTCTGCGCGATCTCGTAATCCACGCCCTTGGCGATCGCCTCGCGCGCGCCATACTGCCCTTCCATCCCCGACACGATCGTATGCCGCGCCCGGTCGCCAAACACATTCATCAACCGCACCGCCCGCGCTTCCTTGCCCCCGAGCGAGAAGGTGGAATGGAGGTGCAGGATGTTGACGGGCCGCGACATGGCGCAGGGCCTTAGCGGAGCGGAACGCGGGCGTCATCCTCTGGTGTTGGGGGAACGCGATTGCCCCTGAACGCAACGCAGGCCGCGAACCCCCAAACCCCACCCGTCACCCCGGCCTTGAGCCGGGGCCCATCCATCCGCGAGCGAACCGTCCGAGTTCGAAGCGCCGCGCCTGTTGGACGATGGGCCCCGGCTCAAGGCCGGGGTGACGGATTGGGATGACTGCCGACTTACAACTCCCACCAATTAGAACGGTACATCGTCATCGAGATCATCCGCAAAACCGCCCCTGTTGGCTGGAGCGGGTGCTTTATGTTCAATTTTCAATTGAGGAGGAGAAAGACGAGCCTTTTCCCGATCTTCGATTTCTTTGTCCTGGCCGATCAACGAGATGATGAATGAAATGCCGGATGGGATTTTCGGAGCCGCCGCAATGGCACCGGCCGACCCGCCGACAATCCCCATTATCGATGCCGCAACCGCCATAGTGCGAGCAAAACTCAACCTTCGCTTGCTGAGTTCGTGCAGAAAATCATCCAGCTTATCGTTCATCGCCTCCTTCTTCGCGTCAGTCACATCCAACGCGGCAATGTATAATCGAAGTTGGTCAACCTCTTGATGAATTTTCGCTTTCGTGACCCGACCCAGCTCAACCGAGTCTGGCATCGAAAGCGAATTTCCAAGCAACCTCACTTTTGCGACGATGCCGGTAACGATTATTTGGAACCGATTGTAATCGCCATAGTCCATCGAAGGTGTCTCTTTCTCGAGCCCTTCTATTCCAAGCGCATCGGCGGTTCCTTGGATAATCGCCATGAACTGGCTTCGCAGTTCGCCAGCGAAATCGTTCGAATTGGAATCGTCCATCATCCGCTGTAAATTAGCTTGAGCTGTACGGACAAGCACAACGAACTTGTCTGCAGCCTCTTCAGGCAGATTTTCGTAGACCTCCTCCGGTATTAGATCATAGCTCGACATTCCGCTCTCCCTGCGAGCGAACTTAACGGGTTGGTCTTCCCGGGCAAGGGTCAAGTCCTACGACGCTGGCCAAAGCGACACCCCCTACCCAAAAACCTCCTTCGCCACCCACGTCACCCGGCACGCCAGATCCGCCTCGCCGCTCGCCACGACATAATGGTCGCCCGCGTCCGCAATCCCCGTCGTAAACACGACATTGTCGATATACATCAAATCCTTGAGTCCGTCGGTCAGCGTCGCGTTCGCCTCGATCAGCGGCGCGTCCGACGTGCGTAGCACCACGCTCGGGTCGTCGCGGTCGAGCAGGCTCCAATAGGTGCGGTAGATGCCAACCACGCCGGCCGGCTCCACCCCATGCCACAGCGACAGCCACCCCTCGGGTGTCAGGATCGGCGGGGCTCCACCGCCCATCCGCGCGGTCGCCATCGTCGCGGCGTGCGGGCGGATGCCGGGCTTGTCATAGGGTTTCCAGTGCAGCGCATCGGGCGACGAGGCGAGGTTGATCGACGGCCCGCTGCGCCATTCGCTCCCCGGTGGATAGGCGAAATACAGGTCGCCCAAAGGCCGCGTCTGCGCGAAATATTTGCCGCCGATCAGCCCCTCGAAGATCAGCATATCCTTGTTCTGATGATCGAGCACGATCCCTTCGAGCGTCCAGTCGAGCGCATTGTCCGAGGTATAGAGCGTCGTCGAATGCCGC
>JAIXZV010000364.1 GCA_027489365.1 Sphingomonadales bacterium
AGTCGCCGAACTGGCCTTCCCACAGCACCAGGCTTTTGGGATCGGCCATCGCGAAGCCGTATTCGAAGCCGAGCACGCCATATTCGGAGAGCGGCGAATCGAGCACTTCGAAACGGCCATGTTCGACCTGGCTGAGCGGCAGATAGCGATGTTCGTCGGTCTGATCGACCCACACCGCGTGACGCTGGCTGAACGTGCCGCGGCCCGAATCCTGGCCCGACAGGCGCACGCCATAGCCTTCCGACATCAGCGACCCGAAGGCGAGCGCTTCGCCGGTCGCCCAATCGAAATTGGTGCCCGATTTGAACATCTCGCGCTTGGCGTCGAGCACGCGGTTGAGCGTCTTGTGGACGGTCAGCCCTTCGGGGATCGTGGTCAGCGTACGCCCGAGCGAATCGAACAGCTTCGGCTCGATCCCGGTGATGACCCCGCGCCGCTCGGTCTCGGCACCGGCCGGGGCATGAAGGCCCGACCAGCGCCCCGCGAACCAATCGGCCTTGTTGGGCTTGTACGATGCGCCCGCCTCGAATTCGCCTTCGAGCAGCGTGGTGAACTGCTTGATATTCTCGTCGATCCAGGCGCGGTCGACCACGCCCTGTTTGGTCAGTTTCTTGCCGTAGATTTCGCTGACCGGCGGATGCGCGCGGATGCGGTCGTACATCAGCGGCTGGGTGCAGCTCGGCTCGTCGCCTTCATTGTGGCCGAAGCGGCGATAGCACCACATGTCGATCACCACGTCGCGATGGAATTTCTGGCGATATTCGACCGCCATCTTGGTGGCGAAGGTCACCGCCTCCGGGTCATCGCCATTGACGTGGAAGATCGGCGCCTGGACGCCCTTGGCGACATCGCTCGGATAAGGCGAGCTGCGCGCATATTGCGGGCTGGTGGTGAAGCCGATCTGGTTGTTGATGACGAAATGGATGCAGCCACCGGTATTGTAACCGCGGATGCCGGAGAAGCCGAAGCATTCCCACACGATACCCTGCCCCGCGAACGCCGCGTCGCCGTGGATCAGAACGGGGAGCGAGCGGCTGTGCGTTTCGAGATCGCCCGCGATCGTCTGGATCGCGCGGGTCTTGCCGAGCACGACGGGGTCTTCCGCCTCGAGGTGCGAGGGGTTGGCGACCAGCGACATATGGACGCTGATCCCGTCAAATTCGCGATCGGTCGAGGTGCCGAGGTGATATTTCACGTCGCCCGAACCCGCGACATCGTCAGGGTTATCCGATCCGCCGCCGAATTCATGGAAGATGATGCGGAAGGGCTTGGCCATCACGTTGGTCAGCACGTTCAACCGCCCGCGATGCGCCATGCCGAAGACGATTTCGTTGACGCCCATCGCGCCGCCGTACTTGATCACGCTTTCGAGCGCGGGGATCATGCTTTCGCCGCCGTCGAGACCGAAGCGCTTGGTCCCGACATATTTCTTGCCGCAGAATTTCTCCCACTGCTCGGCTTCGATCACCTTGTTGAGGATCGCTTTTTTGCCGAGCGGGGTGAACTCGATCGCCTTGTCCTTGCCTTCCATCCGCTCCTGCAGGAAGCGGCGCTCCTCGACATCGGCGATGTGCATATATTCGAGGCCGACATTGCCGCAGTAATTGGCGCGCAGAATGTCGACGAGCTCGCGCACCGTCGTCCATTGCAGGCCCATCGTGCCGCCGAGATAGATCGGGCGATCGATATCGGCGTCGGAAAAGCCGTGATAGTCGGTCTTCAGATCATCGGGCATCTCGCGCTTGGAGAGGCCGAGCGGATCGAGATTGGCGGCAAGGTGCCCGCGCACGCGGTACGTGCGGATTAGCAGCATCGCGCGGATCGAGTCGCTGGCGGCGCGGATGATCGCGTCTTGCGACGGGGCGGCTGGAGCAGGCTTGGGCGCGCCGCCCTTGGCGGGCTTGGGCGCGGGCTCCATCTGGGTCGGATCGAGCGCGGCGGTCAGATCGTCGGTCGACGACAATGGCCAATTGGGCTGCTGCCACGAGGCACCTTCGGTCGAGCCTTCGAGACCCTCGAACCAGGAGCGCCATGATGGCTCGACGCTTTCAGGCGATGCCTTGAAGCGTGCGTAGAGCGTTTCGATGAAGGCCGGGCTTACGCCGCCTGCCACATCCGCGAAATCCTGATTCTCGTAGCCCATCGTCTATCTCCAGCCGTCACCCCAGCGAAGGCTGGGGTCTCTCCAAACGCGAGAGATGCCAGCCTGCGCTGGCATGACGGCGCAGGGTTTACCCGTTCAACACCGCCAACAACGTCTCACCTAGCTCGCTGGGCGAGGCCGAGACGCGGATCCCGGCGGCTTCCATCGCGGCGATCTTGCTCTCGGCGTCGCCCTTGCCCCCGCTTACTATAGCACCGGCATGGCCCATGCGGCGTCCGGGAGGGGCGGTGCGGCCTGCGATGAAGCCGGCCATCGGCTTCTTGCGCCCCTTCTTGGCTTCGTCGATCAGGAATTGCGCGGCCTGCTCCTCGGCATCGCCGCCGATTTCACCGATCATGATGATCGACTTGGTCGCCTCATCCGCCAGGAACAGTTCGAGCACGTCGATGAAGTTCGTCCCGTTGACCGGATCGCCACCGATGCCGACCGCAGTCGTCTGACCGAGCCCGGCGTTCGAGGTCTGGAACACCGCTTCATAGGTCAAGGTTCCCGAGCGCGAGACGACGCCGACCGAGCCTTCCTTGAAGATGCTGCCGGGCATGATCCCGATCTTGCACTGATTGGGGGTGAGCACGCCGGGGCAGTTCGGCCCGATCAGGCGCGACTTGCTGCCCGAGAGCGCACGCTTGACCTTGACCATGTCGAGCACCGGAATGCCCTCGGTAATGCACACGATCAGCGGCACTTGCGCGTCGATTGCTTCAAGGATCGAATCGGCGGCGAAGGGTGGCGGGACGTAGATGACGCTCGCGGTCGCGCCGGTCTTGGCGACAGCTTCGTCGACGGTGTTGAACACCGGCAGCCCGAGATGCTCGGTCCCGCCCTTGCCCGGCGTCACGCCGCCAACCATCTGCGTGCCGTAATCGAGCGCCGCCTTGGTGTGGAAGCTGCCGGTTTCTCCGGTCATGCCCTGGGTGATGACCTTGGTATGCTTGTCGACGAGGATGGACATCCGGTCAGTTCCTTGTTTGAGTCATCAAATTGTTGCCGCTCAAGTGCAGGACGGCTTTGAGTTCGCTGGTCTGCGGTACGAACGCGACCTGGGTCTTGTCATGGCCCGGAAACAGCCCCGGACGCCACATGCTCGTGGTCAGCACGTTTTCCATATTGCCGCGCACGGCCTTGGGCGCTTGCGGCGCGATCGCCTTCGCCCACGCGTCGATGGCCGTCGTCTCGATCGGCACCGTCGCGGTGAAATCGACCATGCGGCAGCCGAGCGAGTAGCTGCCGAAGCTCTTGACGCCCGTAATCATCAAATCGAACGGTCGACCGCCAATTTTCGTCCGCAGCACGCGGACGTCGGTCTTATAGTCCTTGTCGCTCGCAGCCATCTTGCCAGCCGCCGTCATGCCGAAGTCGAGCAATTGGGCGACCTGCGAATCCTTGGCGGGCGTATAGGTCTCCCATCCCGCCGCATGGGCCGTCGCTTCGGCATTGGCGATCGACGACAGATCGGCGCACGCCTTTGCAAAACCGCTGAGAACTTCGGCCGAGGGGTAGGCGCTTGTCGCGGCCTGGTCCTGCGCCGGAGTACGCGCGCCATCGGCGGACGGTGCCGCATAGGCAGACGTCGCGCACACCAGAAGCGCAAGGACCGAGACGCGCCGCATGTCAGGCCAGCGAGCCGTCGATCGCCTTGCACGCCACCAGCAGCTCCTTCACCGCATCGACCGATACGGTGAGGTTCGCCTTGGCTTCGTCATCGAGCGCGATTTCGACGATCTGCTCGACGCCGCCGGCACCGATCACCACCGGAACGCCGACATAGAGGTCATCGACTCCGTACTGGCCGGTGACATGCGCTGCGGCGGGCAGGACGCGCTTCTGGTCGTAGAGATAGGCTTCGGCCATCGCGATGCCGCTGGTGGCGGGCGCGTAATAGGCCGAGCCGGTCTTGAGCAAGGCGACGATCTCGCCGCCGCCGCTGCGCGTGCGCTGAACGATCGCGTCGATCTTTTCCTGCGTCGAACGGCCCATCTTGATCAGATCGGGGATCGGGATGCCCGAAACGGTCGAATAGGAAATCACCGGGACCATCGTGTCACCATGGCCGCCGAGCACGAAGCTCGTCACGTCCTTGACCGACACCTGGAATTCCTCGGCGAGGAAGTGGCTGAAGCGCGACGAATCGAGCACGCCGGCCATGCCGACGACCATATTGTGCGGGAGGCCGGAGAACTCGCGCAGCGCCCACACCATCGCATCGAGCGGATTGGTGATGCAGATGACGAACGCGTTCGGCGCGTGGGTCTTGATACCCTCGCCCACTGCCTTCATCACCTTGAGGTTGATGCCGAGCAGATCGTCGCGGCTCATGCCGGGTTTGCGCGCGACACCGGCGGTGACGATAATCACGTCGGCACCGGCGATGTCATTGTAATCGTTGGAGCCGGTGATCTTGGCGTCGAAGCCTTCGACCGGCGAGCATTGGCTGAGATCGAGC
>JAIXZV010000029.1 GCA_027489365.1 Sphingomonadales bacterium
CATTGGGCGCCGATCACTGCTACGTTGGCCAAATGTCCACCTTTCAGGGTGTGCCGGAAATCGGCCTTTCCCTAGGTAGCGCGGGCGCAAGCGTCCACCCCCTACAATCTGTTACACTTGATCGTTTGACCCCCTTCCGCGCGCCACGATAGCTGGATGCGTAACGATCCAGGGAACCCGCCATGATCCGCTTGCTGTTGCCCGTGCTTGTCGCGGCCATCGCCTTCACCCCCGCCGAGGCTGGCCAGAGCTTCCGCGAACGGATCGCGCAGCGGATGGCGCAGCGTATGGAGGGGCGGGCGCAGGCGGCTCCCGTGCCTGGCAAGACCGACATCGCTTATGGCGCGGACCCGCTCCAGCATCTCGATTTTTGGGGCGCTAAGGGTCCGGACGCGCCGCTCGTAATCTTCGTGCACGGCGGCGGATGGAAGCGCGGCGACAAGTCGAACACTACCGGCGCGGCCAAGGTCTCGCATTATCTCGCGGCGGGGTACGCCTTCGCGTCGGTCAATTATCGACTCGTGCCTGCGGCAACAGTGGAACAGCAGGCGCAGGATGTCGCCGATGCGGTGGCGACACTGCGCGGGCAGTCCGCCAAGCTGGGGTTCGACGCGAGCCGGATCGTGCTGATGGGCCATAGTGCTGGCGCGCATCTGGTGGCGCTGGTCGGGACCGATCCACGGTATTTTGCCAAGGCCGGGATGAAGCCCGATGCCGTCCGCGGTGTCATCCCGCTCGATGGGGCGGCGTATGACGTGCCGCGCCAGATCGCCGAGGGCGGCAACTTCATGCACGACACCTATGTCCAGGCGTTCGGCACCGATCCCGCCCGGCAGAAAGCGCTGTCGCCGACCCTTCAGGTCGCCGCACCCAACGCCCCCGATTTCCTGATCCTCCACATCGCGCGCGACGACGGGACGGCGCAATCGACCGCGCTCGGTGCGGCTCTGCGGGCTGCCGGAACGCCAGCCGAAGTGGTCGCGGTCGAGGGCAAGGGGCTGCGCGGTCACATGGAAATCAACCGCAAACTGGGCGAACCCGATTATCCTGCGACTGCTATCGTCGATGCGTATCTGAAGCGGCGTATCGCGCGGTAGCCCGCTTGACTCCGCTGCCGGCGCGACCATGCTATCCTGAAAACAGGAGGATGCAGGCGATGTGGCGGACGGTGATGATTGCGATATGCGGGGTAGCGGCGTTACTTCCGCTCCCGGCCTTTGCGCAGGATGAGATCGTGGTGACCGCGTCGCGCCGTCAGGAGGGTGTGGCTCAAGTCGCAGGCATCGGTATTCGGCGCCGCGCCGATTTCGCGGTGCAGCGTGTCACCGTCTATGGTGATGCGCGCGACAAGGACGCACGGCGCAAGGAAATCCTGGATACGGTCCGCGATGTTATCCAGCTAGGCACGAAGCGCGGCGTGCAGCTTGCCTATGGCGCTGGCATCATTCAGCCACTGACGCTGGCCAATTATGCCGACAAACTGAAGCTGGAAGAGGATGATGATCGCGATGATTCGCAGAAAGTTGACTTTCTGATCAAAACACCCCTGAGCGATGGCAATGCGCTCGCGGCAATTGATCGTCTAAATAGCTTCATCAAGGCGGCCCCGCGCGTCGGCCGCGCGGTAATCGAGGCCGAGGGTGAACCCGGCGTGTCGATCGTCGATCCGACCCAATACCGCGCCGCGATCCTCGCGGCGATCGCCGCCGATGCGACTGCGGCGGCCAAGCAATTCGGCCCCGATTATGCGGTCGAGGTGAGCGATCTGGCGCGCCCGGTACAATGGGTATTAACCGGCCCGACCGAGGTGTTGCTGTACATCAATCATGACCTGAAGGTCGTTCCGAAGGATTAAAGCGCGCGCGCTGCGCCCTCCGCCAGCACGTGCGTGCAAAGCTGTGCCTCTGGCGTATCGCCCGGCTCAAGCGCCGCGACCGTGACCCAGCCTTCGCCGCGCATCCGCGCCGTTACTGCCGGATCGGTGCCGAGCGGCACGAACAGGCGGCGGCGGTCGATGTCGGCGAGGCCCGCTGCGACGATCGCGTCGGCGTAGAGCGAGAAGCCCACCGCTGCTTCTTCCGCGCCATTCTCGTGCAGGATCGTATAGGTGCCGCCGCGCCCGATCTCGCCGCGCAAGCCACCCGCGAAGATCGAGAAGCCGAGCCAGCTCTGGAATTCGAAGCCGTGCCGCTCGGTCGGATCGAGCGTGAGCGCGACGCGGCCCTTCAAGCCATCGGCGATCTGCCACAGCGCATCGAGCCGCGAGGTGAGCGCGCCGCCCGCATCGAAGGCGCAGAGTCGATCGTGTGCCTCGAAAAACGGGCCAGCGGCGGCGATCAGCGGGAGGTAGGCGGGCGCGATTGCGGCGACGCCGCCTGCGTCCTTCGCATCGAGCCGGTCGCGCAAGGCTTGGATCTGCGCCGGATCGACCGGGAAGGGGCCGCCCGCCAGTACGTCGATCAAATCGGGTAGGGTGAAGTCGATCGATACGTCGGCGACGCCCGCCGCGGACAGCGCCGCGACCACGACTTCGACGATCTCGCGCGCGGCGGCGACGGTGTCGAGGCCGATCAGTTCGCAGCCGATCTGGCGCATCTCGCGCTCGGGCGAGAGTTGCGAAGCGCGGAGCTTCAGCACCGGCCCCGCGTACGACAGCCGCACCGGGCGCGGGTGGTGCGCCATGCGCGTGGCGGCGATGCGGCCGATCTGCGCGGTCATGTCGGGGCGAATCGCGAGCGTCGCCTGGCTCACCGGATCGACGAAGCGTACGGCATCCTGCGCGCGCGCTGCCTTCAACCGACCGGCGAGGCCAGCCTCGAATTCCGCGAGCGCCGGATCGGCGCGCTCATAACCGTGGCTGTAGGCCGCGCCGAGTATGGTTTGCTCCAGCCGTGCCGCTGCATCGGCGAAAGGGGGAAGCCGGTCGCGAAAACCGGTGGGGAGGAGAGCGGTGGTCACGTGTCGTCTTTCTCCCTCTCCCCTTTGGGGAGAGGGCCGGGGAGGGGGGCAGTACCAAGCGCAACGCTGATCGTTTCGAGGACGCCATCGAGATTTCACATTACGTCGGCATTCGAAAAGCGGATCACGCGATACCCTTGATTTTCCAGCCACGCCGTGCGGCGCGCGTCAAAGGCTCCGTCGCTTGCGTGCGTATCGCCGTCAACCTCGATCACGAACTTTCGCGAGCGCGCGACGAAGTCGGCAATGTAGGGGTAGGTCACGACTTGATGGTTGAACTTGATGGCCTATTGAACTAGGGAATCAGTAAAATAGACGTTGTTTTAGAAAAAAAAAAAAAAA
>JAIXZV010000369.1 GCA_027489365.1 Sphingomonadales bacterium
ATCGCCAATGTATTTATTCAATTCCTCGGCACTTATGTGTCCCAAATTGGCCATTGATAGCGCGTAGGCTTTTGTTACCCTCTCAATTTTGTCTACCCTCGCGCTACCAATCACTGACATTGTAGGTGAGCCAATGTAGAAATAGACGCGTTTAGGAGTTTTTGATGGGAAGCGCTTGCGAAAGAAAACCCTGACTAATCCATCGCGAAGTGGCTTCTCCCATTTGTAGAAGAATGAATATAAAACAAACTCCTTGGCATCGTGTGGCGTTGGGTAATCAGATGGCATGGTTGCTTTCCCGTTCATGACGGCGCTCCCGCTCGTTCTAATAGGCGGGCAAGATGGAATTGTACCGCCGTCTCCAGGAAGGATGGCTCACGCTCGACCAGCGGGCCGCGAATATAGCGCGGCTCATGCGCGTAGCCGTTGCTGACCGGCACCACGGCGAGAATGAACTTCTCCGGCTCGTGCAGCGAGGTGATGATTTCCTGCCGCGTGATCATCACGCTGTCGGCGCCATCTATCCGGCCCTTGACCTCGATAAAGCGCAGATGTCCGGTCTGTGGGTCGTGCGAGGCGATGTCGTAGCCGATCTTCTGCATGGAGACGTCGGTCGGCGTATTTCCGAGCGCCCGCTCCGCGGCCATCACCGCCTCCATCGCGGCCAGTTCGATGGCTCGGCGTGCGGCAGGGTCTTCCGAAAAATGGTTGCCGATAGGGGCGGCATTCTGTGCCTCAAGCAGCCCACGCGGGATCACCACCATGCCGCCGCGAACCCGCGGTGGCTGCGAGGAAATGAACCGCTCCTTCTCGAGCTGGTCCATCCGCCGCTTCTGGCGCTCAGCCAGATCTTCGGCGCGGCGCTGAGCGTTCTGCCAGCTAAGCCGGGTCTTTTTGCCTGCCTTCTCCTCCTCCTTGAGCTCGAAGGCACGCGAATCCCAGTAATTGATTTCCTTCTTGAGCCGGGCGCGAACCTCCTGTTCGACCTTGTCGATCTCCGGGAGACGCCGCGCCTTCACCTCGGCGACATGGCGCTGCGCCAGTTCGACCGTGGCGAAACGGATTGCCGTCTTCTCGAGGTCTGTCGTGAGCCAGCCTTCTTCAAGCTGCCCGCGCACTGCCGCGATTTCTTCCGGCTTTGCCGGCCGCAGATTAAGGTGCGGTGCAATCCCCGCATTGGCCGCGTTGCCGGCCTTGTCGATCGCGGCGAACTGCAGCTTCTGCGACAGGGTATGCGGTTTGCCAAGGCTGGTCAGCCGGCCATCCTGGACGCTGTGTTCGAGCAGGAATACAGCCGACAATGCCTCACCGGCATCGGTATCATCGACAAGGATAGCCCCCTGGCGCATGATCTGCTCATATTGCTCGCGGATCAGGCTAATTACCGCTTCGAGCAGGGGATGGCCGGGACACACGAACGCGGCCACGGGCTGCTGGTTGATCTTGTCCTTCTCGAAGCAGATCCGCTCATACTGCTTCTGGATCGGCGCGCCGGTGCCGATTTGGCGATCCCGCTCGCGGATGCGGACCGGGACATGGCTGATTTCCCAGCGACCTTCCTCGCGCCGCTTGATGCGCCCGCCCAGATGCTGGAACGCCTCGACGAAGAAGCTCTGGATATGGTGCGGCTGAAGCCGCAGCGCCTCGGCACGTTCCATTTCCAGGCGCAGCTCTTCGACCCGGGCCTCTGGCATCGTGTCGTTGGTCAGTGCGCGGCGACGCAGCAGCTCGAGCAGGTGAGTCTGGTCGACAGCTCCATCGACTTGCTGGAACAGCCGCGCCTTGACCTCTTCCTGCTCGCCATACTGGATGGCCTGAAACAGCAGATCCTTGAGCGCGGTGCCCTCGAACAGTTCACCCAGCACGTCATAGACGCGTCCGCCCAGCGCCTCGCGTGCCGCCTCCAGCTTTTCGAGGAGGCGTGCATAGACCTCGCCTTCGCGCGTGTCCGCCGCGACCAGGTTCCAGAGGTGGCAGACCTCGGCCTGGCCGATGCGATGGATGCGCCCGAACCTCTGCTCGATCTTGTTGGGGTTCCACGGCAGGTCGTAATTGACCATGAGATGCCCGCGCTGAAGGTTGACGCCTTCGCCCGCCGCATCATTGGCGATCAGGACCAGCATGTCCTTGTCCTGCATGAACCGCTCGACCACCTTGCGGCGTTCCTCGCGCGACACTCCGCCGTGGATGACATCGACCGCCTCGGCATTGCCGATCCGGGCACGTACCTTGTCGAGCAGGTAGTTGAGCGTATCCTTGGGCTCGGTGAAAATGATGAGCTTGCGCCGATTGCCGGCCGCATCGACCATCAGATCGTCATCGAGAATCCGGTTGAGCTGGCTCCATTTGGTATCGACGCCCGAGCGCAGGACGCCGAGCGCCATCGATTCCAGACCCTTGAGTGTCTCGACTTCGAGCGCCAGCTGTTCGACAGTCTCCGCTGTCGTTGCGCCGGTCGAGATCAGGTCTTCGAGCTCGTCGATCTCATCCTGACCATATTCGTCGATATTGCCGAGCATGTCGGCATTGACCTTGGGCACGGCGAAATCAGCCCGGCGACCAGCATTGGCAAGGCGCGCTTCGCCCAGTTCGGTCTCGAGCCGTTCACGACGGCGCTTGAGTGACTGGTAGATGGCAGCTGGCGAGGAGGCGAGCCGCCGCTGAAGGATCTGCAATGCGAAGCCGACATTGTTCCGCTTCTTGCCATCCCCTTCGGCAAACCGCTGAACGCGGTTCATCTCGGTGCGCACATACTCCGTGACGGCTGTGTAGAGCGCAGCCTCGCCTTCCGAGAGCTCATACTTGACCGTATAGGCGCGGCGCTCGGGGAATAGCGGGCGCCCATCGAAACGCAGCAATTCTTCCTTGGTCAGCCGCCGCATCATGTCGGCCGTATCGGCATAGTGAACACCGTCGCGGAACCGGCCCTCGAACCGGTCGCCATCGAGCAACGCCATGAACAGCTGGAAATCCTCTTCCTTGCCATTATGCGGCGTCGCCGACATCAGCAGCAGGTGAC
>JAIXZV010000163.1 GCA_027489365.1 Sphingomonadales bacterium
AGCGTATCCGCCGCCGCAATCGCGCGTTCCAACTCCGGCGTCTCCCACCTCACCTCTGGCGGCAAAGCGTGGATCGATCCGAACAGCCAGATCGTCGTGTCCGCGTCCGCCACGCGCCATAAAGCCGGCCGCGCCTCGATCGGAGGACGCGGCCGGCTGCACGCGGCGGTGAGGAGGGTTAGCGCGATCGCAACGGCACCAAGCGATCGCGCGTTCCGGCGCATCCGCCGCGTGCCCGTCAGTATTTCACCCGCGTCGCGGTCAGGTGATGCTTGCCGAGTTGCACCTGCACGCTGTCCTGGCCCGCCAGATGCCCGGCGCCGACCGCGATGAACACCGTCCCCGGCGTCTTCAGCCGATTGTCGATCCAGTTCGCCCAGCGGATGTTGCGATCGGTCAGCAGCGCCTTGCCCACTTCGGGCTGCTCGACCATGCCTTCGTTCATCGTCTTGGCCAGCGCGTCGGGATCGCCCGCGCTCCAGCTCGACACCATCTTGCCGATTTCCTCGCCTGCCTTGGGCAGATCGCGCACCGTCTGATCGAGGAACTTGATCTGCACCGCTTCGGGCAGCGTATCGAAGATACCGAGCTGTTCCTCGGCGGTTTCGAGCCCGATCACCGGCTTCTTTGCGGCGGTCGCTGCGGCGGTCAGGACATGTTCGGGGCCCTGGTTGATGTCATAGCCGAGCTTGATCAGCGGCATCGAGGTGAGGGTGATCGCCGCCATCCACGGCTTGGCACGATCGAGCGCAGCGGCGGGAATGCCGAACTCGCCAAGCGTCTTCAGATAGGCCGCACGATCCGCCTCGCCGAGCTTTTCGGGCAGCGTCGGGCCGCTCGCGGTGAAGCCGGTCTTGATCGCCAGCGCCTGCATCGCGGCGGGCTCCGGCGCCACCATTTCGAGCACGAGCTGGTCGCTCTTGTCGAACGCGGTCTTCACTGCCTCGTCGAACCAGGACAGGCCCGGCTTCAGCACGTGGATCGTGCCGAACAGATAGATCGTCGTGTCCTTGTCCTTGACCACCCACAGCGCCGGATCGGCATCGACCGTCGCCACGGCAGGAGCAGGGGCAGGGGCAGGGGCAGGGGCAGCAGGGGCCGCCTGCGGGGCGGTGTTGCCGCCGAGCAGCAGGGCCGCGAGCGCGACCGTCATCGTCTTCATATCCATCTGAAATGTCCTTTGAAATTGGGGTGAGAAGGTCAGCGCCATTTGCGCCAGAAATAGGCGATCATCGTTGTGGCAAACACCGCGAGATACAGGATCATTGCGTCGGGCGCGGGCACCAGTCCGCCCTTCCACAAGACCAACCACACGGGGTAAGCGAGCAGAAAGACGTTGGCGCCCACCGTCGTCGCCCAGTAATTGTCGAGCCGTTGCAGCTCATCCATATTGCGGTAGTAGAGCACGCTGCCCGCGACCACCGCGACGACGAACACCGCCGCCGCCAGGATCGCGAACCAGGCGGGTATCGTGCCTCCCGCGCTGATCGGCGCGTCGGGTTGTTCGATCAGCCCGGCGGCGAAGCCGATCACGCCGCCGAGCAACGCGAGGATCGTGAAATTGATCGTGGTCCGGCGCGATCGCGCGCGGTCTGCCGCCTCGCCGGGGCCAATGTCCTTATTGGGCATGGCCGATTCCAGTCTCGTCATCGAAAATCTCCTCGATCGGCATCTCGAACAATCGCGCCAGCTTGAAGGCCAAGGGCAGCGACGGATCGTATTTGCCGGTTTCGATTGCGTTCACGGCCTGGCGCGACACGCCGAGCCGTCCACCGAGTTCTGCCTGGCTCCAGTCGCGCTCGGCACGCAGCACTTTCAGGCGGTTCTTCACGGCGTCCACCGCATCACGACCACAGGACCGTGAAGAGGGTCACGAACACCGTGAACAGCGACGATCCCAGCACGATCATCTCGTCGCGCTTGCTCGTTCGTTCGGGGCACATCGGTCATCTCCGTCATGCGACGCTGACCCAATGTCAGCTGTCCATGACTAAATGCCAGCGAGTCGTGACATTGTCAACTACCCCTGACAAAAAGTCAGCGCTGGGCGACTTTGCTGCGATCCGCACCGCGCGCGGTTGACCCTCTCGCGGCGCTGCGGCAAAGCCCGCCGCGTGACGCACCCACAAGGAACCCCCCTCAGCTTTCAGGGCATGATTCTGAAGCTCCATGACTATTGGAGCCAGCATGGCTGCCTGATTCTCCAGCCCTATGACATGGAGATGGGGGCGGGGACGTTTCACACCGCCACGACGCTGCGCGCGCTCGGCCCCAAGCCGTGGAACGCCGCCTTCGTCCAGCCGTGCCGCCGCCCGACCGACGGGCGCTACGGCGAGAATCCCAACCGGCTGCAGCATTATTATCAGTATCAGGTGATCCTGAAGCCTTCGCCGCCCAATTTGCAGGAACTCTATCTCGGCAGCCTCGCCGCGATCGGGATCGATCCGCTGCTCCACGACATCCGCTTCGTCGAGGACGATTGGGAATCGCCCACGCTCGGCGCCTGGGGGCTCGGCTGGGAAGTGTGGTGCGACGGGATGGAAGTCACCCAGTTCACCTATTTCCAGCAAATGGGCGGCTTCGACATGAAGCCCGTCGCGGGCGAGCTGACCTACGGCCTCGAACGCCTTGCGCTCTATATCCAGAACAAGGACAGCGTGTACGATCTCGCGTTCAACGACGCGGGCGTGACGTACGGCGAGGTGTTCCACGAAAATGAGGTCGAGATGTCGACCTGGAATTTCGAAGTCGCCGACACCGACAGCCTGTTCGACCAATTCCGCAAGCATGTCGCCGAATGCGAGAATTGCCTGGAGGCCAAGCTGCCGATCCCGGCGTATGAGCAAGCGATCAAGGCGAGCCACGTCTTCAACCTGCTGCAGGCGCGCGGCGTGATCTCGG
>JAIXZV010000231.1 GCA_027489365.1 Sphingomonadales bacterium
CCCGTCCGCGAGCGCCCGCACCTGCGCCTGCGTCAGCGGAGCGCCGCGCGGTGTCATCGCCAAGGTCGGGCGTCCGGCCGGGACGCTGTCGATCGCGGCGGCGAGGATATCGGGGCGCAACACCATCCCTGCTCCGCCACCCGCCGGTGTCCCATCGACGGTGCTATGCCGGTCGGTCGCAAAGTCGCGGATGTTGCGCGCGTCGAGGCTCCACTTCCCCTCCGCCAGCGCGCGCCCCGCGAGCGACATCCCCAGCGGTCCGGGAAACATATCAGGGTACAGCGTGAGAATGGTGGCAGCGAAGGTCACTTGGTCCAATTCTCGATCTTCAGACCGGCGATATCGGCAAAATCCGACTCATTATTTGTGACGATTGTCGCGCCAAGGCTCAGCGCGTGCGCCGCCAGCAGGCGATCGAAACGCGCGCGCTTAAAGGGAAGACGTGCATATTCACGCGCGGCCGCATCGTCATAGGGCAGGATCGGTATGGCGCGAATGAACGCGTCCAGCACGTCCTTGGGAGGCGGCTTCTGCAATTGCGTGCCCAGCGCAATTTCGGAAAAGCTGATCGCGGATATCGCGATATCGCCCGGTGACAAGGCGGCGATCCGCCTGTTCACCGGGGACATTTCATCAACCATCGAAAAGATCGCGCTGTCCGCATCGATCAGGAAGCGGATCATTTTCGTTCCGCTGCCTCACGGGCCGCAATCGTGCTCGGTCGTTCGTCGAACTCGCGCAGTTCGCGTGGAAGCGGCTTCAGCCACGGCGCCTTCCCCGCGAAGCCGCTGATGTCGATCGTCCGCCTTGGCGCATCGACCGGTTCGATCCGAAAAGACATCGGAGCCTCCTTGACCATCCGCACTTCGGTCCCTTCGGGAATGCCCATGCCCTTGGGCAGCCGCAAGGCAACCGAATTGCCCGATTTGAAGGTCGTGCCGTGATACGCTTCGTCGTCCATCTCAGCCTCCGTATACACGCAATGTATATACTTTCCTTCCCAACGTCAAGGAACAACGCCGCGCATGACGCGTAGCGCAGCGATGGACGATTGCATCATCATCGGCGCCGGCCCCGCCGGCCTGACCGCAGCGATCTACCTCGCGCGCTTTCATCTCAAGATCCGGATGTTCGACAACGGATCGAGCCGCGCCGCGCTGATCCCGCGCACCAACAACCATGCGGGCTATCCCGACGGTATCCCCGGCGTCGACTTGCTGCTGCTGATGCGGCGTCAGGCCGAGCGTTTCGGGGCGGTGCGCGAAGAGGCGCAGGTCGATGCGATCGAGCCGGTCGCGGACGGTTTCCGGGTGCATGTTGGCGATACGGTCGCGTCCGCCCGCACCGTCCTGCTCGCCACCGGCGTCGTCAACAATCGCCCCGACATGCCGGACGCCGTACACGACGAAGCGCTCGCCCGCGGGTTGCTGCGCTATTGCCCGATCTGCGACGGCTATGAAGTGACCGACAAGCGCGTCGGCGTCATCGGCACAGGCGACCACGGGATGCGGGAAGCGCGGTTCCTGCGCGGCTTCACCAGAGACGTGACGCTGATCGCGCCCGGCGCGGCGCATAATCTGGACGACGCCTGTCGCGCCAAGCTCAATGCGGCGGGGATTGTCCACATCGATGGCCCCTGCTCTGCCATCGCAATCGATGGCGACGCCCTGCGCATCGAAACCGCCAGCGGCCCGCAGAGCTTCGACAGCGTTTATCCGGCACTAGGCTCGGTGATCCGGTCCGAACTCGCCGTCGCAGCAGGCGCGCGCGCAACCGCAGAGGGGTGCCTCGAAGTCGACGACCATCAACGCACCAGCATCCCCGGCCTGTTCGCGGCCGGGGATGTAGTGAACGGTCTCGACCAGATCAGCCACGCGATGGGTGAAGCGGGGGTCGCCGCGACCACGATCCGCAACCTGCTCGCCGAGCGCGCGCCGCTGCTGCGTTAGGAACTGCAGCCGCCGCAACCGCCGCCTCCCCCGCCGTCGCCGCCACATCCGCTGCCGCCATCGCTGCTGACGGAACCATCCCCGCCGCCCGACGTGCGCAGCCGGTGATAGTCACCCCAGGCCGATCCGCTCAGCACCATCGTCCCGAACAAAGCGACCGCAAGCCCCGTCTCGGTCGCGACCGGCGCGCGGAGCAGGCGCTCCGACCCTTCCCGCGCGGTTGCGAGCGCCTCCAGCCCGCTGCGCGTCCGCCGGTCGACCACAGCGAACCGCACGACCGCGAGAACCGCGGTAAGGACCAGCAAGGCCGTGAGATACCCGACCGGCCGCTCTCGCATCGTGCCGACCTCCCATTTGATCGCTCCGAAACCCAGAAGCAGCAGGTACGGCGCGGTTTGAAGCAGGCGGAGTTGCCAGGCGGTTGCGTCCTCGATCAACGCCCCGGCGCGGCGGAGCGCCTCGCGCGTCGTCGGCGCAGCACCTGAGGCAGCGTGTTGAAGCTGCGCGAGGCTGGCCGGAGGCGACATTTGCAGGATCGCGCGCTCGGTGGCGGTCTCGCCCCGCACCCCGGTCACGATCCGGAACTTGGCCTTATCCTCCAGCACCAGCGATCCCGCCGCCAGCAACCGCGCCACCGCAGCATCGGTCAACCGTGCCGCCCCACCCGCCAGATAGGCGAGCTGATCGACATCGGTGATCCGCCCTGCCCCACCCTCGGGCCGCAGCCAGCGCGGGATCACCACCCCAGCGACCACCGTCGCCAGCAACAAAACGCCGTACAGCGCGAGGAACGCGCCGCCGGAAAGGTCGAAAGGTCCGAGTCCCATGCTCATGTCCTCCACCACCACAGCAGGACCGCGCCGAGGACCATCCCCGCCGCGACCCGCAAACTCCATCGCACGAACCGGCGCGGGACGATGATCCCGTCGCGCGGATGCACCCGCCGCGCGCGCGGATCCTCGATCAGGCGGCGCTGCGCATCGGGCCACAGATCGGCCGGAGCCGGGCCGAACACGGCCTCATAGCTCCGCAACGTCTGGGCATAGTGTTCGAAGAAGCGTCCCTGCTCCACCGGCCCGCCCGCCGTCGGGCCGTGATGCAGCGCGCGACCGAGGACCTCGGGGCAGAAGCGCTCCCAATAATCGCGGGTATAGGTCAGATGCAGGTGCCACGCCTGATCGACCGCGTCGGACGGCGTTACCGGATGCGGCGCGGTCACCGCCAGAAAGCAGAAGCGGCGATATTCCTCGATCACCCGCGCGGCATGATCCGCGCTCCAGCCATTCTCGCGCCCCAGCCGCGCCGCGAAGGAGAGCGCTGCGTCATCGGGACCAACGGTATAATGGGACAGTGCGCGCCACACCGGGTGGTCTGGGAAGACATCCAAGGGATCAGGCGATCCGCGCATCTGATCTCCTACTAAATCAATAGGAGTTATTTGTCAAGATTCGGTGCTATTCGAGCCAGGCCGCATCGAGCACCAGACGCTCGTCATTCCATTCGGGCACGGCCTCGACACGCATCGGCACCATGAAGCGTTTGCCGGGTTTGCCGTCCACGCCATCGCGCTCGATCTCGAGTACGTCGCCCGCACCGAAATCGTCGATCGCGACCACGCGTCCGATCGCCTCACCGTCGCTCGACAGAACCGCAAGGCCGAGCAGATCGGCGTGATAATATTCGCCCTCTTCGAGCGGCGGAAGTTCGGACCGCGCCACGGTCAATTCGGTCCCGCGCAACGCCTCGGCGGCGTTACGGTCGGTCACTTCGGCGATCCGCGCGATCATACCGTTGCTGCCGTGGCGCACCGATTTCAACGACAGCGTACCGCCGTTGAAGCGCTTGTAGCGGCCAAGGTCTTCGGTGAAGACCTTGAGACGGACCTCCCCCGTCACGCCGTGCGCGCCGATGATGACGGCGAGCGTGACGGAGGAATCCCGTGGCATCAGCCGTTCGCCGGGGTTTCTTCCGACGTCGCTTCGGCGACGGCTTCGGCTTCCGGGGTCGGCGCTTCGGTCGCGGCTTCTACTTCGGCAGCGACGACGGCCTCGGCAGCAGCCGCGGCCTTGGCTTCTTCCGCGGCAGCGGCGGCTGCGACCTTGGCTTCCTCAGCCTCGGCCAGCTTCTTCTCGCGCTCTTCGATGCGCTCCAGCGCCTTTTCGCCGGGCTTGCCCTTGTTCGGGTTGTTGCGCGCCGCGCGCTCACGCACACCGGTCACGTCGAGGAAGCGGGCGACACGATCGGTCGGCTGCGCGCCGACGCCGAGCCAGTAGCTCGCACGCTCGGTGTCGAGCACGATGCGCTTCGCGTCATCCTTGGCGAGCAGCGGGTTGTAGGTGCCGATCTTCTCGATGAACTTGCCGTCGCGCGGGTTGCGCGCATCGGCCACGACGATGCGATAGTACGGGCGCTTCTTGGAACCACCGCGCGAGAGACGAATGCTGACTGCCATTTTTACTTCCTTCTTGAGTTCGTCACCCCAGCGAAGGCTGGGGTCTTTGGGTTGGATGTCGTGCCCTTACCGCTTGAGACCCCAGCCTTCGCTGGGGTGACGGATCGGGCGGTTATTTCTTCTTGAGCAAATTCTCGAAGCCTGCGGGCAGTTTGGGCTGGCCTCCGCCGAGGCCCGGAAGACCCCCGCCGCCGCCGAGCAGCTTGCCAGGATCGACCCCGCCGAGCCCGCCAAGGCCGCCGCCGCCCATACCTCCGCCGCCACCACCGAACATCTTGGCCATGCCGGCCAGGCCGCCCATTTTCTTGATCTTCTTCATGGCGTTCGCCATTTCCTGATGCATTTTCAGGAGTTTGTTGACGTCCTGCACTGTCGTGCCGGATCCCTTGGCGATGCGGATCTTGCGCTTGGCGTTGAGCAGTTCGGGCTTGCGGCGTTCCTTCGGCGTCATCGACGAAATCATCGCGTCCATCCGCAGCAGCACCTTCTCGCCGCCGACCGCGTCGACTTGCGCCTGCGCCTTCTTCATGCCGGGGATCATGCCCGCCAGCGCACCGATCCCGCCCATCCGCCGCATCTGCGCGAGTTGACCGCGCAGATCGTCCATGTCGAACAGCCCCTTCTGGAGTCGCGCCGCCATCTTCTCGGCATCTTCGACCTGGATCGCCTCGGCCGCACGTTCAACCAGGCCGACCACGTCGCCCATCCCGAGGATGCGTCCGGCAACCCGCTTCGGATCGAACGCATCGAGCGCGTCGAGCTTTTCGCCCATGCCCGCGAATTTGATCGGCTTGCCGGTAACCGCGCGCATCGACAGCGCCGCACCACCACGCGCATCGCCATCCATGCGGGTCAGTACGATACCGGTCAGCGGCACCTGATCCGAGAAGTTCTGCGCGACGTTGACCGCGTCCTGACCGGTCAGCGCATCGACCACGAGCAGGATTTCGGTCGGCTTGGTCACCTCCGCGACCGCGCGCATTTCGTCCATCAACGCCTGATCGACGTGGAGACGACCCGCCGTATCGAGCATCAGCACGTCGAAGCCCTGCAGCTTCGCCGCCTGCACCGCACGCCGCGCGATATCGACCGGCTGTTGCCCCTTGACGATCGGCAGCGTCTGCACCTCGGCCTGCGTGCCGAGCACGGCCAACTGCTCCTGCGCGTTCGGGCGATTGACGTCCAAGGACGCCATCAACACCTTCTTACCCTGCTTCTTGGCGAGCCGCAGCGCGATCTTCGCGGTCGAGGTCGTCTTGCCCGAGCCTTGCAGACCGACCATCATGATGATCGCGGGCGGCGTTACGCCCAGTTCGAGATCGGATGCTTCCGCGCCGAGCATCTCGACCAGCGCATCGTTGACGATCTTGACGACTTGCTGCCCCGGCGTGACCGAGCGCAGCACGTTCTGCCCGACCGCAAGCTCGGTCGCCTTGTCGACAAAATCGCGCGCCACCGGCAGCGCCACGTCGGCCTCGAGCAACGCCACGCGCACTTCACGCATCGCCGCGCGCACGTCGGCCTCGGTCAGCGCACCGCGCCCCCGCAACCGATCGAACACACCGCCAAGACGGTCGCTCAGGCTCTCGAACATCCGAAAAAACCCTTCCAAACACCCGCACCGACACCGTAACGCAAAGAACGCCGGCGGACGAAACCTCGTCGGCCGGCGTAGCCCAATGGGCAGCCTTCACGATCCAATGCTGGAACGATCGAGCGCGCAGTAGCGCAAGCGAAGCAATTGCGCAACCATCCGGCTTAACGTCATCTACATCGCTGCCATGGCAAGACCGCCTGATGCAAAGGGTGGGACACAACGTGGCATGATGGCCGAAAGCAAATTGAACGAAGCGCGCGCAGGCGAGACAGCGGCGTCACCACCGCCCGCGCCCCGCCGCGACATTCTGAACGGCGCGATCACCGTTGCCGCGATCCTGATGTTCGTCGGCACCGGCAGCGCGGTGCTATCAACCACGCTGCAGCATTATTTCGCTGGCGGGGCGGAGACCGATCAGACGCTGGTCATTGCGCTGCTGCTCAACGTCGCGCTGATCCTGTTCGGCTGGCGCCGCCACCGCGAGCTCGCGCACGAAGTTTCGATCCGCACCGCCGCCGAGGAACGCGCGCAGCAGCTCGCCTCAAAGGACCCGCTGACCGGCTTCCTCAACCGCCGCAGCCTGGCCGAAGACGGTGCCGCGATGTTCGTGCGCGCCCAGGCCCGCGGCAAGGCGATGGCCTTGCTGATGCTCGATCTCGACCATTTCAAGACCGTCAACGACATGCACGGCCACGCCACGGGCGATGCGCTGCTGCAGCAAGTCGCGGTGCAGATTGCCGAGGCGATGCCGAGCATCGCGCTGACCGCGCGCTTCGGCGGCGACGAATTCGCCTGCGCCTTCCTGTTCGATCCGAGCCATCCGGCAACGGTCGAACGCATCGCCGAACGACTCGTCAGCCGACTCGCGCAGCCCTTTTATGCAGAGGGTCTCGAACTCCACATCTCGGTCTCGGTCGGCATTGCGCGGTCGGACTTCGATTGCGCCAGCATCGACGCCCTGATGCGCGCCGCCGACATCGCGATGTATGCGGCGAAAAATTCGGGCCGCAACCGCTTCGCCTGGTTCGATCAGTCGATGGAGCGCGAGCTTCAGGCGCGCAACGATCTCGAAATGGGCCTACGCACCGCGATTCCCCGTGCGGAAATCGTCCCCTATTTCGAACAGCAGATCGATCTGACGACCGGTCGGCTCAGCGGGTTCGAAGTGCTGGCGCGCTGGGAACATCCCTCGCGCGGCCTGGTCGGGCCTGACGCCTTCATCCCGATCGCCGAGGAAACCGGCATGATCGCCGATCTGTCGCTCTCGGTGATGCGTCAGGCATTCCTGGCGGCGAAGGATTGGGACGGCGCGTTGTCGCTCTCGGTTAACATCTCGCC
Source organism: Sphingomonadales bacterium (assembly GCA_027489365.1). Taxonomy (GTDB): domain Bacteria; phylum Pseudomonadota; class Alphaproteobacteria; order Sphingomonadales; family Sphingomonadaceae; genus Sphingomonas. The sequence continues at coordinate 7,337 of JAIXZV010000231.1, forward strand.
GTGGCAGTTGAAGGACGCGTGGCTCGCGCAAAAGATCATCAAGGTCCTGACCGAAACCGGCTTCCCCGCCAGCCGGCTGGAGATCGAGATCACCGAGACGTCGCTGTTCGACAATCTCGCGCTGGCGCAATCGATCGTCGGCAGTCTCAAGAACCAGGGCATTCGCCTCGCGCTCGACGATTTCGGGACGGGCTATTCGTCGCTGGCGCATTTGCGCGCGCTGCCGTTTGACCAGATCAAGATCGACAAGAGCTTCATCATGTCGATGGGCGAGAATAGCGAAAGCGCGGCGATCGTCACCGCGATCACGCGATTGGGCGACAGTCTCAACCTGCCGATCACTGCCGAGGGGATCGAGGACGCCCGCACCGAGGAACGCCTGCGCGCACTCGGCTGCACCAAGGGTCAGGGCTATCTCTACGGCCGCCCGACCGGCATCGCGAATACGCGGCGGCTGCTTGCCGAGCGGCGCTTGCTGGCGATTGCCGCGGCTGAGGAACTGCGCGAGGTGGAGGACAAGCGCTTGGCGGGGTGAACCGGCTCAATCCCCTGCCCCCCTCCTGTCATCCCCGCGAAAGCGGGGACCCATCTCGGGCGGCAGGTGATGGGTCCCCGCTTTCGCGGGGATGACAAAGGGCCGTTCCCCGCATGGACTTCCCCCGCCCCGCCCCCTAGATCGCGCGCAATGCCCGTCGGTCCGCACATCATCAATCTCGGCTGTCGCCTGAACATCGCCGAAAGCGAAGCGATCCGCGCGCTGACGGCGGGGCGCGACATGGTCGTGGTCAACAGTTGCGCCGTCACCAACGGCGCGGTCGCCGAGACGCGCAAGGCGATCCGCCGCGCCCGCGCCGACCGTCCGAACGCGGAACTGGTCGTTACCGGCTGCGCCGCGCAAATCGATCCGACCAGCTTCGCCGCCATGCCCGAGGTCGACCGCGTCATCGGCAATGCCGAGAAATTGCTGCCCGAAGCCTGGCAATCGCGCGACGCGATTCTCGTCGGCGACATCCAGCAGGTCCGCGACACCGCGCCCCACCTCGCCCCGGCCTTCGGCGCGCACGCCCGCGCCTTCGTCGAGGTGCAGAATGGCTGCGACCATCGCTGCACCTTCTGCATCATCCCGTTCGGGCGCGGCAACAGCCGCTCGGTCCCGGCAGGCGCGGTGATCGATCGCATCGCGGCGCTGGTCGATGCCGGGCACCGCGAAATCGTGCTGACCGGGGTCGATCTCACCAGCTACGGCCCCGATCTGCCGGGTGCGCCGACGCTCGGGCTGCTGGTCGAGCGCATCCTCCACCACGTCCCCGCGCTCGAACGGCTGCGCCTGTCGTCGCTCGACGGGATCGAGATCGACGACCGGCTGTTCGCGCTGCTGACGCAGGAAACGCGCATCATGCCGCACGTCCACCTCTCGCTGCAGGCGGGGAACGACATGATTCTCAAACGCATGAAGCGCCGCCATGCGCGTGCCGAGAGCGTGGCGCTGGTCGAACGCCTCAAGATCGCCCGCCCCGGCATCGCGATCGGCGCGGACCTGATCGCCGGTTTCCCGACCGAAGATGACGCGATGGCCGCAGACACGCGCGCGCTGATCGACGATTGCGATATCGTCCACGCGCATATCTTCCCGTATTCGGAGCGCGACGGCACCCCCGCCGCGCGGATGCCGCAAGTCCCGGTAGCTGTGCGTAAGGCCCGCGCGGCGGCGCTCCGGGCGGCGGCAACGCGGCGCAAGGCGGCGTGGCTTGCCAGCCTCGTCGGCACGACGCAGGACGTGCTGGTCGAACGCCCCGGCGACTGCGGCCACGCCGGGAATTTCGCCGAGGTGCGCTGGCCACCCTACCCCGTTCGTGCTGAGCTTGTCGAAGCACTGCCCTCCACTTCTGACCGCGCGCTAGAGGGGGGCAGCCCTTCGACAAGCTCAGGGCGAACGGAAGTTGGGGGTATTGCGCACCTGACCATCATCGCCACCGACGGCAAAACCCTCACCGGAACCCCCGCATGACCCCAAGCTGGCACGAAAAACTCCTCGGCGGCTTCAAACGCACCTCGGATCGGCTGATCGGCAATCTCGCCGCGCTCGGCACCGGCCCGCTCGACAAGGCGACGCTCGACGATATCGAGGAAGCGCTGATCGCCTCCGATCTCGGCCCCGAGACCGCCGCGCGGATCCGTCACCGCCTGTCGACCGGTGTGTTCGAACGCGACATGGAGGATTTGGGCATCCACCTCGTCGTCGCGGAGGAAATCGAGAAAGAGCTCGATACGGTGGCCAAGCCGCTCGAAATCACCGGCTTCCCGCGTCCGAACGTCATCCTCGTTATCGGCGTCAACGGCTCGGGCAAGACCACCACGATCGCCAAGCTGGCGCATTGGCTGAAGGAGCAGGATTACGGCGTGATGCTGGCGGCGGGCGACACCTTCCGCGCCGCCGCGATCGGCCAGCTCGCCACCTGGGCGGAACGCGCGGGCGTCCCGATCATCAGCGGCAAGGAAGGCGGCGACGCGGCGGGCATCGTTTATGAAGCCGTCAAGCAGGCGACCGCGACCGGCATCGACGTGTTGATCGTCGACACCGCCGGCAGCCTGCAGAACAAGCGCGAATTGATGGACGAACTGTCCAAGATCCGCCGCGTGCTCGGTCGCCTCAACGTCGATGCGCCGCACGACGTGCTGCTCGTGCTCGATGCGACCACCGGACAAAACGCGCTCAGCCAGATCGACGTGTTCAAGAAGGACGCGGGCGTCACTGGCCTCGTCATGACCAAGCTCGACGGCACCGCGCGCGGCGGTGTGCTGGTTGCGGCGGCGGAGAAATACGGGCTGCCGATCCATGCGATCGGCGTCGGCGAAGGCATGGGCGATCTCCGCCCGTTCGATTCGAACGAAGTCGCGAGGATCATCGCGGGTGTCGAGGGGGTGCGCAAATGACCGCACCCGCCCCGAACAAGGCCCCGCTCGGCGCAGGCCAGCGGCTCGCGATCGATATCGGGCCGATCGCGATCTTCTTTCTGGTCAACTATCTGACCCCCGGCCTCGATCTCGTGAAGCTGCTGGCGGGCACCGCCGCCTTCATGATCGCGAGCATCGCCGCGATGGTCTACTCGCTCGTGCGCACCGGCCGCATTTCCCCGATGTTGTGGCTCACGGGAATCTTGGTGTTCGTGTTTGGCGGGCTGACACTGTATTTCCACGACAAATATTTCATTCAGGTCAAGCCGACCGTCATCTACGCGATGCTGTCGGCGATTCTGATCTTCGGACTCGTGACCGGGCGTCCCTTCCTCAGCCTCTTTCTGGAGGCGGCGTATCCCGGCCTCAACGATGCCGGATGGCGGCGGCTGACGATCAACTGGGCGGCGTTCTTCGCGTTTCTGGCGGTGCTCAACGAGATCGTCCGGCACGAATTCAGCTACGGCTTCTGGCTCGGTTTCAAGCTGTGGGGCGTCATTCCGCTCACCCTGCTGTTCGCCTTCGCCAACATTCCGATGCTGATGAAATACGGGTTCAACGTCGGCGATGACGACACGCCGCCCCCCGAAAACGGCTGACAGGACGCCCACGCGATGACCGAGACGCCGCCCCGGACGATCAGCGTGGTCGTCCCCGCCTTTAACGAGGAAGCGTACCTTCCCGCCTGTCTCGACGCGCTGATGCGCAATGTGGGCAACAAGGCGCATGAGATCATCGTCGTCGACAACAACAGCACCGACGGCACGAAGCAAGTGATCGAACGCTACCCGAGCGTCACCTACGTCTTCGAAGCGGAAAAGGGCATCACCCGCGCCCGCCAGCGCGGGCTGCTGAGCGCAAGCGGCGATATCGTCGCCTATGTCGATGCCGATACGCAACCGCCACCCGGCTGGGTCGAGCAGATCATCCGGCATTTCGCGGCGGATAGCGGCCTCGCCTGTCTGTCAGGCCCGTACAGCTTCTATGACATGAGCGGCATCAGACGGTGGATTTCGACCGGCTGGTTCGTCACCGCCCGGCCGCTCTACGCGATGACCGGCTACATGATGGTCGGCGGAAATTTCGCGATGCCGCGCGACATCTTGCACCGCATGGGCGGGTTTGACAACACAATCGAGTTTTACGGCGAAGATGTCGATATCGCCAAGCGCGCCAGCAAATTCGGCAAGGTGCGCTTCTCGCCCACCTTCGTGATGCCGACATCGGGGCGGCGGCTGAAGAAACAGGGCCTGCTCAAGATGGCCGGCCTGTACTTCATCAACTACCTGTGGATCGCCATCCGCGGCAAACCCGCGACCAACAGCTATCGCGACATTCGGTAAGCTGGCGGGCCCTCCCCGAGGGAAAGGCCCGACCAATCAGAACATGCTTACGCTTCGAAACGCTTGCCCGCTTCGTCCCAATTCACGACGTCCCACCAGGCCTTCAAATAGCCGGGGCGATCGTTCTTGTAGGTCAGGTAATAGGCGTGTTCCCACACGTCATTACCCAGGATCGGCGTGCCCTTGTCCTTGGCATCGTCCATCAGCGGATTGTCCTGGTTCGGGGTCGACACGACCTTCAGCGCGCCGCTCTCGTCCTTGATCACCCACGCCCAGCCCGAGCCGAACTGGCCGGCACCCTTGCCGTTGAAATCTTCTTTCAGCTTGTCGAGGCCGCCATACGCGTCGATCGCCTCGGCGAGCTTGCCCGAGGGCTGGGTCGTGCCGGCGGGGGCCATGATCTTCCAGAAGAAATCGTGGTTCCAGAAACCACCGCCATTGTTGCGCACCAGCGGCGGCAGGGTCGAGATCATGCCGAGGATTTCCTCGATCGTCTTGCCTTCCAGCTTGGGGTCGGCGGCAACGCCTTCGTTCAGCTTGGCGGTGTACGCCGCGTGATGCTTGTCGTGATGGAAGGTCATCGTCTCTTTCGAGATCGTCGGCTCCAGCGCGTCATAGGCATAAGGCAGCGGGGGAAGTTCGAACGCCATGGTCTTCTCCTAAAGTAACTCAATCAAGCAAACGTCGCGCCTGCCAAATGGGTCCGGTGGCGTCGTTACGCAACCGATTCTGCGGCGGCACCCGAAATCAATCCGTGCCGCTTCAACGCGTGGCGCAACTGATCGTAACTGAGCCCCAGCGCCTCGGCGGTCGCGCGCTGGTTGAAGCGGTTTTCGGCCATCGCGGTCTGCAACATCTCACATTCGAAGCGCGCGAGGCGCGATTTGAAGTCCATTGGCCCCTGCTCGGCTTGGCTAGCGTTCGGCGCATCCAAAACCGGCTCGGCGGGCGCCGCCGTTGCCGCAGCCGGGGCCTGGTTGGCGGGACGATGCGGCGAATGGAACGGATCGAACTGGATCGCGTCGATCGGCCCGTCCTCGTCCCAGCGATAGACCGCGCGCTCCACCACGTTGCGCAATTCGCGGACGTTACCCGGCCATTGATATGCCACCAGCGCCGCCTCCGCAGCGCGCGTAAAGCCCGGCCAGCCGTCGCGCTGCAATTCGGAGGCCATGCGCCGCCCGAAATGCTCGGCCAGCACCAACACATCGTCGACCCGCGCGCGCAAGGGCGGCAAGGTCACCACCTCGAAACTCAACCGGTCGAGCAAATCGGCGCGGAATTGATGCCGCGCGACCTTGTCAGGCA
>JAIXZV010000168.1 GCA_027489365.1 Sphingomonadales bacterium
AGATCGAACACTTCGTCGAGCACTTCCTGAATGCGCGCGTCGTTGCGATCGACCTTGTTGACGACGACGATCGGCTTCAGGCCCAGCGCCAGCGCCTTGCCGGTGACGAACTTGGTCTGCGGCATTGCGCCTTCGGACGAATCTACCAGCAGGACGACGCCGTCGACCATGCTGAGGATGCGCTCCACTTCGCCGCCGAAATCGGCGTGGCCGGGCGTGTCGACGATGTTGATGCGAATGCTCTCGCTGGCACCGGGCGGGGTCCAGTCGACCGAGGTCGGCTTGGCGAGAATGGTGATGCCACGCTCTTTTTCGAGATCGTTCGAGTCCATCGCGCGCTCTTCGATGCGCTGATTGTCGCGGAAGGTGCCGGACTGACGGAACAATTGATCGACGAGAGTGGTCTTGCCATGATCGACGTGTGCGATGATGGCCACATTGCGGAGGCTCATAAGGGTGTCCGGTGCTTTAGCTTGAGATGTAGCGCGCGCCCCTAGCGCAAATGTTGCACGGCAACAAGGTGCGGGAGCAGGCGGGCGGGCGCGCCGGATCGCGCCGCCCGCCCGAGCGGATCAGAATTTGCCGCCGATTTCGATCCCGTACACGCGCGGCTCGCCGCGAATGTAGCTTGGGATGCCGAAGCCGCCGCCGGTGTTGCCCGCGTCGATCAGATACTTTTTGTTGAGCGCGTTGCGCGCAAAGCCGCCGATCCGATATTTGCCACCGGCCAGTTCGACGCCCGCGCGGACGTTGACGAGCGTATAGCCACCCTGGCTGATCGCCTCCGAATTCGGCAGTTCGAAGAACACCTTGCTTTGATAGGTGGCCGACGGCGTCGCATAGATCGTCATGCTGCCGACCGGTGCGCGCAGCGTGACACCGCCCGAGGCGCTATATTTCGGCTGAAGCCGGAATTGCGCGCCCGAGAAGGCACCGGTGGCGGCATTCTTCTCGATCTTGCCATCGACATAGGCGAAATTGCCGAACACGTTCACGAACTGCCCGAGCTTGAGGTTGCCCTCGAACTCGACGCCGGGGTTGCGCGCCTTGCCGGCGCTTTGCGTGGTCGTCACGCCGTTGTTGGTGACCGACACCTGGAAGCCGTTATACGTCTGATAGAACACGCCGAGCGAGCCGGTGAACGGACCGACCTTGCCCTTGATACCCGCTTCATAGTTCCACACCACTTCGTCCGGCACGACCTGCAGGTTCGGCACCACGAGCCCGCCGACGTTTGCTGCATTGAGCTGCACCACTGGCGAGCGGCGGCCCTTGCTGACCGTCGCATAGACGTTGACGCTGTCGGTCACGCGATACAGCACGTTCGCGCGCGGCAGGATCGCGGTGAAGCTCTTCTGCGCGGTGAAGATCTGGCCGTTGGTATTCGCCGTGCCAAGCAGGCTGGAGCGGATGCCGAGTGCGGCGAGGATCGTCGAATTGGGCTGGACCGAGCTGTAGCCGGACTTGCGCTGTTCGATCAGGAGACGTGCGCCTGCGGTGATTTCCAGCCGCGGGGTCGGGATCCAGGTGCCGTCGGCGAAGACCGAATAGGTGTCGTTCGTGCCATAATTGGTGAACACCGACTGATACGGGATTTGCGTCGCCGCACCGCCGGTGAGCACCGCCGTCGCGCGTGCCGCCGTCACCGTGCCATTCGCCGCGACGCAGCCCGCGACGCCGGCATTGGCAAGGACGGCCCGGATCGGCGCGAAGGTCGGCGTCACCGAGCAGCCGAGGTACGTGCCTTCCTCGGTCGAGAAGGGAACGCGCTGCAAATTGTTTTCGAAGAAGGCGTTCCAGCCGAACGACGCGCGATATTTGTCGCCGGTGAAGTTGAAGCGGCCTTCATGGCTCCACTGATCGCCGCGCGCATCCTCGGCGAATTCGAGATACCAGGCCGGGCCGCCATCGGCGTCGAACACTTCGTTGCTGTTGAACTTGCGATAGCCATTGACCGTGGTGAAGCTGACGCCGGGCGCAAGCTGTGCGGTGACGGTCAGATTGGCGTCATACACATCGCGCTTCAGGCCGAGCTTGGCATCGCCCAGCACCGCCGCGCTGAACGGCGAGCCCGACAGTTCGGCATAAGCGTAATCGCCGCCATTGCCGCCGGTCGGCGCGAGAGCACGCGAGCGGAAGGCGGTGCCGGGGTTACGCTGCCCGTCATAAGTCAGCACCAGGCTGGCGGTAAGTGCATCGGTCGGTGCCCAGCGCAGCGAGCCACGAATACCGCGCTGATCCTGGCCGTTCAGATCGTCCTGGTTGATCTTGCCCTGATTCTGGTTGGGGACATTGGGGTCGCCCGCGATGTTGCGGACGAAGCCGTCATGATATTTGTAGGCGAAGGCGAGCCGCCCGGCGAGCGTATCGTTGCCGACGTTGATGAAGCCCGACACCTGACCGCGATTGTAATTGCCGTAGGAGCCGTTCAGTTCGCCCGACGTGCCGGCGCGCGGCTGGGCCGAGATGAGGTTGACCGCGCCGACGGCCGAGGCGGTGCCGAACAGCGTCGCCTGCGGGCCCTTCACCACTTCGATGCGCTCGAGATCGTACAGATCCTGATACGCACCGCGCGTGCGCGAGATATCGATGCCGTTGTAATAGAGAGAAACGCGTGCGCCCTGCTGCGACGATCCGCTGTCCGAGGTGATGCCGCGGATAACGAAGCCCGGGTTGTTGGCGCTTTGCTCCTGAATGCGCAGGCCGGGAATATAGAGCGCGACTTCGGCGAGCGAATTGACGCCGAGTTCCTGCATCTTCGCGCCGGTGACCGCCGTCACCGTGATCGGCACGTCCTGAATCTTCTGTTCGCGCTTCTGTGCGGTGACGACGATGTCGGGGCCATCCGCCGACGGCGCGTCCGGCTGCACGGCCGATTGGGCCAGCGCTGCGGTGGAGCAGCAGCCGAGCAAGGTGCCGACAAGAACGAGCGAGAACGAACGACGCATTACGCAAAACCCCTTTGGTGTTTGGATTGTTGCGGTGCGGTATCGACCGTGTGCGTCGGGTTCGCGTCGTTTCGGTGAAAGTTGCGTGACGACAGGCGTATTACTATAATGACACACTTGAACCGGAGCGCGATCCGCTTCATCTAAGGGCGATATTGGCCGGAGGGACGACATGGCGACCGCTGCAGAGACCGAAACCGATCTGGTGCTGACCCCGCCCACGCCCGTGCCCGTGGTCGCGCCGGAAAAGGCGATCGGGCTGGTGCCGATCGAAGATGGCGTGCGCTCGAAGCTGCAGACCAAGGTCGCCGATTTCGTCGACGATCTGATCGCGCAGGATGTGAACTCGCCCGAATTCGGCAAACGCGTCGATGCGATCGCGGCGATGGGGCAGAAGGAAATCCGCGCTGCGGCCGATCAGTCGAACCGCTTCCTTGATCGCCCGGTGAAGGCGATGGACGGTGAAAGCGGCGTCGGCGCCGATCTGACCGAGCTGCGCCGTACGATCGAGAAACTCGATCCGAGCGTCAACGGAAAGCTCATTTCGGGCCGGGGGATGCTGAGCAAATTGTTCGGCGGCGGGCTCAACACCTATTTCGACAAATATCGCTCTTCGCAGTCGCACATCGCCGCGATCCTCAAGACGCTCGCACGCGGCAAGGACGAGCTGTTGATGGACAATGCCGCGATCGACACCGAGCGCGCCAATCTGTGGACCGCGATGGGGCGGCTCGAACAGATGATCGTGCTGTCCAAGGAAATGGATTCGCGGCTGGAGGAAAAAGCCAACGATCTCGACCACACCGACCCAGCCAAGGCCAAGGCGATCCGCGAGAGTGCGTTGTTCTATGTCCGACAGCGTACGCAGGATCTGCTGACGCAAATGGCAGTGACGGTGCAAGGCTATCTCGCGCTCGATCTGGTCAAGAAGAACAATGTCGAGTTGGTGAAGGGCGTCGATCGCGCCTCGACCACGACGGTGTCCGCCCTGCGCACGGCGGTGACGGTGGCGCAGGCGCTCGCCAACCAGAAATTGGTGCTCGACCAGATCACCGCGCTCAACACCACCACCGCGAACATCATCGATGCGACCGGCAAGCTGCTGAAATCGCAGACCGCAACGATCCACGAGCAAGCCGCCGCCGCGACCATTCCGGTCGAGACGCTGCAGCGCGCGTTCCAGAACATCTATGACACGATGGACGCGATCGATTCGTTCAAGGCCAAGGCGTTGGTGTCGATGAAGGCGACGGTCGGCACGCTGTCGACCGAGGTCGAGAAGTCGAAGGGCTATATCGCGCGCGCCGAAGGCGCGGCGCAGAACCAGCTTTCGGGCCCCACCGAAGGCTTCAAGCTGGAGGCTGAGTGAACCCGTGACCGATGTCGATCGCCAGATTGCCCGCGCCGGCGAACTGCTCGACCGCACCCGCGCCGAGCGGCGGGCGATTGTGGCGCAGCGGCGGCGGGGGACGTCGGTGGCCAAGAGGTTTGCGGTGGCGGCGGGGGCGGATCTTGCGATCGTTGTTGCGGCGATCCTGATCGGCTGGTTCGTGCCGCTCGGGATGGGCGGGGCGCTGCTGGTCGGCGCGCTGTTGATCCTCTTCACGCTGTTCGCTTTGTTCGGCAATTTCACGCCGACGGTGCGCGCCGAGCAGCTTCCGGCGGTGCCGCTCAAGCTGCTGCCGTCAAGGACCGGCGCGTGGCTCGACACGCAGCGCAAGGCGCTGCCCGCCCCGGCGCAGACTTTGGTCGACGGGATCGGCGTGCGGCTCGACATGCTGTCGCCGCAGCTTGCGACGCTCGACGAACAGCAACCGGCGGCGGTGGAGTTACGCAAACTGGTGGGCGAGCAATTGCCGGAATTGCTGCGCGATTACGCCAAGGTACCGCCTGCGCTGCGCAGCGTGGCGCGCAACGGCAAGAGCCCGGACGCGCAATTGGCCGACAGTTTGCGCCTGATCGACGAGGAGATCGGCGAAATGTCCGAGCATATCGCGCAGGGCGATCTCGATTCGCTGGCGACGCGCGGGCGGTTTCTGGAGATTAAGTATCGGGATGAGCGGGGGGTTTAGAAAGGTCTTAGACCGTTCCAGCACGCTCAACCCGTTCGCCCTGAGCTTGTCGAAGGGCTGTCTTTCTTCTGACAATGCGGAAAGAAAGACAGGGCTTCGACAAGCTCAGCCCGAACGGAGGTACGGGGTTCGCGCTTCTAGACCAGTCGCGCTACTTCTCCACCGCCCGCGCGCAGAGGATCAGCACGCGGACCTTGCCCTCGGCCCGATCGCCGAACATCTGCGTCGCGGTGCCGAGCTTCATCGTGCGGACGGTGTCGCGCAAGGCAGGCGGCAGTGCGGTAATCGGGACGCCAGAGGCATCGGCCACGGTCGCGCCGACGCTCTTCGCGACGTCCGCAACGTCGGCGCAGGAGAAGATACCGAGCGCCGCCTGCTGAAACGCCGCAATCTTCTCGGCATTGGCCTTCTCATCGCCCGCCGGATCGACCGCGACGGTCATTTGCTTGACGGTGACGAGCACCAGCTTGGGGGCGGCCTTTTTGGGCGCGGGCTTCGGCGCGGCAGCCAGCGCGACCGGTGCGAGCAGCGCGGTCGCCAGCGCGGCGATCGAGAGGCGAGTCAGGGTGTTGGTCATCGGGTTGCTCCTCAGCACTTGCTCATCGGGCGGACAAGGCCCTGGCTCGCTCCGCCAGCCGCGCGACGGCGGCGGCGTGGATCGCGGGCGTGGTCGCGAGTACGCCGAATGCCTGGGCGCTCGCGGTGTTGAAGCTAAGCTGAACGCCGTGCGCGTCGGTCACGGTGGCCCCCGCCTCGGCCGCGATCAGCGCAGCGGCGGCGATGTCCCATTCGTTGCCCCAGCGCAGCGTCGCAACCAAGTCGGCCTCGTCGGCCGCGACCATCGCGATGCGCAAGGCGATCGAATTGGGCTTGGCGACGGCGATCAGATCGCTGTCCTTGGGCAAGGCGTCGATCGGTACGCGCGCGCCGGGAAGGTCGCGCCGGTTGCCGACCTGCACCGGCACGCCGTTGCGCAACGCCCCCTGCCCCAGCACCGCCGACCAGATTTCGCCGCGCGCGGGCGCATCGAGCACGCCGATCGTGACGCGGCCCGCCTCGGCCAGCGCGATCGAGATCGCCCAGCCATCGCGCCCGCGAATGAAATCGCGCGTGCCGTCGATCGGATCGACCACCCAGACGTGCTCACGCGTCAGGCGATCGGCGGTGTCGACGGTTTCCTCCGACAGCCACCCGGCGTCGGGCAGCAAGGCGGACAGCCGCGCGCGGATCAGCGTGTTGACGTCGAGATCAACCTGGCTGACCGGAGCGCCGGGGCTTTTTTCCCAGCGGTGGAAATCGGTGCGCCAGTGTACAGAGCGAGCGCGCCGGCCTCGGCAGCGACCGCCGCGACCGCACGGGCAAGCCCCGCGTCAGCCACTCGCCACCGTCATCCCCTCGATCCGCAGCGTCGGCACATTGGTGCCGAAACGGAATTCGAGGTCGTTCGCGGGGGTGAGATGGCGGTACATATCCTTCAAATTGCCCGCGATCGTGAATTCGGCGACCGGGCTGGTGAGCACGCCATTTTCGATGCGGAAACCCGCCGCGCCCCGGCTGTAATCGCCGGTCACGCCATTGACGCCCATGCCGATCAGTTCGGTGACGTAGACGCCGTCGGCAATGTCCTCGATCAGCGTCGCGACCGGGACCTTGCCCGCCGCCATGTAAAGATTGCTGGTCGACACGCCCGGCCCGCCGCCGACACCGCGCGCAGCATGGCCGGTCGGTTCCAGCCCCAATTGCCGCGCCGAGGCGCTGTCGAGCAGCCATTCCTCCAGCATCCCGTCGGCGATGATCGTGCTCGGCGAGACCGGGAGCCCCTCGCCATCGAACGGGCGTGAGCGCAGGCCATGCGGGCGGTGCGGATCGTCGAGCACGGTCACGCCGCGCGCGAACACTTGCGTGCCGAGCGCATCGAGCAGGAAACTGGTCTTGCGCGTGATCGCGCTGCCCGAAATCGCGCCGATCAAATGGCCGAGCAAACTGGAGCCGACGCGCGGATCGTACACCACGGTCATCGGCCCGCTGGCCAGACGGCCGGGATTGACGCGCGCGACGACGCGGTCGCCCGCCTCGCGCCCGATCGCAGCGGCAGGCGCGAGCGCCTTGCGGTGGCGCGCCGAGCTATAGGCGTAATCGCGCACCATCGCCCCGCCCTCGCCCGCGAGCACGCTGGCCGACACGCCGTAGCCGGTCGCGGCATAAGCGGCGGCGAAGCCGTGGCTGGTGGCGAGCGCCCAGATCGAGCGCGACGCGCTGGCCGAGCCGCCTTCGCTGTTGGTGACGCCGGGGACGGCACGGGCGGCATCCTCCGCCTCCAACGCGGCATCGCGCAGCGATTCGGGCGAGGCACCCTCGCCGCCGGCGGCCCGATCGTCGAGGTCGAGCGACGGCGGCGCGCCGTGCATCAGCCGATCGGCGGGGGCGAGGCCGGCCCATTCATCTTCGGGTGCTTCGCGGGCCATGGCGACGGCGCGATCGACCAGGGCGGTTAGCGCGTCGTTCGACAGATCAGAGGTGGAGACACTCGCCGAACGCTTGCCGAGGAAGACGCGCAAGCCGAGTTCGGCGCTTTCCGAGCGGCCGACATCCTCGAGCGCGCCGAGGCGGACCGAGATGTCGAGCGACATGTCGGCGGCATAGACCGCGTCGGCGGCATCGGCTCCGGCCGCCGTGGCGCGGGAAACGATATCGGCGGCGCGCTCACGGGCTTGATCGGGGTTCAGCATGGTGTGGACTTAGGAGTGGTGACGCAACGACGCAACTGGCTAAGCCCCTCCCCTTCAGGGGAGGGGTTGGGGTGGGGCGGTTGCAGGATTGAGATCGCCAGCTTGCGGCACGGCCCCACCCCTAACCCCTCCCCTGAAGGGGAGGGGAATAATCAGTAAGGCCAGGGCGTGCCGACGACGGCGCAGGCCAGGAACACCAGCAGTCCGGCGAAGCGGTTCGAGCGAAAGCGCTGGAGCGCGCCGGCCCCGTCGGCGGGATCGAGCGTGGCGACTTGCCACGCGAAATGCAGCGCGACGGGCAGCAGCGCGAGCAACGCCAGCGCATCGGGCCGCAGCACCCAGATCGCGCCCGCCCACAACGCCAGCGCGCCCGCGTAGAACAAGCCGACGCCCAACCGCACGCGGCTGCCCATGCGCAGCGCGGAGGAGCGCACGCCGATCAGCGCATCGTCCTCGCGGTCCTGCAGCGCGTAGATCGTGTCGTAGCCGACCACCCAGCAAATCGACCCGGCGTAGAGCAGCAGGCCCGGCAGCGTGAGCGCGCCCATCACGTCGCTCCACCCGACCAGTGCCGCCCACGAAAAGACCAGCCCAAGCCAGATCTGCGGCCACCAGGTGATGCGCTTCATGAACGGGTAGGCCGCGACCGGCGCGAGGCTGAGCAGCGCCACGATTGCGGCATAGACATGCAGTTGCAGCAGCACGACCAGACCGAGCAGGCAGAGGAACACGAGCCACGCCCAGGCGGCTTTCAGGGACACCGCCCCACTCGCCAGCGGCCGGGCGGCGGTGCGTGCGACCTTTCGGTCGAGATCGCGGTCTACGATGTCGTTATAGACGCACCCCGCGCCGCGCATCGCGATGCTGCCGAGCAGCAGCCACAGGATCAGATCGAAGCGCGCGACCGCCCCGCCCGCGAGCGCCACGCCCCAGGCGCCGGGCCAGAACAGCAGCCACCACCCGATCGGCCGGTCGAGCCGCGCGAGCAAGGCGAACGGGCGCGCGGGCGGGGGGAGCAAGCGGATGAAGCCGCTGTGTTGCGTGTCGGGGGTGAGATCGGTCGCGGTCATGGTTCCGCTCCATGCACCAGCGCGCGCAGTGCGAACAGGGGCAGCGCGATCCGTTAAAGGCATCCTTAATCGTCACCCCGGCCCTGTGCCGGGGTCCACTTTACCGCGAATTCCTGCCCTCGGCTTTTGTGGCCCGGTGGATCCCGGCACAGGGCCGGGATGACGGACGGGTTAGCCTCGACATCGCCGCGCCCTCCGCCGATAGCGGGGTGGCCAATGTCAGGCAGGCTTTAGGGGCGGGTAGCGTGGTTCATCTCTCCGTCGCGATCGGACGGTTCTTCGAGGCGTTGCTGTGGGCGCTGGCGCGCGGCGTCGGGGTGATGGCGGGCTGGGCGTTGCTGGCGGTTGTGGTGCTTGGGGTGACCGTGGCGGTGGTGCGGAGGGTTTGGCGGCGGCGATAGGGTACTCCGTCCGTTCGTGTCGAGCGAAGTCGAGACACCGGTCCGAGCGCAGGTGTCTCGACTTCGCTCGACACGAACGGGTTGTTATGGTGCCGTTATCGGCGTTTGCCGCACGGTCGACACCGATCTAGGACCCACCCCATGCCCGCAACCCCCGCCTGGCCCCCGCAATCGACCCCGCGCCTGTTCGTCGAGGCACCGCTTTCCATCGGCCCACTCAGGATCGAAGGACCGCAGGCGCATTACCTTTGCGCGGTGATGCGGATGAAGGCGGGCGATCCGGTCAAGCTGTTCGACGGCACGTCCGGCGAGTGGCTCGGCGTCGCGGCGAGTGTGGGGAAGCGCGACCTGATGCTCGACGTGACCGAGCAATTGCGCGAGCCCGAAACCGTGCCCGACCTGTGGCTCTGCGCCGCGCCGATCAAGAAGGGACGGATCGACTGGGTGGCGGAGAAAGCGTGCGAGCTGGGCGTGGCACGGTTGGTGCCGGTGCTGACGCGGCGGACGGTGGTCGATCGGTTGAACGGCGAACGGCTGCGCGCGCATATGATCGAAGCGGCCGAGCAATGCGGGCGCACCGCGGTGCCCGAGCTGGCCGAACCGGTGAAACTGACCGCCCTGCTGCGCGATTGGCCGGAGGGGCGGACACTGTTCTTCGCGGATGAGAATGGCGGCGCGCCTGCGCTGGAGGCGATGCGCGGTGGCGGGGCCTCGGCGGCGATTCTGATCGGCCCTGAGGGCGGCTTCGACACAGACGAACGCGCCGCGATTCGCGCCGTGCCGGGCGCGGTCGGCATTGCGCTCGGCCCGCGTATCCTCCGCGCCGATACGGCGGCGGCGGCGGCGGTCGCTGTTTGGATGGCCGCGAAGGGCGATTGGTAGCGTTTCGAAACGCGCTGGCGGGCAGCCCCGCGCGGCGCTAAAGCGCGCGGATGACCACGCGCCCGGACACCGTCAAGACATCCCCGCTGATCGAATCGCACGATCAGCTCGTCGCCAGCTTCGCGCGCGGGGAGAAGCCGCCGGAGCGCTGGCGGATCGGCACCGAGCATGAGAAGTTCGTCTACGCCGATAGCGACCATCACGCGCCGAGCTACACCGAAAAAGGCGGCATTCGCGATCTGCTCGATGCGCTGACCGAATTCGGCTGGGTGCCGGTCGAGGAGGGCGGAAACGTCATCGCGATGACCGGGCCGGATGGTTCGATCAGCCTGGAACCGGCCGGGCAGTTCGAACTGTCGGGCGCGCCGCTCGAAAATCTGCACCAGACCTGCGCCGAAACCGGGCGGCATCTGGAGCAAGTGAAGGCGATCGGCGATCGCTTCGGGATCGGTTTCGTCGGGCTCGGCATGTGGCCCGACAAGACCCGCGCCGAACTGCCGATCATGCCCAAGGGCCGCTACGCGATCATGCTGCGTCACATGCCGCGCGTGGGCAGCATGGGGCTCGACATGATGCTGCGCACGTGTACCATTCAGGTTAATTTGGATTACCAGTCCGAAGCCGATATGGTGCAGAAATTCCGCGTCGGCCTCGCGCTGCAGCCGCTCGCGACCGCGCTGTTCGCCAATTCGCCGTTCACCGAGGGCAAGCCCAACGGGATGCTGTCGTACCGCAGCCATATCTGGTCGGATACCGATCCGGCGCGGACGGGGATGCTGCCGTTCGTGTTCGAGCAAGGCTTCGGATATGAGCGGTACGCCGACTATGCGCTCGATGTGCCGATGTACTTCGTCTACCGCGACGGAAAATATATCGACGCTGCGGGACTGTCGTTCCGCGATTTCCTGAAGGGCGAATTGTCGGTCTTGCCGGGCGAGCAACCGACGCTGGACGATTGGAACTATCACCTCTCGACCGCCTTCCCCGAGGTGCGGCTGAAGACCTTCCTCGAAATGCGCGGGGCCGATGGCGGGCCGTGGGGTCGGATTTGCGCGCTTCCGGCTTTGTGGGTCGGGTTGCTCTATGACCAAGGTGCGCTCGATGCGGCGTGGGATGTCGTCAAGGGCTGGACGATGGAAGAGCGCGAGGCGCTGCGCTCTTCGGTGCCGAAACTGGGCCTCGACGCACCGGTCGCGGGTGGACGGACCTTGCGCGACATCGCCGGTGAAGTGGTCGATATCGCCAGCGCCGGGCTTTCAGCGCGCAACCGCCAGGATGCGAGCGGCAGCAACGAAACCGGATTCCTCGATCCGCTGCGCGAGATCGTGCGGAGCGGCAAGGTGCCAGCGCAGATCCTGCTCGACAAATATCACGGCGAATGGGGCGGCGACGTTTCCAAAGTGTATGACGAGTTGCGGTTTTAGCGCTTCCCCGCAACCCACGCGAAGAAGCGCGGCACCGCGCCATTGCGCGCCATCCACTCGGAATATTCCCGATACGCCGGGTCCATGCCGAGATGGCGTTCCTCGGTCCGCGCGCGCCAGTAATAGATGCCGCTGACGACACCCATCAGGATCGTCGCGCGGGCGGCGTCGACCATCGATCCGGTCGTCAGCACCGGGATCGTCGCGATCCACCAAAACAGATTCTTCGACAGATAGGCGGGGTGGCGCGAAAAAGCGTACGGCCCGTGCGTCAGGATGCCGCGGTGCGTCAGGTTGGAGAAGCGGAAGCCGAACGCGACCGTCGCCCAGGCGTAGATCGCGGTCAGGCCGACCAGCACGGTGCCGATCGGGATCAGCAGCGCGGGATGCCCGGCAAACCAGATCGACCAGCCGTCTGCACCGTAATTGCCGGTATGGTAATCGAGCGGGCCGTTGTCGGCCATCAGCGTGAAGGGCGGGTAGCAGATCAGCGCCGCCATCCACGCCGCTGCGAACGGATTGGCGCTGCGGATGTGCGAATCGAGCGGGCGGAAGGTGAGGATATAGCCGACGGTCGCGAAGGCGCAGTCGATCACGAACATGAAACCGATCAGCCAATTGGCGAGCGCGACCGGATTGTGCAGCACCTCCGACAGATTCCCGCGCACGAAATTGCCGAACCCGCCGGGCACCACCGCGAGCATGAAAGCGAGGAAGAACGCCTTCACCGCCCAGGAGCGCAAATGGTTGTAGATCGCCTCGCGATCGATATCCTCGTTGAGGCCCATCAGCCATGCACCGAGCGCCCAGGCACCGTCCTTGGGCTGCACCAGCCGCCGGTCGATCCACAGCACGTACGGGATCGAGCCGAGGAACACGACCGGCGCGGCCATGCCGACGCACCACATCGCGAACGGGAAGCCGCCCCATTGGTTGCTCCAATAGAAACGCCCGGTGCCATAGATCACCGCGATCCCGACCCAGGTGACCCACAGGCCGGCGAGCTTGGTCAGCGAAATATCGAGCGTCTCGCGCCACGGTTTCGGCGCGGACCAGTCGATGCCGGTCGATGGGCTGCGGTGCACCTTATCGACGAACACCGCCCACAGCACCATCGGCACCCCGCACGCGGCGACGTTGGTCAGCGCCGCGAACGGCCCATCCATACCGTAATGCCGTGCGACCGCCACCCACAGGAACAGACCCGCCAGCCCGGCAAGGCCACAGCCGGTGCTGACCGCCGATTTCGGACGGGGATCGGCGGCCTTTGCCGCACGCGCGAGGGCGGTATCGTGGAACATGGCCGCATGGGTAGCGCGGGAGTGGTTAGCGCGGGGTAAAGGATGGAGACGTGCGATCGGGCCATCGCCCTAACGCCACCGCGTTCAAGCGCGTGGCGCGTCACCCCCCACCCGTTCGGGCTGAGCCTGTCGAAGCCCTGCCCTGCTCTTCACGACCTTCGCATGTGAGGAAAGCAGCCCTTCGACAGGCTCAGGGCGAACGGCAGGAGGGCTCGGGCCGCCTTTATCCCCGCAGCATCCTGATGATGCCCGAGAAATCCAGTCCGCCCTGCCCTTCATCCGCAAAGCGCTGGTACAACTCCGCCGCCTTCGCGCCCATCGGCGTGTCAGCCCCCTTATCGGCGGTGGCGGCGGCGGCGAGTTTGAGGTCCTTCAGCATCAGCATGGTCGCAAAGCCACCCTGATAATCGTGATCGGCGGGGGTATCGGGGCCGACACCGGGGACCGGGCAATAGCTCGTCATCGCCCAGCTCTGGCCTGAGGCGACGCTGGAAATGTCGTAGAAGGTCTGCGGGTCGAGCCCGAGCTTCTCGGCGAGCAGGAACGCCTCGCACGTCGCGACCATCGTCGCGCCGAGCAGCATGTTGTTGGCGATCTTCGCCGCCTGGCCGGTGCCGTTCGCACCGGCATGGATCACCGCCTTGCCCATCGCCGACAGGATGTCGCGCGCGCGCTCAAACGCCGCGTCGCTGCCGCCGACCATGAAGGTCAGCGTGCCGGCATTGGCCGCGCCGATCCCGCCCGAGACGGGAGCATCGACGGCCATGAGGCCCTTCGCCTGTGCTGCTTCGGCAACGCGCTTGGCGGTGGCGACGTCGATCGTCGAGCAATCGATCAGGATTGCGGAAGGCAATACGTTGGCGGCGAACAGGTCGGCATAGACCGCCTCTACGTGCGTGCCTGCCGGCAGCATCGTGACGATCGCCTCGGCGCCATCGGCGGCCTCGACGGCGCTGGCGGTGGGGAGGCATCCGGCGGCCTTGGCGCGGGCGAGCGCATCGGGCGAAAGGTCGAACGCGCGGACATCATGCCCCGCCTTCGCCAGATTCGCGGCCATCCCGCCGCCCATGTTGCCGAGGCCAATAAAGGCGATGCGTGTCATTTTACGTCTTCTCCGAACCGTCATCCCAGCGAAGGCTGGGATCTTTGCGAGCGGTGTACGCCCTTCGCCGAGACCCCAGCCTTCGCTGGGGTGACGGGTTTACAGGTCACTTCCCCGTCCACACCCCTTGGCGCTTCTCCACAAACGCGCTCATCCCTTCGCTCTGATCCTCAGTCCCGAACAGCGCGTGGAACAGGCGGCGTTCGAACTGCACGCCCATGCTCAAGCCCGTTTCGAACGCGGCGTTGACCATCTCCTTGTTCGCCTTAACCGCGAGCGGGGCCATCGACGCGATCGTCGCGGCGGTCTTGACCGCATCCTC
>JAIXZV010000104.1 GCA_027489365.1 Sphingomonadales bacterium
CATGCGAACGTTGACAGGCGGTGCGCGACGGGAAGTGCTTCCGAGGTCGAATTTTGGTTCGTTTTTTTATTAGGAATTATACAAAAATAGAAAAAGGGTGGGGTGAAATGACCGGGACACAAGAGCGTGATGGCGAACGACCGTTGTGGCAGACGCCGGTCCTGATCGAGGAAGAGATTGCGGATATTACGCAAAATACCGCTGCTCGTCCTGGGGATGACGGTTTCGACCGGTTCCCGGGCTACGAATCTTACGGTATTAGCTGATCCCGCGTCACCGCTCGGCCGCTATTGCCAGTGTGTGCGTAATGGGCCGAATCGATGGGTGAATTCGCCGGGGTCTTCAGGCGCGATGGTGAGGCAGTAGATTCGCGAATCGTTGATCGGATCGTCGCGAGCATCGGGGGTATCGGTCGGGCGCAAGTCTGGCGAGACGGCGTTGCCGCTTTAATCCACCGGCCTTTGCTTGAAAGCGAGCGGGTCGCGACTGCCATGCTGCCGCTCGAACACGACGGCGGGCTGGTGGTCGTCGTCGATGCGCGGCTCGATGAACCGGGCGATATCGCGCGCGCGCTTGGATTGCCCAAGGACGGGCAGTCGAGCGCCGCACTGGTCGCCGAAGCATGTGCGGCGTGGCGCGGCCGCGCGGCGGAACGCCTCAACGGCAGCTTCGCCTTTGCGATGTGGGACGAAACGCGGCGCGAATTGACGCTGGCGCGCGACGGGCTGGGCACGCGCGCGCTGTTTTATGTCGAGCATGGCGCGCATGTGTTCTTTGCGACGACGTTGCAGACGCTGCTTGCCTTGCCCGATGTCTCGCGTGAGATCGACGATCTGATCCTCGCGCAATATCTGACGATCGAAAGCAAGGACACCGAACGGACGCTGTACCGCCACATCAAGCGCGTCCCGCCGGGCGGGACGGTCACGGTGCGCGGGCGCACTATGCAGGTGGCGCGCTATTGGACGGTCGATCACATCCCGGATGTCCGTTTGGCCAAGGATGCCGACTATGTCGCGGCGGCACGCGCGCTGTTCGACCGCGCCGTCGCCTGTCGCTTGCCACCCGGCGGCACCGTCGGGACGGCCCTGTCGGGCGGTTTCGATTCGGCCGGGATCACCGCGACGGTTGCGCGGCTGCTGGGCGACCAGCGCTTTCCTGCCTTTCACCGGGCACCGGGCGGCGCACACCCCTATGACGCGATCGACGAAACACGCTTGGTGCGGGCGGTGGCGGCGCGCTATCCGACCATCGATTTGACGATCATCGCCGACGATTGCACCAACGTGCCGACGATCGATGCCGAGCGCCAAGGCGCGACATTCGCCGTACCGGGAATGGATAGCGTCAACGCTTTGTGGTTCGAACCGCTGGTCGATCGGGTCAGTGGCGCAGGGCTGGACCTGTTTCTCGGCGGTACGTGCGGTAATGTCACGCTGTCGTGGGAAGGACGGCCCTCGATCGCGGAAGATGTACAGGCCGGGCGCTTCGGTCAGGCGTGGCGTGCGGCGCGCCAAACTGCGGTTGCGCAAAATCGCTCGGTCGGACGGGTTCTGGCCGCGACGCTGATTCGGCCGTTCGTGCCGCGCGCGATCCTGCGCGGGCGGCAACGCTTGACCGCGCGGGGACGCTTGCCCTGGGCCGAATATAGCATGGTATCGGAATCGTTCCTGAACGCGCTGGCCTATGCCGATCATGCCCGCGCGCATGATCATGATTTGCCCTTCGATGCCGCGATGCGCACCTCAACGCGGCAGTTGCGGTTAGCCGCGCTGCAAGGGCAGACCAACCGCGACAAGTCCGGGGCCGACCGACGACGCAAGGATTGGGTCGCGCACCTCGATCCTTATGCCGACCGACGGCTGGTCGAATTCACGCTCGGCATTCCTAACGATCAGTTTTGGCGCGACGGGCAGGACCGCTGGCTCGCGCGGCGCGTGTTCGCGGATCGTTTACCGCCCGAGCTGCTCGCGGAAACGCGGCGCGGGCTGCAATGCCCCGAATGGCACGCCGTGCTGACCCCGCGTCGCGACGAGATGGCCGAGGCGATCGACCGGATCGAACGCTCGCCATTGGCATCGCGTGTGGTTGATGTCGCGCGGATGCGCGCGCTGCTCGATAGCTGGCCGACGGATGCCGAAGCGGCGCGCGGTGGCAAGCAACTCTACGCCCACGCGCTCAGCCGCGGCATTTCGATGGGTGGGTTCCTGCGGCAATATGAGCGCAGCAATGAATGACGTGGCCGCAGCAGATTATGCCCTGTGCGGCTGGCGGGTCGCGAGCGCGATCGCGCTGCCCGATTTGCCACGCTGGACCGGCGATGCACGCGCGCCCGACGTGACGATCAGCCTAGGGGATGTCCCCGCGATGGACGCACCGGTGCTGGAAACCGCCCTGGTGCAGATCGATGCGGACGCGCGCGCGCGCTTTGCGATCGACGCGGTCGCCGAATATCTCGTCGCGGATGGCGGGCAGATCACCGTTGCGCCAAGGATGGACGCGAACGATCCTGCGATCCGCCTCTTCCTGCTTGGCAGCGGATTGGGGTTTCTGTGCCATCAACGCGGGGTCTTGCCGATGCACGCGGGAAGCGTGGTGGTGGACGGGACCGCGCTTTGTCTGGCCGGTGCATCGGGGGCGGGCAAATCGACGCTGACCGACGCCTTTGCCAGACGCGGCTTTGCGGTATTGTCGGACGATGTGTCGCCGGTCGATGTCAGCGGCGCCGCGCCGCGCGTCCTGCCGAGCCTGCGCCGAATCCGGCTGTGGGGCGATTCGCTGGCGAATGCCGGCTGGTCGCAGGACGCGGTGGAGCGGTGCCGCGACGGATTGGAGAAGTTCAGCCGTCCGCTGCACGGCGATGGCGTTCCCGATCCGGTGGCCCCCGGCGCGTTTATCCATCTGCGCACGCTGACCAAAGGCCAGCCCGGCACGCGCTTCACCCGGTTGCGCGGGCGCGACGCGGTCGCCGAGTTTCGCAATCAAGTCTATCGCTGGCGATCGCTGGTCGGCATGGTCGGCGTGCCTGCGGCCATGGCGCGGACCGCCGCTGCCGCCGCCGCCTTTCCGCTGCATTTCTCGCTCGAACGCGCGGTGGACTATGCGACGCTCGACACGGTGATCGATGAGATCGTGGCGACGGTTCGGGCGGCGCGGTGAACGCGGATCGGCGTGGCGGGCGGGCGATCTGGCTCGCCTCTTATCCCAAGTCCGGCAACACCTGGCTCCGCCTTGCGCTCAAGTCGCTACAGGACGGCGGCGCGGCGATCACCTTGGACGACATCGCCACGTTCGCCCAGATGCCGCTCGCGCGGCGGGTGTTCGATGGTTTGCTGGAAGTCGATAGCGGGCATCTGACCGATGCCGAGATCGAAGCGCTGCGCCCGGCCTTTCATGACGTCTATTTCGGGTCGGACGGCGTGGCGGAACTGTGCAAGATCCACGATCGCTGGTTTCGTACGGCAGCGGGCCGACCGCTGTTCGATCTCGGCCATACGCGCGCGGCGATCTACATCGTGCGCGATCCCCGCGACGTCGCGGTTTCGTGGGCGCGGTTCGCGAATTGGCCGGTCGACCGATCGATTCGGTTTCTCGCCGGTCCCCAATCGATGCTGCGTCCGGCGTCGGACCGGATCACCGGGGCCATTCCGCAGCGGATCGGCACCTGGTCCGATCATGCGCTGAGCTGGATCGACGAATCGGGCCTCGCGCCGCTGGTCCTTCGCTATGAGGACATGCACGCTGATCTGCCCGCGACGCTCGCGCGCGTGGTGGCGCATCTCGGCTGGGATGCCACGCCGTCGTCAATCGCGGGCGCGGTGGCGGCGACGCAGTTCGACCGGCTGGCGGACGAAGAGGCGCGCCGCGGCTTTCGGGAAAAGCCGCCGACGGCCGCGCGCTTCTTCCATACCGGGCGCAGCGGCGGATGGCGCGACGTGCTCACGCCCGATCAGGCGGCGCGCATCGTCGCCGACCATGCACCAATGATGCGCCGTTTCGGCTATCTGTAGCCGCCGCACGGCTTTATGCGGGACATCGGCCGTTTTGCACCGGCCGCATGGGGGCAATGAGGCGAATGCAGGACTGGATCGACAGTTTGGGGAAGACGGCAGGCGGGGTGCTGGGCGGCCACGGCCCGGCCACGCCAGCGTCCGCGACGAGCTATGCCCCTGGCGATATCAGCATCCATTTTTTCCTGCAGCTTGCGGTGATTCTGGTCGCGTGCCGGATCGTCGGCTGGATCGGGAAGCGCTTTCTGGGGCAGCCGCAAGTCGTGGGCGAGATGATCGCCGGGGTGGTGCTTGGCCCGTCGCTGCTCGGGTTGGTGTTCCCCGCGCTGCAGGGCGCGATCTTCCCGAAGGAAACGCGCAACGTGCTCTATGCCGGTGCGCAGCTTGGCGTCGGGCTGTACATGTTTCTGGTCGGGACGACGCTGCGGACCGACCATTTTCGGGCCAAGGCGAAGAGCGCGTCGGCAGTGTCGCTCGCCGGGATCGCCGCGCCGTTCGGGATCGCGGTGCTGATCACGCCGCTGTTGCTCGGCGTGCCGGGGCTGTTCGCGGCCGGGATCAGCCAGGCGAATGCGACGCTGTTCCTCGGCGCGTGCATCGCGCTGACGGCGTTTCCGATGCTGGCGCGGATCATCACCGAGCGGGGGCTGGGCGATAGCGCGCTCGGCACGCTCGCGCTCACGGCAGGCGCGTTCGACGATGCGGTGTCGTGGTGCGTGCTGGCGTTGGTGCTGGCGACCTTCGGCGGCGGGCCGGGCGTGGCAATTCTGGCGATCGGTGGGGGCGTGTTGTGGGCGGTGCTCGTGCTGCTGCTTGGGCCGCGCTTGCTCGCGCCGCTCGGACGGCGGGTCGAGCGCGAGGGGAGCATCAGCCATTTCGCGCTCGCGATCGTGCTGATCGCCTTCTGCACCTCGGCGTTCCTGATGGATGCGGTCGGCATCCACGCGATCTTCGGCGGGTTCATCATGGGGGTCGCGATGCCGCGCGGGCGGCTCACCAGCGAAATCCAGCGCACGGTCGAGCCGCTCGCGGTCGTGCTGCTGTTGCCGATGTTCTTCACCTATTCCGGGCTCAACACGCGGCTCGACATGGTCAATTCGGGGCCGTTGCTGCTGATCGCGCTGCTGATCCTGCTCGCCTCGATCCTGGCCAAGGGCGGCGCGTGCTATATCGCTGCGCGACTGTCGGGGGAGGACAATCGTACTGCGCTCGGCATCGGTGCGCTGATGAATTCGCGCGGGCTGATGGAGTTGATCATCATCAATATCGGCCTGCAAAAGGGCATCATCGGGCCGACGCTGTTCGCAATGCTGGTGCTGATGGCGATCGTCACGACGGTGATGGCGACGCCGCTGTTCGAATTCGTCTATGGGCGGCACGCGCGCGCGCCGGAATGATCGCCAGCCGCCTGTGCCTGGCGGCGGATTGCCTTGATGGCACCGCCGTGCGAACGCTCTGCGGCGATACGCCCTTGGGACATGGAGTGAGACGGTGCCATTCGGGGATTTGGCCGACGTAGACTTCGCAGATGCCTATTGGCGGTATGTCGCGCCGACCGAGCTGACGCTGGCGGCGGTCGTCGCCGCGCAACCCGATGAGGCCGAGCTGCGCTTGCTCGCCGAGAATTTGCCCGCCTTGTGCTGGATCGCTGACGGCGATGGCGCGATCGGCTGGTATAACCGACGCTGGCACGATTATTGTGGCAGCACGCCGGAGGAGATGTCCGGCTGGGGCTGGCAAACGGTGCATGATCCGGCGATCCTGCCGATGGTGATGGAGCGCTGGACAAGCTCGATCGCGACCGGAAAGCCCTTTGAAATGACCTTCCCGCTCAAAGGGGCGGACGGGGTCTTTCGCCCCTTTCTGACGCGGATCACGCCGCTTACCAATCGCGAAGGGCGGGTTGTGCGCTGGTTCGGGACCAACACCGATGTGACAGCGCAGCATAAGGCCGAGGCGGCGCTGGCGGCGAGCGAAGCCGAATTCCGCACCTTTGCGCAGGCGATGCCCAACCAGGTGTGGGCGGCGCAGCCCGACGGCCTGCTCGATTGGTTCAACCAGCGTGTTTATGATTACAGCGGGTTCGCCGAGGGTGCGCTCCACGGCAATGGCTGGGCGACGATGGTCCATCCCGATGATGCCGCTGGAGCGACCGAACGCTGGCACGCTTCGCTGGCGTCGGGCGAGCGCTACGATACCGAATTTCGCCTGCGCCGCGCTGATGGGACATACCGTTGGCACATTGCGCGGGCGTTGCCGATCTGGAACGGCGAGGGAGCCATCACTCGCTGGATCGGCACCAACACCGACATCGAGGATCAGAAATCCACCGCGGCGGCGCTGGTTAGGCTCAACGCGACGCTGGAGCAGGAGGTGGCGCAGCGCACTGCGGATCGCGACCGGGTGTGGCGCAATGCGCAGGATCTGATCATCATCGTTGACAGCGTGGGCGTGTTTCGCGCGGTCAGCCCGTCGGTGACGACGATCCTCGGCTGGGTGCCTGAGCAATGGATCGGTCGGTCGCTGTTCGATTTTGTCCTGTCGGACGATGAAGCCCGTACGACCAACGTTTTACAACATCTCCCCGAACAGTCGTTGCAAGGCTTCGAGAATCGCTACCGTCACAGCGATGGCAGTTATCGCTGGCTGTCTTGGGTCGCGACGTCCGAGGACGGCCTGATCTATGCGAGCGGTCGCGATGTGACCGCCGAGCGCGCGGCGGCGGCCGATCTCGCCAAGGCGCAGGAGGCACTGCGGCAAAGCCAGAAGATGGAGGCGGTGGGGCAACTTACCGGCGGCATCGCGCATGATTTCAACAATATGCTCGCGGTGGTGATGGGCTCGCTCGAATTGCTCGGGCGGCGGATGCCGGAGGGCGACGCGCGGGCGCAACGCTATATCGATGCGGCGACCGATGCGGCGCGGCGCGCGGCGTTGCTGACGCAGCGCTTGCTCGCCTTCTCGCGCCAGCAACCGCTGCAGCCCGAGGCGATCGACGCCAACAAGCTGGTCTCCGGCATGTCCGATCTGCTGCGCCATTCGCTGGGGGCGGACGTGCAGCTTGAAACCGTGCTGGCGGGTGGATTGTGGCGCACCCATGCCGATCCCAATCAGCTTGAGAACATCCTGCTCAACCTTGCGGTCAATGCGGGCGATGCGATGCCCGAGGGCGGCCATCTGACGATCGAGACGCAGAACGCGCATCTCGACGAACGCTATGCCGCCGCCAACCTCGGCATCGCGGCGGGCCAATATGTCCTGATCGCGGTGACCGATACCGGCAGCGGGATGCCGCCCGAAGTGGTCGAGAAGGCGTTCGATCCCTTCTTCACGACCAAGCCGGTGGGCAAGGGGACGGGGCTGGGCCTGAGCCAGGTTTACGGTTTCATCAAGCAATCGGGCGGGCATGTGAAGATCTACACCGAGCAAGGGCTCGGCACGACGATCAAGCTGTATCTGCCGCGGTTGCACGGTGCCGCGCAGGACGATCAGACCGCGGTCGTAGCGCCCGAGCTGGCGCGCGGTGACGACCGCGAAGTCATTCTGGTGGTTGAGGACGAACCCGGCGTGCGGCAGTTCAGCGTCGATGCGCTGAGCGAGCTCGGCTATCACGTGCTGGAGGCGGACGGTGCGGCCAAGGCGTTGCGCTTGCTGGAGGAGCATCCCGAAATCGTGCTGATGTTCACCGATGTCGTGATGCCCGAAATGAACGGCGCGCGGCTGGCGGATGCGGCGCGGGCGCTGCGGCCGGGGCTGAAAATCCTGTTCACCACCGGCTATACCCGCAACGCCGTCGTCCATAACGGAAAGCTCGACGAGGGGGTCGAGTTGATCGGCAAGCCGTTCAGCTTGGAGGCGCTGGCCGCGAAAATTCGGGCGGTGATCGAGGCGCGTTGAGCGGTTTCGCATCGCTTCCGCCTTGAATCCATCGCGTGGCGATGTCATTTGCTGCATCGCAGCATGATGTTCCCGCTGCCGGAGTCAGGCCATGCGGTCCATCAGCGATACGATCGAGCGCCTGGCGCGGGCGCAATCTGCGGGCTTGGCCGGGGCTGCGGCAGTCGCGTCCGGGCGATTGCGCGCACTGGACGATTTCGGGGCCAATCCCGGCGCGCTGAACGGCTGGTCGTTCGTGCCCGACGACGCCGGGGCGATGCCTTTGGTTGTCGTGCTCCACGGCTGCACGCAGAATGCGGCATTGTATGACCGGGGATCGGGCTGGTCGGATCTGGCCGAGCGTTTCGGCTTTGCGGTGCTGTTCCCGGAACAGAACCGCGCGAACAACCCGAACCTGTGCTTCAACTGGTTCGTCCCCGGCGATACGCGCCGTGATGCCGGGGAAGCGGCGTCGATCCGGCAGATGATCGCGGCGATGGTCGATCGCTTCCCGATCGATCCGGCGCGGATTTTCGTGACCGGCCTGTCGGCGGGCGGCGCGATGACGTCGGTGATGCTGGCAACCTATCCCGAGCTGTTTCGCGGCGGCGCGATCATCGCCGGACTGCCCTATGGTGCTGCGGGCACGATGCCGCAGGCGCTTGATCGGATGCGCGGGGTCGGGCACCTCAACGATCTGGCCTATGCGACGGCGGTGCGCACGGCCTCGTCGCATCGCGGGCGACCTC
>JAIXZV010000201.1 GCA_027489365.1 Sphingomonadales bacterium
ACCGCATCTTCAAGCAGCGCAACGTCGACATCGCGACGGTGAGCCGCGACGATGCGATCAAATGGGGCTTTTCGGGGCCGATGATCCGGGGTTCGGGCATCGCCTGGGATTTGCGCAAGGCGCAGCCCTACGACGTGTACGCGAAAATGGATTTCGAGGTGCCGGTCGGCACGCGCGGCGATTGCTATGATCGCTTCATGGTGCGCGTCGAGGAGGTCCGCCAATCGGCGCGGATCATGAAGCAGTGCCTCAACGAAATGCCCGAGGGGCCGATCGCGTCGCTCGACCGCAAGGTGGTGCCGCCCAAGCGCGCCGAGATGAAGCGCTCGATGGAAGCGCTGATCCACCACTTCAAGCTCTATACCGAGGGCTTCCACGTGCCCGCGGGCGACGTCTATGTCGCGACCGAAAGCCCCAAGGGCGAGTTCGGCGTTTACCTCGTCGCCGACGGCACCAACAAGCCGTACCGCTGCAAGATCCGCCCGACGGCCTTCTCGCATTTGCAAGCAATGGACTTCATGGCGAAGGGCCACATGCTGGCGGACACGACGGCAATTCTGGGCGCGATGGATATCGTGTTCGGGGAGTGTGACCGGTGATAGCGATGGTTGCAGCTTTGCTGGCACAGCCGTCAGTGGCGGCTCAGGCGCATCCGTGGTACACCTGCAAAGGGGCTAATGTTCCTAGCGTAAACGTTGCGGAAGTGGCTACTGCATATGCTTTGCGTTCGATCGAACTCGTTGGTCGCGCGGCTCGCAACGACTTAGAGGCTGTGAGACGCGGGGTTGCCCCAGACGCTACGTTTACCGTCTACATTGGCGATCTCGGCACAGGTCCTCGTTCTAAAGGAGCGACGGCATTCATCGAATTTGTGCAGGATCTCAAGGTCAGGCGTTTCTCTTTTGCTGAGGCAGCGGGGGGACCGTTTAGTACGAATCCTTGCGGCACCCAGTCGGCGGAAATCGACCTCTTTTATGAGGTTCCTTCGGCAGGATATCGCCTGACATTCACTTTCATGAAGGGGCTGCTCACCAAAGCGGAAGGTGGTCCCCTGAACTTGCGAATTGGTTCGCTGGACGAATTAGATCATGGCTGAAGCCCCCAAAATCCCCGACGAAGCAGAAACCCGCGCGCGCTGGGGTGCGTTCGCGTGGACACCCGAAAACCAGACAAAGGCGAACGAAATCCTCGGCCGCTATCCCAAGGGGCGCGAGCAATCGGGGTCGATCCCGCTGCTCGATCTCGCGCAGCGCCAGGTCGGTGCGGAGACGCAGACGCAAGGTTGGCTGCCCGTGCCGGTGATCGAGTTCGTCGCGCGGCAAATCGGCGTGCCGTATATGCGCGTGTATGAGGTCGCGACCTTCTACACGATGTTCAACATGGCACCCGTCGGCCGCTTCCACGTCCAGGTGTGCGGCACGACGCCGTGCATGTTGGGCGGCAGCGACGATGTGCTCGCGGCGTGCAAGAATAAGGGCCTGATCAAGGGCCGCACCACGCCCGACGGCCTGTTCACGCTGACCGAGGTCGAGTGCCTGGGTGCCTGCGCCAATGCGCCGATGGTGCAGATCAACGACGACAATTTCGAGGATCTCGACTATGATCGCACGATCGCGGTGCTCGAAGCGCTCGCCGAGGGCAAGCCGGTAACGCCGGGCTCGCAGACCGGACGGCGCGACAGTTGCGCGGCCGGTGGGCCGACCAATCTGACCGCGATGGTCGATGAAAACCATGATTACCGGGGGGAATGGGCGTGAATAAAAACACCATCGTCACGATTCTGGCGATCATCGGCGGCATCGTCGTGCTCGGCTGGGTGCTGCGGCTGACCTTCGCGTTGCTCGGGCCGATCATCGTGATCGGGCTGGGCGTGCTGATCTACCTCGTGCTGACCGGCGACAAGCGCATCGGGGGGCCGGAGTAATGGCCAATCCCGTAAAGGCCGGCGTGCCGATCATCGGAATCATCTTCCTGGCGCTGGCCTTCTTCCGGTTCGTCAACGGCCATAGCTGGATCGTCTGGCTCATTCTGGGGGCGTTGTTCGGCGGTTTCGGCATTTTCAGCGCGAACCGTTCGCAGGGGACCAAGTAAGTGCTCGCCGATAAGGACCGCATTTTTACCAACGTCTACGGTTTCCAGCCGTGGAATCTCGACGCCGCGATCAAGCGTGGCGATTGGGATAACACGCGCGGCCTGATGGCGCGCGGGCAGGACCCGATCATCGACGAGATCAAGGCCTCGGGCCTGCGCGGGCGCGGTGGCGCTGGCTTCCCGACCGGCACCAAATGGTCGTTCATGCCCAAGGAACCCAAGCCGGACCGGCCGAATTTCCTGGTGATCAACGCCGATGAATCCGAGCCGGGCAGTTGCAAGGACCGCGAGATCATCC
This sequence comes from Sphingomonadales bacterium, assembly GCA_027489365.1. Classification (GTDB taxonomy): domain Bacteria; phylum Pseudomonadota; class Alphaproteobacteria; order Sphingomonadales; family Sphingomonadaceae; genus Sphingomonas. The sequence continues at coordinate 2,390 of JAIXZV010000201.1, forward strand.
GGCACGATCCGCACAAGCTGATCGAGGGCGCGCTGATTGCAGGGTACGCGATGCGCGCGCGCGCGGCCTACATCTACATTCGCGGCGAATATATCCGCGAGGCCGAGACGATCTTCGCCGCTGTGGCGGAGGCCTATGACAAGGGCTTGCTCGGCAAGAATGCGTGCGGGTCGGGGTATGATTTCGACGTGTTCGTGCACCGGGGTGCGGGCGCATATATCTGCGGCGAAGAGACCGCGATGCTTGAAAGCCTCGAGGGCAAGAAGGGCCAGCCGCGCCTGAAGCCGCCGTTCCCGGCGGGGGCAGGGCTCTATGGTTGCCCTACGACAGTCAACAATGTCGAATCGATCGCGGTCGTCCCCACGATCCTGCGGCGCGGCGCGGCGTGGTTTTCGAGTTTCGGCGCCGAGAATAATCGCGGCACCAAGCTGTTCCAGATCAGCGGCCATGTGAACAAGCCGTGCGTGGTCGAGGAAGCGATGAGCATCCCATTCCGCCAGTTG
>JAIXZV010000111.1 GCA_027489365.1 Sphingomonadales bacterium
CAACTACGCGCCGAACACGTACAGATATAGCGGCGGGCCCGGGGGGGCCTTGGCCTGCGTGCCGGTGATCACGTCGAACTTCTGCACGCCGTGATATTTGTCCGCCGCCGCCTCGGCCGGCGCATAGCCCTTGCCCTTCTTGGTCACGACATGGACGAGGATCGGCCCTTCCTCGGCATCACGCACGTTTTCCAGCACCGGGATCAACTGGTCGAGATTATGCCCGTCGATCGGCCCGACATAATAAAAACCGAGCTCTTCGAACAGCGTACCGCCCATCGCGATGCCGCGGGCGAATTCGTCGGTCTTGCGCATCCCCGCCGCGATCGGCTTGGGGAGGTGCTTGGCGAGCTTGCGCGCCAGATCGCGGAAGCCGAGGAATTCGCGGCTCGACACGATCCGGCTGAGATAGGCCGACAGCCCGCCGACCGGCGGCGCGATCGACATGTCATTGTCGTTCAGGATGACGACCAGGCGGTTGCCCGCCTGCGCCGCATTGTTCATCGCCTCATACGCCATGCCCGCCGACATCGCGCCGTCGCCGATCACGGCGATGCCCTTGCCGGGCTTGCCCGCAATCTTGTTGGCGACCGCAAAGCCGAGGCCGGCCGAGATCGAGGTCGAGCTATGCGCCGCGCCGAACGGATCATATTCGCTCTCGCTACGCTTGGTGAATCCCGACAGACCGCCGCCCATGCGCAGCGTGCGGATGCGGTCACGCCGTCCGGTCAGGATCTTGTGCGGATAGCATTGGTGGCCAACGTCCCACACGAGCTTGTCGTTGGGCGTATCGAAGACATAGTGAATCGCGACGGTCAGCTCGACCACGCCAAGCCCAGACCCGAGGTGGCCGCCCGTCACGCCGACCGCCGCGATCGTCTCCTGCCGCAGCTCATCGGCGAGCTGCCGCAACTGCGTCGGCGCGAGCGCACGAAGATCGGAGGGGAGCTGGACCGTGTCGAGCAACGGCGTTTGGAGAGCGTCAACCATCGGACCTGTTTAGCGCCGCTCGGTTGCCGTGTCGATTGTCGGATCGCGAGCGTGTTGAGGCACCACATTTTCTTGACGAATGATGCACCGACGCACCACATAGGTGCCATGCCCGGCCTCACCTACCGCCTCGCTACCGAGGCCGACATTCCTGCGATTTCCGCGCTGATGGATCGTGCGATCGATTCGCTGCAGCGCCCGTATCTCTCGCCGGCGGAAATCGCCGCGAGCCGCCTCAGCATGGGGCTCGACACACAATTGATCGCCGACCGCACCTATTTCCTGGTCGAGCAGGACGAAGTTCCCGTCGGCTGCGGCGGGTGGAGCTACCGCGCCACGCTGTACGGCGGGGACCAAAGCGCCGTGCGGCGCGATGCCCGCACGCTCGATCCGGCGACCGATGCGGCCCGGATCCGCGCAATGTACACCTGCCCCAGCCATACGCGCCGCGGCGTCGGGCGGCTCGTGCTCGCGCTGTGCGAGGATGCAGCGCGTGCCGCCGGGTTCCGCCGGGTCGAGATGATGGCGACGCTGGCGGGCGAACCGCTGTATCTCGCCTGTGGCTATCGCGCGATCGAACGCGTGCAGAAGATGGCGGACACCGGCCCGCCGGTCCCCGGCGTGCGCATGGGCAAGGATCTGGCCTGAACGGCTAGCTCACTCGCACGTCGCGCATTTGCCGCGCACTTCGATCACCGGGCGCACCGGTGAGAAACCCGCCGCCTCCGCCGCCGACCGCACCCCCCGCGTGATGCTGTCGTCGTCGAGATGCGTCGTCTGGCCGCATGTGTCGCACACCAGGAAGATGCAATCGTGCAGGCAGTCGGGATGGGCATTGGCAATATAAGCGTTCGAACTCTCGACCCGTCGCGCCAGATTCGCACCGACGAACAGATCGAGGATGCGGTACACGCTGTTGGCGGCGACGCGGCGCCCTTCGGCCTTGGAAACCGCCTCGGCAATGTCATAGGCCGAGGCCGGCTTGTCGAACCCGGCAAGCGCCTTGAAGATATTGGCGCGCATCGTGGTCCATTGCTCGCCCGATTTCTCGAGCGTGGCCTGTGCCGCGGTGGCGAGATCGGCGCCTTGCGGCTCGTGATGATGATGCGCTGCCATCGCTCAGAGATAGGCTTTCGATGCCCGCCCGGCAATGCGCCGACTCGGGGTGGCCCCGCTCGGCAAGGCCTAGTTGGCGGCGCGCCGGTTGAGATCGTGGCCGAGCGCCAGGATCGCGACACCGACCAGCGTCCACACCGTCTCCATGCCCGAGCCGTCATGCGGCAGCGAGATCGCCCCCGCCATCGTGCCAAGGCCCGCCGATCCGACCACCGCCGGCATCATATAGCCATGCGTGAAGATGCCGCGCCCGAGCGCGAACACGCCGAACCCGATCGCGATCGTCAGGCCGACTTCGTGAAACAGCGGATTGAGCAGCAGCCCGCCCGCGGTCGAGGCGAGCGCGATCAATACCGAACTGGCGATGCAATGCACCACGCACAGCCCCGACAGGCCGATTGCCATCGAGTCGAAACGCTGCTCGATCCATTGAATCGCAGGGGTATGGGCAAGGGTCGTCATGCTGGCCGCCATGTGGCACGGCGAAGGGCAAGTTACAACATATCATCTTGGCTTTTTTTGAGGAGTCGTGCGGCACCGGGGACCGCGCTATGCGTACTCACCACGCATCGTGCCGGGGCCAAGGCGTGGCCGTGAGGCCGTAGGAGGACTGCAAGTGGCGCTCGACCCTGAACATTTCTGGCGGACGGCGCGTGCGACGCGGATGAGCGTGATCGTCGATGCCGACGCCTATTTCACCAACGCACGATCGGCGATGCTCAAGGCCAAGCGGCGGATCATGCTGGTGGGATGGGATTTCGACGCGCGGATCGAACTGGTCGGCGATGGTCGCCTGCCCGATGAACCCGCCACCGTCGGCAGCTTCATCTACTGGCTGGTCGAGCGCAATCCCGAGCTGGAAATCTTCCTGCTACGCTGGGACGTCGGCGCGCTGAAGACCTTTCTGCGCGCCTCGAACATCACGACGATCGCCAAATGGATGCGCCATCCACGCATCCACACCCGGCTCGACGCCTTCCATCCCGCTGGCGCGTCACATCATCAGAAGATCGTCGTGATCGATGACTGCCTCGCTTTCTGTGGCGGGATCGACATGACCAGCGAACGCTGGGACACACGCGACCACCGCGACGACGAACCGCGCCGCATGACGCCGTCGGGCAAGCCCTACGCCCCGTGGCACGATGCCACCACGGCGCTGCAAGGTCCGGCCGCCGCCGCACTCGGCGAACTGTCGCGCAAGCGCTGGGCGCGCGCGGGTGGTCACGAGCTCGCCCCGGTGCCGGATCATAGCGATTGCTGGCCCGAAGGCTTGCAGCCCGATTTTCACGATATCGAGGTCGGCATCGCCCGGACGCGGCCGGAAATGCCGGAATGCCGCGAGGTGCGCGAGATCGAAGCGCTGTTCGTCGCGCAAATCGCCGCCGCCAAGCGCAGCATCTACGCCGAGAGCCAATATTTCGCCTCGCGCCGCATTGCAGAGGCGATCGCCGCGCGCTTGGCCGAGCCCGATTGCCCCGAGATCGTCATCGTCAATCCGCTGACCGCGCAAGGCTGGCTCGAACCGGTGGCGATGGACACCGCACGCGCGCGGCTCGTCGCCGCACTCAAGCAGCGTGACACGCAGGGTCGACTGCGGCTCTATCACCCCTTCACGGCTCAAGGCGCTGCAATCTACGTCCACGCCAAGGTGATGATCGTCGACGGGCAAACCCTGCGGATCGGCTCGGCCAATATGAACAACCGATCGATGGGCCTCGACACCGAATGCGACGTGACGATCGATCCCGGCGCGGACGGGGCGGCGGTGATCGCGTCGATCCGCGACGGCCTGATCGCCGAGCATCTCGGCCTCCCGGTCGAACAGGTGGCGCGTGAAATCCAGGCGCGCGGATCGATCATCGCAACGATCGAGGCGTTGCGGGGGCCGGGCCGCTCGTTGCGACCCTATGAAATCCCGGACCTGAGCACGGTCGAGCAATGGTTGGCCGATAACGAAGTGCTGGACCCCGAGAGCCCGTCGGAAATGTTCGAAGTGACCGCCAAGAAAGGCCTGTTCCGGCGGCTCCGCCATCCCTGGGGGTGATGCCGCCCGCTCCTCCCCCGCCAGGCGAGGCCGGCGCAACCTTTGCATTCATACCGCCCAAATCCTCAATCGACGGGAGGCTTCCGGAAGCGTAAGGCGGTTTCATGCTTCAGGCATCCACCCTACCCACGCGCCTTCGGCCGCACGCGCTGTCGAACTGGTTGTTTTTCGTCGCCGCGCTGGTCGTGGCGATGGTGATCATCGGCGGCATCACGCGGCTGACGGAATCGGGGCTTTCGATCACGCAGTGGAAACCGATCAGCGGAATCATCCCGCCGCTGACCGACGCGCAGTGGCAGGCGGAATTCGACAATTACAAGAAAATCCCGGAATATCAGCAGCTCAACCGCGGCATGACGATGGCCGGGTTCCAGGCGATCTTCTTCTGGGAATATGTCCACCGCTTGCTCGGTCGCGTCGTCGGTGCGGCCTATCTGTTGCCGTTGCTTGCCTTCTGGGCCGCGCGCCGAATCCCGCGCGGCTATGTCCCGCGGCTGTTCGCATTGGTTGCCCTGGTGTGCTTCCAGGGCGCGATCGGCTGGTGGATGGTGTCGTCCGGCCTCGCCAAGCGCACCGATGTCAGCCACGTGCGACTCGCGGTTCACCTCGTGACCGCGCTGACGCTGCTCGCTGGCACGGTTTGGACCGCGCTCGACTTGCGCGATCTCGCCGCCAACCGGCTCGCCAACCCGGCGCGTCTGCGCGTCTTTGCCGCCACTGCGCTGCTGCTGTTGTTCGTACAGATCATGTTCGGGGCGTTCACCGCCGGGCTCGACGCGGGCTATGCCTTTTCGAGCTGGCCGCTGATGGGCGACGAAATCTTCCCGGCCGCGACGCCGATGGTCGATCCGCTTTGGCGCAACGCCGTCGATAACCCGGTGGCGGTCCAGTTCATCCACCGCTGGCTCGCCTTTGCCGCAGCAGCGGGCGTCGTCTGGCTGGGCGCAAAGGCAATCCGCGCCGGTGCGCCGCGCGCTGGCTGGGCGGTGATCGTAATGGTCGTCGTGCAGATCGCGCTCGGCATCGCAACGTTGCTGAGCGGGGTCGAGATCGTGATCGCGGTCGCGCATCAGGCCAATGCCGCGCTCACGCTGATCGCGGCAACGGCAGCGGCCCATGCAGTGAGCCGCCGCACCACGTGATTCGGGCGGCCGTCGGACTGGCGGTCTTGCTGTGGTCGAGCGCCGCAGCGGCAGAATTCCGGCCGGTCGAGGATCGCCCTTATTCTTATGAGACCGTCGAAACCCGCAGCGCGGACGGCGTCGTCCGTCGCTTTCGCGCGCACCGATCGGTCGTCTTCCACCGCACGGACGCAGGCTATGCCGTGACCGTCACGCTCGATGCCGTCGATGAAGGGGCGGGCGACGCGACCGGGCGGATGTTCCGGGCGGCGACCCGCGCGCTGCTCGGCAAGCCGCTCCAGTATCGGCTCGATGCCAACGGAAAGATCCTCGGCATCGACGACGCGGACGCCGCAATCGCACTGATTGCCGATGCGATCGAGCGGATGACGCCGCATCGCGACCGCAGCGGCGACGCGCACATTCTCGCCAGCCCGCTCCGTCGCTTACCGCCCGAGCGCAGGCTCGCGATGCTCCGCTCGATCCTCGCGCCGGTCATTGCCGGGGCCGCGGTCGATCAGCCGCCAGGCACGCGCACCGTCCGCGTGCCGAGCCGTCCGCCGCTCCCGCCCGGCACCGCACTCGCTGGCATCGAAACCATCACGCGCGGGCCCGGTGAGATCGTGACCGTCGACATCCAGGCCGACGGCGCGATCGATGCCGCCGCACCACCCGAGACGCATGGCCATGATCTGGCGGCGACCGCACACACGCCGACCGCGACGATCCGCTCGCACCGAACGCTCGACCCGGCAACCGGACTGGTGCGCGAGCTGCGCGACCGGACCGAGACTCGCGTCATCGACGGGAAAACGGTGCATTCCAGCACGATCGAGACGGTGATCACGGTCCGACTCTCCGACTGAGTATTAAGCGGTATCCTGTTACCCGTCACGAAACCCGCCGATTGCTTGACTTTCGGCAAGCTCCGCCGCATTAGGCCACCATTGGTGCCGTCCCTCGGGGCGGCACCTGTCGTTTTAGCATAGAAGGTCACAAGCCCCATGAAGGCGCTGATGAAGACCACCAAGCCGGCTTTGCCGCATGAGGTGGAAAAAAAGTGGCTGATCATCGACGCCGATGGTCTGGTCGTCGGCCGTATGGCCTCGATCGTCGCCAATATCCTGCGCGGCAAGCACAAGCCGAGCTTCACGCCCCACGTCGATTGCGGTGACAATGTCATCATCATCAACGCGGACAAGGTCAAGTTCACCGGCAACAAGCTGAAGGACAAGGTCTATTACAAGCACACCGGTTATGCCGGCGGCATCAAGGGAATCACCGCGGGCAAGGTGCTCGAAGGGCGTTTCCCCGAGCGCGTGATTGAAAAGGCGATCGAGCGGATGATCCCGCGCGGCCCGCTGGGTCGTCAGCAGCTGCGCAACCTGCGCGTCTTCGCCGGCACCGAGCATCCGCATGAGGCACAGAACCCCGAAGTGCTCGACATCGCAGCCATGAACCGCAAGAACAAGGTGGGCGCATAATGTCCGACAACCGCCAGTCGCTGGCCGATCTCGCCAGCCTGACCAACACCCCCGCACAGGCTGCTCAAGCCGCAGCCGACACCGTCCCGTCGCAGGACGCCGCACCCGTCAACAACTCGGGCCCCACGCCCGAGCCGATGCCACTGCGCGAGCAGATCCTCGACAAGCAGGGCCGCGCTTATGCGACCGGTCGCCGCAAGGACGCCGTCGCCCGCGTCTGGATCAAGCCCGGCACGGGCAAGATCACGATCAACGGCCGCGATCAGGAAGTGTATTTCGCACGTCCGACGCTGCGTCTCGTCATCAACCAGGTGTTCGGTGTGACCGAGCGCGAAGGCCAGTATGACGTAAATTGCACCGTCAAGGGCGGCGGTCTTTCGGGTCAGGCCGGTGCCGTGAAGCATGGCATCAGCCAGGCGATCACCAAGTACGAGCCGATCCTGCGCGCGCCGGTGAAGGCAGCAGGCTTCCTGACCCGAGACAGCCGCACGGTCGAGCGTAAGAAGTATGGTCGCGCAAAGGCACGCCGCAGCTTCCAGTTCTCCAAGCGCTGATCGGCCTGGGATTGCGCAAGCAATCCCCGGACTCGATCGAGCCGGCCGACGGGGTGGCCCGCCACCCCGTTCGACGACACGGACTTGCTCCGTGTCGGCTCGCTCCAGAGAGCAATGTCAAAAAGGGCGGCCCCGCAACGGGCCGCCCTTTTCGTTTACCGACCACCCCACCGTCAGGGATGACGCGACGCCAGCGTAACGATACACTCCCCCGATGACAGCAGCCGACCCCGCCATCACCGCCAAGATCGTCGCCTTTCTGGGCGAGATCGGCGTGCCCGTCGAAATGACTCCGCTGCCCGACGATACGCTCCTGCCCGCGATGACGGTGCGCTGTGGGACGCTCCTCGTCGATCCCGAGCGGCTGACCTATCCCGGCGACCTGTTGCACGAAGCCGGCCATATCGCCGTCACCGATCCTGCAGTCCGTGATACGCTGGAAACCGTCGCGGACGACAAAAGCGAAGAACTCGCCGCGATTTGCTGGTCCTATGCCGCCGCCCGCGCGATCGGGCTCGATCCGGGGATCGTGTTTCACGGCGATGGCTATCGCGGCAACGGGGCGTCGCTCGCGATGAATTTTCAGATGGGGATGTATCTCGGCGTGCATCTGCTCATCGGCTATGGCCTGACCAGCAAAGCTGCCTATCCTGCGATGGACCGCTGGCTGCGCTGAGCGGGTATCAGGCGACCGATTGCTGGTCGAAGTGCACCGCGAAATGCACTTCCGGCAAATGTTCGAACCCCGGCTTCGCGAAATGATAGCCCTGGATATAGCGAACGCCGAGCGCACGGAGCACCTCCAGTTCGCCCGCCGTCTCGATCCCCTCGGCGATCACCTTGACACCGAGCGCATCGCACATCCGAACCACGCCGCCGACGATCATCCGCCGCGGCATGTTCGCGTCGAGGCCCCGGATCAGATCCATATCGAGCTTGATCAAATCGGTCTGGAACCGCGCGAGCAAGTTCAGCCCGGCATAGCCCGCCCCGAAATCGTCGATCGCGGTGCCGAAACCCATTTGCTGATAAGTGGCGATGATGTTGGAGACATGCTGCGGGTTCGCCATCTCCTCATTCTCGGTGAATTCGAAGATCAACCGGTCGCTTGGGAAAGCGTTCGCGCGCGCCGTCTTGAGCGTCAATTGGATGCAGGCCGCAGCGGAATAGACCGCATTGGGCAGGAAGTTGATCGACAGCCGTGCCGGGGTGGCGAGAATGCCGGCCCGCGTGGCCGCTTCGATCGCCTTCACCCGGCATTGCTGATCGAAACCGTAGCGATTGGCATCACTGACCTGGCTCAGGATGCTCGACGCCGATTCGCCCCCCACGCCACGCACCAGCGCTTCATAAGCGAACACGCATTCCTGCTCGATATCGACGATCGGCTGGAACGCCATCGAAAAGGGCAAGTCGAATGCCGCACCATCGCGGCATCCCTGACAACCGACTGTCGCGGCGGGCTGTGCTGAAGGACGTTCGGTCATCCGGCCACATTGCCGCGCGACCCGTTAAGATTTGACGATACCGCGCCCCGAAAAACTACGGATCAGCCGCCGTCCAGACTCGCCACCGTCCCCGTCGCCATCGGCTCCCCGCGCATCGCAAGCGCGACGCGTTCGGCGCCCTCCATCACGCGCAGCACATTGCCGCCCGCCAGCTTGGCGAGATCGCCGTCGCTCCACCCGCGCCGCGCCAGTTCGGCCAGCAACGCCGGATAGGTATCGACCCCGTCCAGCCCCTGCGGCAGATCGGGCACGCCATCCATGTCGCCGCCCAGCCCGACATAATCGACCCCCGCCACCTTCGCGATATGCTCGATATGGTCAGCGACTTGCGCCAGCGTCACCACTGGCCGCGGATGTTCCTTCTCCCACGCAGCGAGCGCCGCCTTCGCTTTGTCGGGCTGGCCGATATACAGCCCGCCGAACGGCGGCGCATTGAAACTGGCGATCTGCCCGTTGCGCGCGGCTTCCCACAGCCGCCGTTCCTCCGACACATAGCTCGGCGCGAAATTAACCATCACGACGCCGCCATTCGCCGCCAGCAGCTTCAGCACCGCATCCGACACGTTGCGCGGATGATCGTCGAGCGCGCGCGCCGAGGAATGCGAGAAGATCACTGGTGCCTTGGTCACGCGCAAAGCGTCGCGCATCGTCGCTTCGCTGACATGGCTCAGATCGACCAACATGCCGAGCCGGTTGAGCTCGTGCACCACCGCCTCGCCGAACTTGGTCAGGCCATCATGCTGCGGGTTGTCGGTCGCCGAATCGGCCCAGGAAATCGTCCGCGAATGCGTCAACGTCAGATACGACGCGCCGAGCCGCCGATACGCGCGCAGCACCGAAAACTTGCCGTCGATCTGCCCGCCGCCCTCGACCCCGAGCAGCGACGCGATCCGGCCTGCCGCGTGAATCCGCCGGACATCGGCGGCGGTGACGGCGGGTTCGAACACGCTCGGATAGCGCGCGAAAATCTGCTGCATCAGCCCGATCTGATCGAGCGTCGCCTCGACCTGTTCCGGCCCGGGCAGACCGGCCGACACATAGACAGACCAGAACTGCCCGCCGACCTTGCCTTTACGCAGCCGCGCAATGTCGGTGTCGAACTTGGCCGGGTCGAGCCGGTTGAGGTCGATCGTCCAGCGCGCATCCCCCGCCGCATCGACCAGCGTTTCGCCCCAGTCGTTATGCCCGTCGATCAACGGCGTCGCCTTGAGCACGCGCGCGACGCGGGCGTCGATATCGGATGGCGCGGCGGCGGCGGGAAGTGCCGCGAACAACGCAAGCGGGGCGAGCAACAGGGCTGGTTTCATGATGCCAGCATATCGATGCGGCGGGGGGCGGCAAGCTACTCCGCCCGCTCGCGCGGCAGGACCTCGTCCGGCTTGCCATCCATCGCGCGCACCACAACGTCGAACTTGCCCCCATCCACGCGAATTTCATTGAAAGACGGCGGCGTGGTGCGCGTCCGTTCGGACAGCGTCCCCGCCCCGATCATCCGGATCGGATTGCCGTCGATGACATGCGCGATGTCGAACGGATCATGGACATGGCCCGTCAGTACCGCGTGGGCCCCGGCCTCGGCCAAGGCGGCGAGCGCATCGGCCCCGCGATGCGTCTGCGCCGAGGCGCGCGTTTCGGGCTCGATCAGCGGATGATGGCAGGCGATGAACACCAGCGAGTCGGTCGGAACTTCCGCCAGCAATCCCAGCGTCCGCGCCAGCGCACTCTTGCTCACCTTCCCCTTTGACCAGTTCCAGCGCCACTGCGCGCGCGCGGTCGTCACCAGCGGCACGATCGCGAGCCCGGGCAGATCGAGCGGGCGTTCGACCATCCGCTCGATCGCGGTCATCCGGTGATAGGGGCGGAAAAAGCGATCGATCGGATTGAAATAGGGCAGATCGTGATTGCCGACCTCGACCGTCACCGGCACGCCCAGCCGCTGCAACCAGCCGAGCCCCGCCTCGAACTCGCGCCGCCGCGCGCGCATCGTCAGGTCACCGGTCATGATCACCGCATCCGGTCGCTCCGCCTGCACCAGCGCCTCGAACCACGCGACCGCGGCGGCATCCTCGCGCCCGAAATGCACGTCGCTGACATGGAACAGGCGCATCATTTCTCCGGGAGCGTGGTGACGAACAGATCGCGTGTCATGCCTACGCGCACCACGCTACCCGGTTCCAGCATGATCGGTTCGCCATCGACCAGAGCGAGCGCCGGCTTGTCGCCGCGCGTGCGGAATTCGCGCGTGTGGCACTGCGTCACTTCGGATGCAGCGACCCAATCACCGGTCAGCCATTCCCAACCAAGGTTGGTCAGCGCCCGGAAATCCCGTGCATCGATCGCCGCGACGTCGAGTCGACCCACTTCGGCCCGGACCAGCACGGCTTGCGCGCCATGCTTGAGCCCTGGCACGCCATCGAGCCGGATGCCGCGCCCGAAGGTCCGCCGCCAGGCATAGCGCAGCGCGCGACCGAGACCACGCAGCCGCCCGGCGCGCACCAATTCCCGCGCGCGCACCCAATTCGCCGCCGGGCCGAGGATCAGCCCGACCAAGGCGCGCTGCCCGCCCGCCTCGACGCACGGCAGCGCGACCCTCCGCCCGTGCGCAGCCGCCGCAGCGATGATCGCCGCAGGATCGGCCGGACCGTGCAGCAGCTTGGCGAGCAGGTTCATCGTGCCGCCGGGCAGGATCAGAATCGCACCGTTCCAGTCGGCCAGCGCCGCCACCGCCGCATTGATCGTCCCGTCCCCGGCATAGAGCACCGCCGTATCCACCCCCGCCGCATCGAGCGATTGCGGTGTCGGCAAAGCATCGTCGGGGAAAGCCGTCCGCCCGACCAACGTCAGGCCATTTTCGACGAACAACGCGGCCAGTGCATCGGCCTTGGCGGGGGTTGCCGTGCCGGATTTGGGATTGGTGATGAACCAGAGTTTCTGCATGGGCTCGCCAACGCACGACTCCCCCAAAGGTGACGGATGCGCAACGAAAAAAGAGTTGTCAGATCGTACTGCAGATCGAACACCCCACCCCGTTCGGGCTGAGCTTGTCGAAGCCCCGTCCGCAACAGGCGGAGTTTAATGTGTGCCACGATGCCCTTCGACAAGCTCAGGGCGAACGGGGGTAGGTACCCTAATCGATCGCGACGTGCACCGGCTCATCCCCCGGCTTGGGCGGCGCGGGCCGCCGCAGCACCAGCACCAACGGCACCGCGCACAGCGTCAGGATCATCATCAGCTTGAAATCGTCGAGATAGGCGATCATCGCCGCCTGCGCATTGACGATCCCGTCGGCGATCGCGAGCGCCGCATCGGTCGATCCGCCGGTCAGCGAACTCGCCACCGGATCATTCGCCACCAGCCCCGGATCGGGAATATGCTGGCCGAGTTGGGAATGGCTCGTCTGGATATTGCGCGCGAGCAGTGCGGTGACGACCGAAATCCCGACCGACCCGCCGATATTGCGCGCCAGATTCATCAGGCTCGACGCCTCGGTGCGGTATTTCGGCGACAGCGTCCCGAACGCCATGATGTTGAGCGGGATGAACACCAGCCCAAGCCCGATCCCCTGCACCAGGCCCGTCACGATGAACGGCTGCGCGCTCATCTCGATCGTCCAGCCGGTCATGTCGTACAGCGACCACGCCGCGATCAGCAGCCCGCCGCCGACCATCAGCCGCGGATCGACATTGCGCTTCATCAACTGCCCCGCGACATACATCGACGCGACGATCCCGATCCCGCGCGGCATCAGCAGGATGCCGGCATCGAGCACCGGATAGCCATAAAGCGATTGCAGCATCGGCGGCAGCAAGGCGAGCGTCGCCGTCATCAGCACGCCGATGACGAGCATGAAGCCGATCCCGGTCAGAAGATTGCGATTGAGGAACAGCGCGCGGTCGAACATCGGGTTCTTCGCGGTCAGCAACTGCACGAAGAACAGCCACGCCGCGCCAAGCGCGACCATCCCCTCGGTCCACACTTCCCACGAACTGAACCAATCCTGCGTCTGGCCGCGATCGAGCATCAACTGGAACACGCTGATCGCCAGCGCCAGCATCGCAAAGCCGAACAGATCGAACCCGCGCCGCGTGATCTGGCGCGAGGGCAGCAGCGCCCACAGGATCGCGAAGCACACCACCCCGATCGGCACGTTGACGTAGAAACACCAGCGCCAATTGTAATTGTCGGTCAGCCACCCGCCGATCACCGGTCCCAGGATCGGCCCGACCATGATCCCCATGCCCCAGATCGACATCGCGCCTGCCTGTTTGGAAGGCGGATTGATGTCCATCATCACCGTCTGGCTCAGCGGGTTCATGAAGGCGGCGGCGATGCCCTGAAAGATCCGGAAGATGACCATCTCGGGCAAATTTGTCGCAAGGCCGCAGAGCATCGAGGCGATCACGAAGCCGATCACCGCCCCCAGGAACAGGTTGCGCGATCCGATCCGGTCGGCGAGCCAGCCCGTCAACGGAATCGCCACGGCGGAGGCGACGATATAGCTGGTCAGTACCCAGGTGATCGTGTCCGCCGTCGCGCCGAGCGAAGCGGTCATGTCGCGCAAAGCGACATTGACGATGGTCGAATCGAGGATCTGCATGATCGTCGCGGCCATCACGCCGATCGTCAGCAGCGGGCGGTTGCGGGTGAACAGCGCGGCGCGTTCTTCGAACGGCGCCGCCTCCTCGGTCGATGGGATGCGGGCGAGCCGGGCCGACTCGTCCAGCCCCTCCTCAGTGCTTGCCATGGTCGCGCACGTCGACCGTCACATCGGTGCTCAGCCCCGCGATCAGCGGGCGCGGGCTCGCTTCATCGATCGCGATCCGCACCGGCCCGCGTTGCGTCACCTTCACCCAATTGCCGGTGGCGTTCTGCGCGGGCAGCACCGAAAATTCCGATCCCGTCCCCGCGCCGATCGACTGGACATGGCCCTTCAGCTTCAGCCCGCCATACGCATCGAACGACACTTCTGCAGGTTGCCCCACGCGCATCTTGTTGAGATCGGTTTCCTTGAAATTCGCCTCGACCCACGCCCGATGCGCAGCAACGACGCTGACCGCAGGCAGGCCGGTAATCATCATCGCCCCGACCTGCAGCCGGTCCGACTGGCTGATCGTCCCCGCGACCGGCGCATAAACCGCAGTGCGCGACAGATCGAGCGCAGCCTTGTCGCGCTGAACCATCGCCGCCTGCACCGCAGCCGGTATGCCCGATCCGCCAGTGCCGCTGCCGACCTGAACCCGCGCCTTGGTCGCGCTGGCGTTCGCGGTCGCAAGACGCGCGCGCGCGGCGGCAAGCTGCTGCGCTGCTGCGTCCAGGCTGGCGCGCGTCGTGAAGCCCTGCTTCATCAGTTCCGCCTGACGGCCATAGGTCGCCTGCGCCAACGCGATATCGGCCTTGGCGCTGGCAATGTCGGCGGCGGCCCCACCGCTATCGGTGGCGAGCGTGCTCACCTGCACGCGCGCGGTCGCGATCGCCGCCTCGGCCTGCGCCAGCGCGATGCGATACGGCGCGGGGTCGATCCGGAACAGCAATTGCCCGGCCTTGACCAGCTGATTCTCCTTTACCGCCACTTCGACGATGCGCCCCGCGACATCGGAAGAAACCGAAACCTTGTCCTGCTGGATATAGGCATTGTCGGTCTCAACGAAGCGCCCGGCGGTCAGCCAGAAATAGGCCGCGATCGCGACGATCAGCAGCGGCACGCTCAGCATCAGTACCGGACGCAGCCACGCGCGCGTCTTGGCCGAACGTTCGGCAGCGACCGCGGCCGGGGGCGTCATCGCGACGGTTGCGGCCGCCGTAGCGCGATCGATCTTGGGGTCTGCGTCAGCCATTGGCGGCCTCACTGTCTTCCTGCGAGTCGGAAAGATTGGCGTAAATGCGTGCGAGCACCGCGACGGCGGCGTCATGATCGTCCTGCGAAATCCCGGCGAGCGCCGTGCCGAGCAGTTCCTCCGAAATCTTCGCCAGATCGTTCAACAGCGGGCGTGCGCGTTCGGTCAGGAAGATTTGCCAGGCGCGGCGATCCTTCGGGTCGCGCCGCCGCTCGACCAGCCCGCTTTCCTCCAGCCGGTCGATCATCCGGCACAGGCTGATCGGCTCGACCTCGAGCAGATCGGCAAGCCCGCCCTGATTGATCCCCTCGTCGCGCTGCAGGAATTTCAGCACGCGCCACTGCGTCCGCGTCACGCCGATCATCCGCGCGCGCTCATCGAAGCGACGACGCATCAGGCGCGACAGGTCGCTGGTCAAAAAGGCAATCGAGTCGCTCATACCGGGCATATAATAAGCATGCTTAGATTTGCCAACGCGTATCATTGTGCGCCGCAACAATGCACGATGCGCCCCGTGGTTCCGCCCTTTCGGATTGGCTAACCCTGTGCCACGGTACGGCATGACCGATACCCGCACCGCCCCTGCACACCCGATCGCCGAACTGACCGTCCGCGGCGTCCTGCTCGGCGGGATCATCACGCTGCTGTTCACCGCCGCCAACGTCTATCTCGGCCTCAAGGTCGGCCTCACCTTCGCGACCTCAATCCCCGCTGCCGTCATTTCGATGGCGATCCTGCGGATGCTGCCGGGCGCGACGATCCTCGAGAACAACATCGTCCAGACCGTCGCGAGCGCCGCGGGCACGCTCGCCGCGATCATCTTCGTGCTGCCGGGGCTGGTGATGATCGGTTGGTGGCACGGCTTTCCCTATGTGCAGACCGCTGCGATCACGATGACCGGCGGCATCCTCGGCGTGATGTTCTCCGTCCCGCTGCGTCGCGCCTTGGTGGTGGATAGCGACCTGCCGTATCCCGAAGGCGTCGCGGCCGCCGAGGTGCTGCAGATCGGTGCAGGCTCGCGCGGCGAAGACGGTGGGCGCGGGGCGGAGGAATCGAAGCAGGGTCTGCTGACGCTGGTATGGAACAGCATCGCCTCGGCGGGATTCGCGATCTTCACCCAGACCAAGATCGTCACCGACACCGCCGCCGCCTCCTTCCGCGTCGGCGCAGGCGCGACCGGCATTTCGGGCAGCCTGTCTTTCGCCTTGCTTGGCGTCGGGCATCTCGTCGGCATTTCGGTCGGCGCGGCGATGGCGCTGGGCGTGGTGATCGGCTGGTTCATTCTGGTGCCGGTGATGACCGCTGCGCATCCAATGCCGGGGGATATCGCCGCCTGGGTGACGACGATCTGGAAGAACGACGTGCGCTTCTTCGGGGCCGGGCTGATCGGCATTTCGGCGATCTGGACGCTGCTCAAGATCGCCGGGCCCGTCATCGGCGGCGTGCGCTCGGCGCTGCTGGCGAGCGCGGCACGCGGCGCGGGCGAGACGCTGGCGCTTGAGGAACGCGACATCCCGATCGCCTGGGTCGCGGGCGGATCGCTGCTGACGCTGCTGCCGATCGCGTGGCTGTTGTGGGATGTGATTGCAAGCGGCGCGCTCGCGACCTCGGCGCTGCTGCTGATCGCAGGCGCACTCGTCTTCATCCTCGTCGCCGGGCTCATGATCGCCGCCGTCTGCGGCTATATGGCCGGGCTGATCGGCGCGTCGAATTCGCCGGTGTCGGGCATCGGCATCCTCTCGGTGCTGGGCTCCGCGCTGATGCTGGTCGGATTGTTCGGTCAGAATCCGGGTGCAGACACCACCACCGCGCTGATCGCCTATGCGCTGATCGTCACGGGCATCGTGTTCGGCGTCGCGACAATCTCGAACGACAATTTGCAGGATCTGAAAACCGGCCAATTGGTCGGTGCGACGCCGTGGAAGCAGCAGGTCGCGCTCCTGATCGGCGTGGTGTTCGGCTCGCTCATCATCCCGCCGGTGCTCAACGTGCTCAACAGCGGGATCGGCTTTGTCGGCGTTCCCGGCGCTGGCCCCAACGCGCTCGCAGCACCACAAGCCGGGCTGATCTCGGCGCTCGCCAAGGGCGTGCTGTCGGGCAATGCCAACTGGCCGATGCTCGAATATGGCGCGCTCGCCGGGGTGGTGCTGATCGCGCTCGACGAACTGCTCGGCAAGCTGAAGCTGTTGCGCCTGCCCCCGCTCGGCGTCGCGCTCGGCATCTATCTGCCGATGTCAGTGATCCTGCCGACCGTGCTCGGCTCGGTCATCGGCTGGTTCTACAATCGCTGGGCGCAGCGCAGCGCCAATCCAGACCTAGCCGAACGCATGGGCACGCTCACCGCCACCGGCCTGATCGTCGGCGAAAGCCTGTGGGGCGTGGCGTTCGCAGTGATCGTCTACGCCACCAACAGCGACGCGCCCCTCGCCTTGATCGGCAAGGGGTATGAGACTCCGGCGCTGATCGGCGGAACGGTGCTGTTTCTGGGGCTGGCGGCGCTGCTATACCGCCGCGCGGTGGCGGCGGTGCGCTGATGGCAGAGGAAACAGTCACGCTTTGGCGGCCCGTTGGCCCTGCCGAGCTACGGTTGATCGAAGAAAGCGGAATGAACGAATTTCCGCCACGCCTTCCCGATCAACCGATCTTTTATCCGGTCACTACGGAAGCCTATGCCGTAAAGATCGCGCGGGATTGGAACGTACGCGACAGCGGAGCAGGGTCTGTCACGCGTTTCGCGGTTCGCAAAGAGTATCTCGATGCCTACCGCGTGGAGGAAGCGGGGGGACGGGCGCACCGCGAATATTGGATTCCCGCCGAGGACCTGCCCAATTTCAACGCTGCCATCGTTGGCCTGATCGAGGTCGTCCAGACCTTCGAGTAAGGCCTTCGTCGCAGGCCGCGCCGACGGCAAAGCCGCCGTCGTGACGTCGGACGGGTCGCGCTGCGCTTGCCCGCCGACCGGGCCGGGCGCTGCGCTCTCGCGCACCGGGGCCGTCCCCCGGCTTTCGCCGGGGCGACGCCCCTGCGCCCGTCCTCACATCGCCGCCAACAACCCGCTGATCGGAATGAACGCAAACGCCACCGAACTGTCCGCCACGCCGTACGGCACGAACAGCGCATCGCCGTGCCGCATCGCGCCGCAGGTGTAGACCACGTTCGGGACATAGCCTTCGCGGTCCTGATCCGCCGCCGCCAGGATCGGCTCCTTCGTGCGCCCGAGCACCTTCGACGGGTCGTTCTTGTCGAGCAACACCGCGCCGATCGCATACTTCCGCATCGCACCCACGCCGTGGGTCAGCAAAAGCCACCCTTCGTCGAGCTCGATCGGGGGCCCGCAATTGCCGATCTGCACCAGCTCCCACGGGAACACCGGCGTCAGCAATTTCTGCCCTTCGTCCCAATGCGTCAGCGAATCGGATTTGAGCAGGAACAGGTTTTCGCCGTCCTGCCG
This sequence comes from Sphingomonadales bacterium, assembly GCA_027489365.1. Taxonomy (GTDB): domain Bacteria; phylum Pseudomonadota; class Alphaproteobacteria; order Sphingomonadales; family Sphingomonadaceae; genus Sphingomonas. Next base: position 18,106 of record JAIXZV010000111.1, read on the forward strand.
CCCGATCATCAAATATTGCCCGCCCACCTTGCGCGGGAACAGCGCCATGCCCTTGTTGCGCGCGGCGGGGCCGGTCATCGGCACCAGATCGAACGCGCGGAAATCGCGGGTGCGCAGCAGCTCGGACTGGATCGTCGATCCGTTATAGGCGGTGTAGGTGCCGAGCCATTCGAGCGACCCATCGTCATGATGGAACTGCACGAGGCGGAGATCCTCCAGCCCCTTCGATTGCGCCGCCGTGATCGGGAAGATCACCGTGCCCGACAGCGTCGAATCGCGGTGGCGATAGACCGTGATCGGCCCCTCCGGCATCGTCTTTTCATCAAGGCCGGCCGCATCGGTCGCGGTCGCGAACGGCGGTTCGGGCGCCAGCTTCAACTGATTGCCGTCGGCGATGATGCCCTCGCGGAACGCAACCGAGGAGATATGCCCCTCGCCCACCGCGCGCAGGCTCATCAGAATACGCTGCGATCCCGCGGGCATTCCGGACTGGTCGAAATGCGGCACGGCGCTGGGGTTCATCAGCGCGGCCGCGGCATAGCTATACTCGTGACAGAAATAGGCACCGATTAACTGGCGCTTCTCATCGCCGATCTCGGTGCCGTCGAGCCCGAGCATCTGCTCGATCTCATCATAGCGCGTCATGAACACACGGCGCGTCTGCCAGTGCCGCGCCTCGAAATCCTTGAGCACCAATTCGAGCTCGGCGCGGGTCTCGGCGGTATCCAGCGCCATGACCGCGCTGACGATCCGCTCGGTCCGGTGGCCGCCATTACCACCCCAGGCGAGGTGGAACGGTCGCACCACGACCCGCGACGGGTCGGCATACAATCTCAACGCATGTTCGAACAGCTCGATCACAACACAGCCTCGCGTAACGCCTTGGCGGCGTCACGAGCGAGGCTACGCGACGGCGCTGACCGGTCCTGCCACGCTTTCTGCCCGCTTTGCCAGCCCCGAAATCGCGCAACCGGCCAATTGCAGCGCCAGAATCGACTCGGCGCCCTGATTTCGGTTCAGACCGTTGGGCATCAAGCCGTCGAAGCAGCCGCCATCCTGCGCCGTCGCAAGCGGCAGATCGAGATCGTTATGGCCGAGATACCAGCGATAGGCGCGGCCCGCTTCCTCGACCCAGCGCAAATCCTTCGACGCGTCGAACGCTGCGCTGCACGCGTCGATCGTCGCCTGCGCTTCGAGCGGCTGCTGGTCGAATTGCAGCGGTTCGGCATAGACGCGACCGAAGCTCTCGCTGCCGATCGCGCGGAAGCGACCGTCGGGCGAGGTCTGCTTGCCGACGATCCAGTCGAGCGTCGTAATGCCGCACTGGACCAGATCATCGCGGCCAAGCGCGGTGCCCGCGCGGATCAACGCCTCGGGCAGGCGCGCATTGTCATACGCCAGCACGATCTCGAACCATTCCCATTCGGGCCGCCGCGCCTCTTCGAGCAAGCCGCACAATTCATCGCCGAAGCGCGACAATATCGTGCGCGCGAGCGTATGGCTGGGATAGGCATCGAGGATCGCGGCCGCCCCCAGCATCGCAAAGGCGTGCGCGCGCGGCGAACCGAGTTCGAGCGCGAGCGACGCCGTCATATCGAACATCGACAGCGCCCATTGCCGATGCTTCGCCAGTTGCGCGTCGCGCGCGGTGACGCCCAGCGCCCATAACGTGCGTCCGTTCGAATCTTCCGAACCCGTGTCCTCGCACCACGTCCGGTCGAAATTCATGAAATTGCGGAAGCGCCGCGCCTCCGGGTTCCACGCATATTGCACGAACGACGCATAGATCGTCATCCACCCATCGCGCAGCGCGGCATCCATGTCCGGCATCTGGCTGACCAACATCAGCGCCCGCGCATTGTCGTCGATGCAATAGCCGTGGCGGCGATCGGGAACCGAATAGATCGAATGCTGCAACATGCCGGTGGCATCACTCATCCGTTCGACCGCTGAGAAATCCGGCTTCAACGGAATCGTGGCAAGGCTGCTGGTTGGCAGACGGCGCGGCTTGGCGGCGATCATCTGCACGATCTCGCGCATCGCCACCTCGGCCAGGCGCGGCCAGATCATCGTACGACCGCGCGCATAGGCGCGCTCCGACAATTTCAGGCGGTTGCGGTCGCTGCCGAGCAGCGCGTTGATCTCGCGCGCGAATGCCGCGGAATCGCCGAAATCGACCAGCACGCCATGCCCGTCGCCCAAGATTTCGGTGGCATGGACGTACGGCGTCGAAACCACCGCCTTGCCGACCCCGACCGCATAGCTGAGCGTGCCCGAGGTGATCTGCGCCGGATTGAGATAGGGCGTGGCATAGATATCCGCTGCCTGCAGATAATCGATCAGCTCATCGTGTTCGAGAAAGGCGTCGATGAAGGCGACGTTCTCGCCCACACCCAGATCGGCAGCGAGCGACTTCAAGCCGTCGCGATACTTCTCGCCCTCATGCTTGACGAGGTTGGGATGCGTCGCCCCCAGCACCGCATACAGCACGTTGGGATTCTGCGCGACGATCGCCGGAAGTGCCTCGATCATCACTTCGATGCCCTTGCCCGGCGCGAGCAGGCCGAAGGTCAGCACGACCTTGCGCCCGTCCCAGCCGAACCGGCTCTTCAGCGAATCCGGATCGACGAACGCACGGTCGGGCACGCCGTGCGGGATCATCACGATGTTCCGCCCGCTCGCGCCGTACACGCGCTCCAGTATCTCGCGCCCGCGCTCCGCCATGACGATCACGCGCGCGCAGCGGCGCAGCAGGCCCTCCATCACGCGGCGCTGATCGGCATCGGGCTTTTCGAGCACGGTGTGCAGCGTGACGATCACCGGGATCGACACGCGATCGAGCAACGCAAGGATATGCTCGCCCGCCGCCCCGCCGAAAATGCCATATTCGTGCTGCAGCCACACCGCCTGCGCACCGCTCGCCTCGATCGCCCGCGCGGCATCGAGATAGGCACCGCGATCCTGGTCGGGAATGCTGCGCGTCACCTCGGGCGGATAATCATACAGGCCGGGATGATCGTCCATCGCATAGACGTCGATCGTCAGATTGGGGAACCGCCCTTTGAGCGCGGTGAAGGTGTCGGTAGTATATGTTGCAAGGCCGCATTTACGGGGCAAGAAGTTACCGATCAACGCGAGGTGATCGATCGGGGTTACGACATCCGCCAAATGCACCATGCTCGCAATCCTCAGAGTAAAATCAGGCGATACGCCCCTTGTTGCCTCATCCGAACGGCCTAGTGACAATATGGTTGCAATCATGCTGCGTTGCAACAGCGGGAATCCTACTGATCCGGATCAACCTTGCGCTAGGAAGACCAGATTTACACGATCAGCCCCGCCCGCGATAGCCAGGCACGTCCTGCGGCGGCAGCCACAGGCCCTCGGGCGGCGCGCCGGATTGCCAGAACACATCGATCGGAATGCCGCCACGCGGATACCAATAGCCGCCGATCCGCAGCCACAAGGGCTGCATCTCGGTAAACAGCCGCTCGCCGATGCCGACGGTGCAATCCTCATGGAACGCCTGATGGTTGCGGAAACTGCCAAGGAACAGCTTGAGCGACTTCGACTCGACGATCGTCGCGGCGGGCGCGTAATCGATCACCAGATGCGCGAAATCGGGCTGCGCCGTCACGGGGCACAGCGACGTGAACTCGGGCACCGCAAAGCGCACGAGATAGGCCCGCCCGGGGCGCGGGTTGGGGACATAGTCGAGCGTTGCGTGCTCAGGCGATGTCGGCAGCGCGCTGGCCTGGCCAAGATATTTTGGAGTCATGGACACGATATAGGCACCGCCCGATATTTCGTCACCCCGGACTTGTTCCGGGGTCCACGGTGCAGCAAGAACAGCCGATGCTATGCGTGTCGCCCTTTGGACCCCGGAACAAGTCCAGGGTGACGGTGGGGGTGATATGATGACCCTCATCCCCATCCTTGGCGATCAACTCTCGCTCACGCTCTCCTCATTGCGCGGGTCCGAGCGAGCCACCTCCCGCATCCTGATGATGGAGGTCGCCGAAGAGACGACCTATGTCCGCCATCACAAGCAGAAGATCGCCTATATCCTCTCCGCCATGCGCCACCACGCCGCGCTGCTGCGCGCGAACGGCTGGACGGTCGAGTACGTCGCGCTCGACGATCCCGAAAACAGCGGCAGTTTCACCGGCGAAATCGCCCGCGCGGTCGAGCGGCTGAACCCCGATCGGATCGTCGTCACCGAAGCCGGCGAATGGCGCGTGCAGGCCATGCTGGAGGCGTGGCAAACGCTGTTCGGCATTCCCGTAGAAATCCGCGCCGACGACCGCTTCCTCGCCAGCCACGCCGAGTTCGACGCCTGGGCCGAGGGTCGCAAGGCGCTGCGCATGGAATTCTTCTACCGCGACATGCGCCGCAAGACCGGGCTGCTGATGGACGGCGATCAACCGATCGGCGGACAATGGAATTTCGACCACGACAACCGCAAACCCGCCAAGGCCGATCTGATCATGCCGCGTCCGCTCGCCTTTGCGCCGGATGCGATCACGCGCGACGTGCTGGCGTTGGTCGCCGCGCGCTTCGCCGATCACCCCGGCACGCTCGACGGCTTCTCCTGGGCGGTAACCCGCGACGATGCGCTCGCGCAGCAAGTGCACTTCCTCCATCACGCGCTGGCGCAATTCGGCGATTATCAGGATGCGATGCTGACCGGGGAGCCGCATCTGTGGCACTCGATCCTGTCACCATATCTAAACTCCGGCCTGCTCGATCCGCTCGACCTCTGCCGCGCCGTGGCGGAACGCTACGCGGCGGGCAAAGTCCCGCTCAACGCCGCCGAAGGCTTTATCCGCCAGATCATCGGCTGGCGCGAATATGTCCGCGGCATCTACTGGCGCGAGGGGCCGGACTATGCGTCGCGCAATTTCCTGGAGGCGCACCGACCGCTGCCCGCTTTCTACTGGACCGGCGAAACCGACATGCACTGCATGGCGCAAGCGATCGGCCAGACGCTCAGCCTCGCCCACGCCCACCATATCCAGCGCCTGATGGTCACCGGCAATTTCGCGCTGCTGATCGGGGCGGACCCGCGTCAGGTGCATGAATGGTATCTTGAGGTTTACATCGACGCCTATGAATGGGTCGAACTCCCCAATACGCTCGGCATGAGCCAGTTCGGCGATGGCGGGCTGCTCGCCTCCAAACCCTATGCCGCGAGCGGCGCCTATATCGACCGCATGTCGGATTATTGCCGGTCGTGCCGCTACGACGTGAAGCAGCGCATTGGCCCCGATGCTTGCCCGTTCAACGCGCTCTATTGGGATTTCCTCGCGCGCAACGAAGCCAAGCTCGGACGGAACCAACGCCTCGCCATGCCGTATCGCAACTGGGCGAAGATGGACGACGCCGTGAAGCGTGACTTACGCGCTTCGGCCAAGGCCTTTCTCGACTCACTCGACGCAGGTCCTTCGGGTGGCTAGGTACGAATAAAACAAGGAGACGGTGCATGGACTCGCTAGTGACGACGGAATGGCTCGCGAACGAACTGGGCGCGAATGACCTCAGGATCGTCGATGCAACGTACATCCTCGACGGATCGCGTGATCCGGCGGCGGACTATGAAGCCGCCCACATTCCCGGCGCGGTCTTCATGGATCTCGCCGAAATCGCCGATACCTCGTCGGATTTGCCCTCGATGCTGCCGCGCCCCGAAAAGTTCGCCAGCCGGATGCAATCGCTCGGTCTCGGTGACGGCAGCCGCATCGTGCTCTACGACAATTCACCGCTGCGTACGGCGGCGCGCGCGTGGTTCATGCTGCGCACGTTCGGCGCGCATGACGTCGCGATCCTCGACGGCGGCTTCGCCAAATGGCAGGCCGAGGGCCGCGCGACGGTCAGCGGCAAGGAACAGCTCC
>JAIXZV010000131.1 GCA_027489365.1 Sphingomonadales bacterium
GCAGCTATTTCCTTCATTCTCTTCAACAAGGCTCGCGCGCACGTTCATCCTCAATGACCTGTTCGTCTCCCCTGACGCGCGCGGCATGGGGGCCGCACGCGCCTTGCTGGATGGGGCATGTGAGTATGGCCGGAACGTCGGCGCAGCCCGGCTTTCGCTCTCTACCGCTGTCACCAACACGACCGCTCAGTCCCTTTATGAAAGGGCCGGATGGACACGCGACAACAATTTCTACGCTTATGGCATCCCGTTAAACTGACACGGAGTCGCTTCTCGATTGGCACCAGCAACTGCCAGTCTCTGGTTTCCGCTGGATGAAAGACGGGAGTCACGTCACCAATTGCTCTTTCCCAAAACGGCCAATCGGAGACGGAGAACGGGAAAGATCGCACTTAACGAATGGCCGTTATTGGGAGCCCGGATCGCCAGCCTGAAAGTCCGAGTGTGGGTCGTTAACGGCCTGTCCTACATCGCCGACATCTGCGATACTCACGGATCGGCTCTTTCTCACCTTCCAAACCGCGCCCCGCCAAGCAGGTCCGGCCCATACGCGCGACAACCCCGTCGATGGTGCGACTCTATGTGACTTTAAGGGCCTGCCGCCCCTATAGCGTCAGCACGATTTTCCCGACATGATCGCCCGCTTCCATCCGCGCGTGCGCGGCGGGGGCTTCTTCCAGCGGGAAGGTGCGGTCGATCACTGGCTTCAGCCGCCCCGCCTCGACATGCGGCCACACCATCCGGTGGAGTTCATCGGCGACCATCGATTTGAACGCGGCGTCGCGCGGGCGAAGCGTCGATCCGGTCAGCGTCAGGCGGCGGCGCATGACCTCGAAGATCGGGATCGTCGCCATAAGCCCGCCCTGCACTGCGATCGACACGTGCCGTCCGTCATCGGCCAGGCATTGCAGATTGCGCGGCACATAATCCCCGCCGACCATGTCGAGCACCGCTGCGCAGCCCTCACCGCCGGTGATCTCCTTGACCCGCGCCACGAAATCCTCGGTCTTGTAATTGATCGCATGCGCCGCGCCGAGGGCGAGCGCCGCTGCGCATTTCTCGTCCGACCCCGCCGTCACGATTACGGTCAGCCCAAAGATCCGCCCCAACGCGATCGCCATCGTGCCGATCCCGCTGGTGCCGCCATGCACCAGCACGGTGTCGCCCTCGGTCGCATAGGCGCGTTCGAACAAATTGGTCCACACGGTGAACAGCGTTTCGGGCAGTGCCGCCGCCTCGATCATCGACAGCGCGTGCGGCACCGGCAGCACTTGCCCCGCCGCCACCGCGACATATTCGGCATAGCCTCCGCCGCCGAGCAGAGCGCATACCGGCTGCCCGGTCATGTCGATCGCCAGATCCTCATGCTGCGCGACGACGATGCCCGCCACTTCCAGCCCGGGAATCGACGGCGCGCCCGGCGGCGGGGCATAGCCGCCCTTGCGTTGCAGCACGTCGGGCCGGTTGACCCCCGCCGCGGCGACGCGGATCAGCACTTCGCCGGGTTGCAGCGTCGGAACGGGGCGTTCCACCACGCGCAGCACCTCCGGCCCGCCTGGCTCCGTGGGATCGATCGCGCGCATCGTCTCGGCTATTCCGTCCATCGGTCGCGCGCCTCGTTTTACCTGTCACTATGTAGGGCGCCTTATTGACATGGGGCCGCGTCGGGTCAACGATCGTGTCCATGGACCTCGACGAGTTTCTCCCGAAAAAAGCGGGCGATCCGCTCGCTGCGCTGATCGCGCAGGACCTTGATCCGTTGTCGGTCAGGGAACTGGAAGCGCGGATCACGGCGCTGGAGGATGAGATCGCGCGGACCCGCCGAAAAATGGAGACGGCGGTCACCCACCGCGCCTCCGCGCACGATCTGTTCAAGTCATGACGAGGACGCATCCGGTCGCCAGGAAATCCGGATGCGGTTTTCAAGTGCTTGTCACACCGGACTCGCCTTCCGACATAGGCGCAAAGGGTCGCGCGTCCCAAGCGACCCGCATGGAGTAAAGAACCGATGCCATCCTTCGCCTCCGCGCTGGAAACCACGCTTCACAAGGCGCTTGAAGCGGCGTCCTCCCGCCGTCACGAATATGCGACGCTCGAACATCTGCTGTTCGCGCTGATCAACGATGAACATGCCTCGAAGGTGATGGAATCGTGCGGGGTCGACACCGCCGAGCTGACCGCAACGGTCCGCCATTATCTCGATACCGAGCTGGAGGCGCTGAAGGTCGATGCCGCCACCGACCCCTCCCCCACCAGCGGTTTCCAGCGCGTCGTCCAGCGCGCGATCCTCCATGTGCAATCGTCGGGCCGTGACGAAGTGACCGGTGCCAACGTGCTCGTCGCCTTGTTCAGCGAGCGCGAGAGCTATGCCGTCTATTTCCTGCAGCAGCAGGACATGAGCCGCCTCGATGCCGTCAGCTTCATCAGCCACGGCGTCGGCAAGGGTGCCGCCGCCCCCGAAGCCGCGACGCCAAAGGGCACCGAGGAAGAGAAGCCTCAGAAAGCTGGCGAGAAGGGCAAGAACGAGAGCGCGCTCAAGCAATTCTGCGTCGATCTCAACGAGAAAGCCAAGAAGGGCAAGGTCGATCCGC
>JAIXZV010000087.1 GCA_027489365.1 Sphingomonadales bacterium
CGCGCTGGCAAATCCGGATTGGGAGAACGCTTTCTATCTGCGCGGCGTGCTCGGCAAGCTGGTCGTGTCGGCATGGTCTGGTTTTATCCCGGCCGCGAACAGCACGACGTTCGTTCGGCTGGCGGCTGACCCGCGCGGCATTGCTACCGACTGCCCCGCTGGCTCGCGGCTTGTCCCGAAGCATTACCGCGAGACGAAGGGCACGAAGCGCTGCATTCTCATGAACAGCGTCAACGGATTCGGGACGTACACGAACCCGACCCCCGGCGATGGCCGTACCAATCAGCAGGCATTGATCGAAGCGGTTACAGCCAATCTCGACCCCAAGGATGTAATCCTGCTGTCCGGCCTCTCCCCTTCGACGGGGGGCTATCCGCTCCAGCCCGCACCGGCATGGCTGACCGGGCACCGCCTCGACGGGCGCTATGTCGACCTCAACGCAACGGATGCAGCGGGTCGTGCGCGCGCACAACTCGCACCGATCAACTGGACACCAGCGGCTGGCGATCTGGCCGCGATGGAAGCGGGGACAACGGGCATCCCGGCCTCGGCGCGCTTTGGCGACGCCTACCACCCGTTCACGGCACCAAGCGCGTTCCTAATGAATATCAATCTGGTGCGGAGCACGCAATTTCAGGGATTCGGCGCATGACGCTTTCCGAAATCTATAGCCGCCTGAAAGACGGCACCGGCAGTGACGCCGAGCTTAACGCGGCACTCGACGCATACACGCCCGTTGTCCCCTTCGATCGCGATGTGACAGGCGACGAGATGCAAACGCCGTGGCTGTTGGTCGGTATCGAGGGGCACCGTTGGTATCCGCCCGAGGTGACTTTGGGGGAGAACGACGCACTTCAGTGGGAGGTGCGCGGTTTTGACGCGGCGGAGCGGGAGTATACCGAGCGCCACGCCGAAAAGCCGCGCGCAATCGCGATGCTGGCCGTGAAGATGCGGATTTCGGCATGACCCGCGGTGATTTCAATAAACCCATCCGGAATGGCGCAGCCTGATGCCGCCCCGCCGTTTCAATCGCTGATCGGAATTGCCCATGTCCACAGGAACTGAAGTTGAGCGTCTTACGCGGATCGAGACGCTGCTCGAGCGCATGGGAAAAGACGTAAGCGAGATCCGCATCGATCAGATCAAGGACAAGGAAGACCTCGCCGCGCTCAAGAACCGCGGCGCTGGCATCCTGATCGGGGTCTCGATGATCGCAGCGTTCCTGGGCGCCAAGGTCGGCGCGATCGCCACTGGCATCGCCAGCCTGTTCAAATGACCGGCGCGCGTCCGACCGCGCGCTGCTGAAATCAACATCGAGGTGTAAGATGGACGTCGCTGCCCTGCAGACGCGGCTGGTTTCGTGTGGCTATTCGATTCGCATCGATGGCGATTACGGCCCGGCAACGCGTGCCGCCTTGCTCGCCGCGATGACCGACCCGCCCGATCGCCGAATATCGCCGAACGACGTTACGATGGTCGCGGCGAGCTGGTCGGTCGATCCGGCCGCGGTTTGGGCGGTTCGCGATGTGGAGGCGAGCGGTTCGCCATTCATCGACGGACGGCCAACGATCCTGTTCGAACCGCATCGCTTCAGTCGCTCGACTGGGCGCCGCTTCGACGCTTCGCATCCGCGTGTCAGCTATCGTGCCTGGGACCCGAGCCGGTATCCGGGCAGCCAGCTGCTCCGCTACGGCCAGCTCCTCGACGCGATTGGCCTCGACGTCGACGCGGGGTTCGCGAGCGCGAGCTACGGCGCGTTCCAGGTACTGGGCGAAAACTACCGCGCTTGCGGTGAGCGCGATCCGTTCGCGTTCGCCCTGGCGGAGGCGCAGGGCGAGGACCGCCAGCTTCAGCATTTTGCGCGCTTCGTAGAGAGCAAGGGGCTCGTCCCCGCGCTTCGCCGCGGCGACTGGGCGGCCTTCGCGCTCGGCTACAACGGCACGGCGTATCGCGTGAACCGCTACGACGATCGGCTCGCCAAGGCGTTCAACAAAAGGAAAGCGGCATGATTCTTCCGAACTGGCCGCCGCGTGACTGGCGCAAGCTGCTCGCGATGGTGCTTTTATCGGGCGGTGGCGTGGCGGTCACGGCGTTCGCCTGGCGCCTGGCGACGCTCGTCGCCGAACGCTCGATCGGCAATCCCTGGCCGCTTGCCTATTCGCTGTACGGTGTCCTGGTGCTGATCGGCCTAGTGCTTGTGTCGCTCGGCTGGGCGCTCGGCAAATCGGCCTTCAAGGGCAAGGCCGGTGCGATGGAGGCCGAGCTCAGCGGCGGCGAGGAAGATGAAGAGGTCCGGCCATGATCGCCTGGATCGTGGCACAGCTCGGCCGTCTAGCGCTCGCGGCCGGAGGCAAGGCGAAGGATAGCTGGCGTTGGGCAACGGCAACGCCTGCGCATCTGCTCGCCGCATTGCTCGCGCTCTCGGTCGGATTGAACCTGTACCAATGGCATCTGCTCGACGGCCGAAAGACGACGATTGCGGCGGTGAAGACTGGCCGCAAGGCCGCAACGGCCGCGCAGATCGAGGTCAACCATGCGCCGGCGGCAAAATCGGCAATCATCGCGGGGAAATCGAATGAAGACGCCAAGGACTATTATGCTGAAGGTCGGCGCGCTGGCCTTGCTTATGCCGCTGCTCACCGCGTGCCCGGGCCCGCTCCGTGTCCGGTCCGAGATCCCGGTCTGCCCGGATCCGATCACGCTCCCGCGATCGATGACGGATCCGGTGTCACTCCCGGCATGGTTGCCGTCTCCCAAGCCGACTTCGACCTTCTCACCGGCAACAGCACCCGCCTCGCCAAAGTGCATCAGGATGCCGAAGCGCTGATCGCAGACGGCATCGCGGTCGAGAGCGTGGTCGAACCGTCGCCGATCGCCGAGACCCGCTGATCATCGCACCGGCCGGGGTCATACCGTCATGGCCCGCTGCGGCTCCGAAATTCTCCATCTTGACGAAGGAATGCCCATGAACATGCTCCATCGAGCGTGCGCGATCCTGCTCGCGCTTACGGCCACCGCTGCTTACGGTCAGACAGTGACCCTGCCACAGGTCAAAAATGCCGGCGGCTCGAATGTGCCGTCGGGGGCAGCCGTGCTTACCGATTCGAGCGGAATCGAGAAGGGCACGGCCGCTAATCCGCTCGCGGTCGCGACCAACGGCAAACAGGAAACCTTCGCGCTGGTGACCGCCAACGCGCCTGCGACGGCGGCGACCACTTATGGCGGCAGCTACGTCGTGTCGCAGTCGTGCGCCACGTACGGGACGGTGACGGTGCGCTATCGCGGGCCGGATGGCGCCACAATGTTGACGATGCTGACCAAGACGTCGGCAGATAGCACGGGTGGAACGCTCGTTTCGCTCGCCTCCAGCGCGATCGTCGATGCCACGGTGAGCGGCACGACCGGCTGCAACGTCACCCTGGCGCGCGTACCATGATGCGGCGTTTGATCCCGGCGATCGCCGCCGCGCTGATCGCGGCGCTATCGATGTCGCCGGTTGCCGCCCAGGTCACCGGTACCACGCCGTCGGTCTATGCCGGCGGGACCGCTCCCGCGCAGTTGCCCGCCACGCCGATCGCGCCGCCCGCCTTGCCGCTCGCGAACGGTGCGAAGCTCATGGCGTTCGGCGACAGCCACGCAGGGTTCAACGGCTTCGCATCTGCCACTGCCGTCACGGCTTATGAGAAGGGCCTGGTCGAAGCGGCCTGGGAAGCCGACCCGCGCTTCACCTTCGATAGCCTCTACCTTGCTGGAACACCCTGGGGCGCGGTCAGCAGCGTCGGGTATGTCAACGGCGGCAACCAGGGCGTGCCGGGTGACCATCTGGTGTCCGGAAACGCGTTCCCAGGGATCAACGCGAGGCTCGCTTACACGCTTTCACGCGCGCCCGCGATCCTGTGGGTATCGGCAGGCACCAACTCGATCGCGACCGGTGACGATAGCAAGGGGCCGTCGAAGGCCGATTACATCATCGCGGGGCTCGACACGATTATCACGCAGGCGACCGCGCGCGGCGTGTGGGTAATCCTGCCGACCTATTATCCGCGCAACGATGCGTTCTTCGGCCAGGCGCAGAGCCTTGTGGCACAGCAGGTCAACGAGTGGATCAGGGCACAGGCCGGACGGGCCGGGGTGAAGGTCTATGATCCTTACGCCGCGCTGCTCGCGCCGGGATCGACCTATCTGCCCAACCCGCTCTATTTCATGGAAGGCTCGGCGACGGGGTCGAGCCAGAACGGCACGCACCTTAACTCGGCGGGCGTCGAGCTGGTCTCGCAAAACTACCTCATCCCGTTGCTGCAATCGATGGTCGCGAGCGGCTCGACGTTCGACCAGACCCCCGCCAACAGCAATCTGTGGCCCAGCGGCACCTATGGTCTGACGGGCACGACGGGCACGAAAGTTGGCGGGCAGAGCACCGGTTCGGTCGCGACCGGCTACAGCCTGCGCATGACGCGCGCCTCGGGCACGGTCGCGCAAGTGGCGTCGAAGGACGCGACCAACGCAACCTACAATCGCCAGATCATCACGATCAACAATGGCGACGCGGCCGCGGCGTGGCAGCAATCGACGCTGACGTTTCCGGCGCTCGCCTTGACGCCTGTGCAAGCGGCGGCGGGGAGCTGGGTGCAGGCGTGGGTGCGGATCGAGACTCCGCTCGGCGCGCCCGTGCCGGTCGTGTCGCTGATCGCCACGCTCAGCAATGCCTCGGCTGTGGTCAAGGGCACGCTCACCGGCGGCGCGATCGACACGCAGACCTATGTCAATGCTTCGACCCCGCAGCGCGCGCTCGGGCGCGGGGTCTATTGGCTGCGGACGCCGCC
>JAIXZV010000173.1 GCA_027489365.1 Sphingomonadales bacterium
CAGTTGAAGATATCGCCGACATAGTCCCAATAATCGGCCAGGCTCTCACCCTTGATCGCGAACACGGGAACACCGGTCGCGGCGATCGCGGCGGCGGCATGGTCCTGCGTCGAGAAGATGTTGCAGGTTGCCCAACGCACTTGCGCGCCGAGCGCGGTCAGCGTCTCGATCAGCACCGCAGTCTGGATCGTCATGTGGAGCGAACCGGTGATGCGCGCGCCCTTCAGCGGCTGCGACGCGCCGAATTCCTCGCGCAGCGCCATCAGGCCCGGCATCTCGGTCTCGGCGATGTTGATTTCCTTGCGACCGAAGTCGTCGAGGGAAATGTCGGCAACGACATAGTCGGTCTTGCGGTCGAGAACGGTGGCCACGCGGGTATCTCCGGTATGATTGATGCGCGCCCCCTACCCTGCCTTGACCTCCAAATCAAATATAAAGATGTCTTTATATGTGTTACAAACGACGCTGTGATGACGTAATTGACAGGCCCGCCAAGCGCTGGCACCGACGGCTGCGAAATTCGGGGGGATTCCATGAACATCGCATCTGTTGCCAGCCGTGTCTTGCTTGGTGCGAGCGCGCTCCTTCTACCCTTGGCGGCAGCCGCCCAGACCGCCAGTACGACGCCTGAAAAAAAGGCTGCCGAAGGCTCGCGCTACGTTCAGTGCGATGGCGAACCCAACAACGTCACGGGCGGCGAAACGGCGGCACGCCTTCTCGGCGCCGTCACGCTGCTCGGGTTGTTTGCGCCTCCACCTGAGGCGGCCGACGCCTCCAAGCGCAAGTTCGGGGCCGAGGGCGTCACGGTGTGCAGCGAATTGCTGACGGGCGAGAAACGGGAAGGCAATCCGTCGCGCCGCGTCGGCCTGATCATGGCGCGCGCGATCCACCAGATCGAAGCAAAGGACTTTGCCTCCGCCATTGCCGATGCCGATCTGGCGCAAAAGGAAGCGGAAGCGGCGGGTCTGATGGCCGATCCGTACTTTGCGCGCTCGCGCGGGCGCGCCTTCGACCTGATCCGCGCGGCGGCGCTGTTCCGCCAAGGCAAGATTGCCGAGGCGCGCGACATGACGATCCGTAACGCCGGGCTGGCGAAACACTCGTTTCTGGCGCTGTCCGGCAATCAATACAGCCAGATGGTGCAAACCGGGACGCCCGCCGAGGCGCAATATTATGGCTGGATGACGCGCAGCACCGCGTTGCTCGCGAGCAGCGAGGCCGCCCGCCTGGAAGAAATCGGTCGGCTTAGGGAAGCAGCGACTCTTCGGGAGGCCAAGCTCGATTTTCTTAGTGTCTTAAATGACCAAAAGAACTCGGTGGCCCTTGCGGAAGCGGCCGTGGCCAACGCGCTCGCCGGAAATCGCGAGCTCGGCCAGCAGCGTGCGCGCGAAGCGCAGGCCAATTTCGACCAACGCCGCAGCGAGGGCAAACCCGAAACCAATGCCGCCGAATTCGTTGAGTTGATCGATCTCTATCATGTCATCGACATGGCGGATGGCGGTGACATCAAAGGCGCGCGGCGCCTGTTCGCGGCCCGTTCACAATGGATCGCCCCGTCGTTCGGGATGGTGGTAGAGGTGACGCGGCGGCTGCTCGCCGGTGCAAGCGCCGACGAACGGATCGGCGGCTTGTCGCGCGATCCCGCCCAATTATGGGCGGACCGGATCGCAACGACGAAAGCAGCGTTGCTCGACAAGGACAGCGACAACAAGACGCTGTTCTACCTCGTCCGCAATGCGGTCCCGGCGAGCGCCTATGAAGCGCTGTCGAAAAACGTCTGGAACGTCAAAAAATCCACGATCGCGCTGACCATCAAGCCGAAGGATGGCAAACCGCGCAAATACGACACTTTCCTGCAATTCGGCAATTTTCAGGCTGTCTTCGAAGGCTATTTGCTGCACGCCGCGCTGACCGCGAAGTCCCGGGGACACCAGGGCTTCGTCCTCACCGCCGTGCCAGCGGGCGGCATGTTTGGTGCGCTGGTGCTAACCGGCAATCGCGGCGAACCGGGGCTTCCCGCAGCGCTTTACAACGATGCCGACGAAATCATCGCCGATCTCTCGTCGATTATCCCGTCACCCGACGCACTGAAGGCGCGGCGGGCGGCAAAGTCGTAACCCCGCCCGCTCACGCCCGCCCCGCCCCTGCCACCAACAGGCGCGGGTCGATCCCGGCGCTGGCGAAGGCGTTGGCCCAGCGCTCGGCGGCGTCGGTCTGATACAGCAAAGCGGTATCGCCCGCCGTATTGAACCAGCCGTGTCGCGTCAGTTCCCCATCGAGCTGCCCCTCGCCCCACCCGGCATAACCCAAAGCCACCAGCCACTGCCGGGGCCCCGTGCCCGCCGAGATCGCGCGCAGCACGTCGATCGTGCTCGACAAAGCCCAGAGCGGGCCGTCCGGGCCGACCACGGCGACCGTATCCTGCCCGCCCCAGTCGAGCCCATGCAGCACGAAGCCACGACGCGGCTCGACCGGGCCACCGAAATGCACCGGCGCATCGGGGGCGACGCCGGGATCGATTTCAAGCTGGCGCAGCACGTCGTGCAGCCCCAGGCCCTCGATCGCCGTGCCGATCCCGATGCCGAGCGCGCCGTCGGCATCGTGCGCGCACATCGCGATCACCGCGCGGTCGAAACGCGGATCGCCGATGCCGGGCATCGCCAGCAGAAACTGACCGGTAAGATAACGCGCAGTGTCCATCCGCATGATCCATAAGCGCCCTGCCCGCCGACCGCCACGCTTGAAATTCGCGGCCGGTTGCACGACGTAGCGCTCGCCAAACACTTCATATGGCCAATAGGAGATTCCCACATGACGATCAGCGTCGGCGACCGCATCCCCACCGTCACCCTGACCAAAGCCACGCCGAACGGCCCGGATCAGGTCAGCTCGGACGAGTTCTTCAAGGGCCGCAAGGTCGCGCTCGTCGCGGTCCCCGGCGCGTTCACCCCGACCTGCTCGGCGCGTCACCTGCCCGGCTTCGTCGACAATGCCGAGGCGCTGAAGGCCAAGGGCGTGGACGAAATCGCGTTCACCTCGGTCAACGATGCGTTCGTTATGGGCGCGTGGGGCAAGGCCAGCGACGCTGGCGACATCACGATGCTGGCCGACGGCAATGCCGAATTCGCCCGCGCGGTCGGCCTGACCTTCGACGGCTCCAAATTCGGCATGGGCGAGCGCAGCCAGCGGTATTCGATGCTCGTCAATGACGGCGTGGTCGAGCAGCTCAACGTCGAGGCACCGGGCGCGTTCGAGGTTTCGTCGGCCGAACATCTGCTCAGCGAAATCTGACGCGCGATGAACGGAGTGGCGGGCGCGGAACTCTCCGCCCCCGCGCTTCGTTGCTTGATCGTAACGCCCATTTCGAAAAGGAGCCGATCATGACCGACGTAGCCGATGCCGCCAAGGATATCGCCAAGGACGTCACCCACGAGGTGAAGAAGGTCACCGGCGAACAGAGCCTGTTCGAGCAGGCGCAAGACGCCGTGACCGAAGCGATCACCGCGACCGTCGATGCGGTCAAGGCGAACCCGCTCGCCGCAGCCGGCATTGCCGCCGGGGCAGCCGCCGCCGTTGCCGGTGCAGCGTTCGGTGCGAGCAAGCTGCTCGCCAAGGACGAAACGCCTGCCAAGGGCACCAAGAAGTCCTGAATCTCCAGTGGGCGCGTGCAACCCGCGCGCCCACATGGTCTTGCGCGCGTAACGATCCGGCATTAGCCGCTAAGGATGACGCAAGCATCCGACATCGTCGCCGAACTCGATCGGCTCTATCGCGCCTCGGTCGAGCGCCTCCAGAGCGCGCTCACCACCTACATTACCACCGGCACGCCGCCCCCGCCGGAGACGCGCCGCGACGGCAGCTTTGCCTATCCCGAAATCCGGCTGCAGTATCGCGGCGGCAGCGACCGGCCCGCCCCGATGCGCTCGTTCGGGCGGCTGGTGAGCGAGGGCGACTATGCGATCAGCGTGACCAAACCCGCGATCTTCGCCGATTATCTGACCGAACAGCTCACTTTGCTGATCGAAGATTATGACGTCACGGTCGAGGCGGTCCCCGGTCGCCAGGAAATCCCCTTCCCGTACGTGATCGATCCCGGCCACGCGCTCAGCCTCGATGAGATTTCCGCGATTGATCTCGCGCGGCATTTCCCGGCAACCGAACTCGCCCACATCGGCGACGAGATCGCCGACGGCCTGTACGCGGTCACGACCGGCATCCGGCCGCTCGCTTTGTTCGACGGGCTTCGCACCGATTTCTCGCTTGCCCGCCTGCGCCACTACACCGGCACCCCGCCCGAGCATGTCCAGCGCTACGTGCTGTTCACCAATTACCACCGCTATGTCGACGAATTCGTCCGCTGGGCGTTCAGCCAGCTTGGCGAGGGTTCACGCTATACCGCCGTCTCGGGCGCGGGCGGGGTGCTGCTCCACGCGGGCGACGATGTCGAAGCCGCGCTCGCCGATACCAGCGCATGGCGGCGGCACCAGATGCCAGCCTATCATCTCATTGCCGAGGACGGCACCGGCATCACCCTCGTCAACATCGGCGTCGGCCCGTCCAATGCCAAGACGATCTGCGACCATCTTGCGGTGCTGCGCCCCGAAGCGTGGCTGATGATCGGCCATTGCGGCGGTCTGCGCCCCAGCCAGCGGATCGGCGATTACGTCCTCGCCCACGCCTATCTGCGCGACGATCATGTGCTCGACGACGTGCTGCCGCCCGCCATCCCGGTCCCCGCCATCGCCGAGGTGCAGCTCGCCCTCGCCCGCGCGGCCGAAACGATCTCAGGCCAGACCGGCGACGAACTCAAGCGTCGCCTGCGCACCGGCACGATCGTCACCACCGACGACCGCAATTGGGAGCTGCAATATTCGCGCTCGGCCTTGCGTTTCTCGCTCAGCCGCGCGGTCGGCATCGACATGGAATCGGCGACGATCGCCGCGCAAGGCTATCGCTTCCGCGTGCCGTACGGGACGCTACTGTGCGTCTCGGACAAGCCCCTCCACGGCGAATTGAAGTTGCCGGGGCAAGCCAACCGCTTCTACGAACGCGCGATCAGCGAGCATATGCGGATCGGCATCGAAGCGTGCGAGGAACTCCGCCGCGAGGGCAAGAAGCTGCACAGCCGCAAACTCCGCGCCTTCAACGAGCCGCCGTTTAGGTAACGCCCCCGTGCTCCTGCGAAGGCAGGAGCCCAGGGTTGCACGCGTTACCCATGGTTCTCGGGTACGGCCGGGGAAACGCTTTCAATCTCGCGCGTTACGGCCGCTCAAGGAATTCAGGAGCACCCCGACATGGCCACCACCAAAACGCCCGCTAAAACCACGACCCGCAAGCCCGCCGCCAAGACGAACGGCACGCGCAAGGCCGCGACGACCAAGGCGAAAAGCGCGAACAACAGCCACTGGGGCACCGCCGCAATCGTCGGCGGCGTGGCAGCGGTCGGTGCCGTCGCCACCGCAGCGCTCTTCGCCCTACGCGGTTCGAGCGTGCTCAGCGACATGGAAGACACGCTGATCGGCGGCGGCAGCCACGCGCACCAGGCCGACGTCAGCGATTCGAGCGCTTCGTTCCGGGCGGGCATCGCCGACGAGGGCACGATCCCGGCGTAATTCCTCAGCGCGTTAACACGAAGTCGATCCACACATCTGCCGTCACGTCCTGCTCCCCCGGCAGGACCGGCGGTGATGCAGCATTAGCCCGCGACGCGGTCACGACGATATCCTGTCCGTTCTCCGCGAAGCTCGTCCGTTCGCTGATCCGCAAGACACGCGAAACGTATAGGCCGAACGGCTTGGCATAGTCCGCCGCTTGCGCCTGCGCGGCCGCGACCGCCGCTGCCCGCGCGCGTGACTTGAGCGGCGCGTCGTCCGCAAAATCGAACTGCGGGCCGTCGATGCCGCTCGCTCCGGCACCGGCCAGCGCATCGTAAACGCGCGCGACCATCGCCATGTCGCGCAGCTTGATGCTCAACCGGGTCTAGGCGCGGTAACCGATGATCACATCAGTATCGTCACCATCCTTGTCGGGCTTGAAGCGCGGCCCGACGCGAAGCGCCTCGGTACGCATCGCAGCCTCAGGCACGCCTGCGGCTCGCGCGGCCGCGATCAGCCGTTGCGCAACCTCGGCATTGCGCACGCGAGCCTGTTCGGTCGAACCGCCGTCGCTCACCACATTGGTGGATAGCGTTGCCCGATCTGGGACAGCCTTGATCGTACCACGCGCGGCGACCTGCAACAGCGTCTCGCTGGACAATAACGGAGCCGTCTGGACGCCATTAGCCTGTTGCGCGCTGGCGCAATTCGCGCTGGCGCACGGGAGCAAGGCGATCGCATACTTTACCATCCGCTCGGCTTCCCCTTGTTCTGCTTGTCCAACCATGCCTTCAGCGGCGCGAAATACTCGACCATCGCCTGGCCCGAAATTTCGCGGCTGCCGGTGAAAGCCTGCAGCGCATCAGGCCAGGGCTTGGACTGCCCCATCGCCAGCATCGCGTTCAGCTTATCGCCGACCGCCTTGTTGCCGTAGAACGAACAACGATGCAGCGGCCCCTTCCAGCCCGATTGTTTGCACGCCGCCTGATAGAATTGGAACTGCAGCAAGCGCGCGAGGAAATAGCGCGTGTAGGGCACCGCGGCGGGCACGTGATATTTCGCACCCGGATCGAAGCGCGTCTCGTCGCGCGGCACCGGCGGGACGAGGCCCTGATACTTCAGGCGCAGATCGTTCCAGCCCTTCTCGTAGCCGGTCGCGGGGATCGCGCCCGAAAACACACCCCAGCGCCATTTGTCGATCAGCAGCCCGAACGGCAGGAACGCGACCTTGTCCATCGCCTGCTTGAGCAGCAGCCCGATGTCCTTGTCCGGCGTCGGCACCTTCGCCTGATCGAGCAGACCGATCTTCACCAGATAATCGGGCGTGATCGACAGCGCCACGAAATCGCCGATCGCTTCATGGAAGCCATCGTTCGCGCCATTCTGATAGAGGAACGGCTGCTTGTTGTACGCGCGCTGGTAGTAATTATGGCCCATCTCATGGTGGATCGTGACGAAATCGTCGCCATTCACCTTGGTGCACATCTTGATGCGCAGATCGTCCTTGCTGTCCACGTCCCACGCCGAAGCATGGCAGATCACTTCGCGGTCGGCGGGCTTCACGATCTGCGAGCGCGCCCAGAACGTGTCGGGCAAAGGCTTGAAGCCGAGCGACGAGTAAAATCCCTCGCCGGTGCGGAACATTTTGACCGGATCATAGCCCTTGGCGGTAAGCAGATCGCCCGTGTCATACCCGACATCTCCCGCACCCTTCGGCGCGACCACGTCATAGATATTGCCCCATTCCTGCGCCCACATATTGCCGAGCAGATCGGCGCGGATCGGGCCGGTCTTGGGCTGCACCGCGTCACCATATTTCGCGTTGAGGTTCCAGCGGACATAGGTGTGGAGCGCGACGTAGAGCGGCTCGACTTGCTTCCAGAGCTTGTCGGTCAGCGCGGCGAACTCGTCGGGCTTCATGTCATAGCCCGAGCGCCACAAAGCGCCGACATCGGCATAGCCGAGCTCCTGCCCGCCCTTGTTCGCGATCTCGACCTGGCGCGCATAGTCGCTCCGCATCGGCGCGCCGACATTATCGTGCCAGCTGACCCACATTTCCTTGGTCTTGGCGGGGTCACGCGTGGTGCCCATCGCCGCCTCGATATCGCTGCCGTTGATCGGCTTGCCGTCGAGCGTGCCGCGGCCCTTGCCGTAGCCCGAGGACATGCGCGTGACGATCGTGGAAAGCTCGGTCGCCGCGCCCGGCGTGGTCGGCGCGGGCAGCGTCAGGCCGCTGCGCAGAATGTCGATCTTGCGCTTGGTATCGAACGACAGGCCGGGCGTGCTCGCATATTTCGCAGCTTCGAGCGCGAGGCGGACCTGCATCTCAGTCCCCTCCGCCCCGAATTTCGCGGCGATCGCGTCGGTATCATCGGTGATGTAGGTCGCGTTGATCCACGCCGCCTGTTGCGCTGGGGTCGAGAAATCGGCGAGCTCCTTCTCCGCGCGCGCGACGAAGGCATCTGCCTCGGCAACGGTCGGCGCGGCGGTAGTTGCGGCGGCGGGGGCCGCTTCTTCCGCGAAGGCAGGGACGGCCGCCAGCGACAGGATCAGGGCGAGCGAAGAAATTCCGGTGCGGATCATGCGAGTCCTCATGTGCAAAGCTGCCGCAACCTGTGCGGCAGCCCGCCTGCGGTCAACCCGTTACAAACGCTACTATCGCATCGCCGAGTTCAGGTTTCAGGACCGCGCTCATATGATTGCCCGGCACTGCCTGGAAGCGCGCGTTGCGCAGCACGGCGGCCAGCTCCTCGCCCGACCCATTGTCGTCATCGTCGGCCCCGTTGACGACTAACGTCGGCGTCGCGATCCCTGCGAGCACATCGTGTGGCGTATCGACAAAGGTATCGAGGATGTGGAGCAAAGCCACAGGATCGCCGCCCGTCGTCTTCAGAAACGCCTCGGTCATCCACTCGCTCGATCCGCGCTGGAAGCTGCCAAGATGTGTCAGCACGTTGCGGAAGTACTCGCCCCGCCCCTCGGTCGCGGTGATGCCCTGATAGCCCATGCCCGACAGCAATGCGCGGCGCGGCGTCGCCCCGTTCGCCAGCATCCGCACCACCGTCCGTCCGCCGAGCGAATAGCCGACCAAGTCATAATCGGTGAGACCCAGATGCTCGATCAAAGCAAAGCCGTCGCGCATCAGCACATCGGGCGGATAGGCCGCTGCATCATGCGGCTTCGCGCTTGATCCATGCGCGCGCAGATCGGGCATGATCACCCGAAACCCCGCTGCAGCCACCTTCGCCGCGTGGCCGTATTTGATCCAGTTGATCGTCGCGTCGGAGAAGTAGCCGTGGATCATTACCACCGGCCGCCCTTCCCCTATTTCGCGCCACGCCAGGCGCGCGCCGTCGAAGCTTTCGAAAAACTGCGGTTCAATCGGGGAGTTTGCCAATGGCTTCGATCCAGCGGTCACGGGTTGCGGGGTTCTCATCGAGCCGATGCTCCGTCAGCCCGCGCGTGTCCAGCCAGTCGGCGTGCCATGTCTCAGGCGAACAATGGCTGGTCGGCTTGAAACGATAGGGATCGTCGAAGCTGCCGACGGTCAAATCCATCCGCTCGCCGGGTTTGAGGAATTCGAAGGTCAGCGGCGTGCCGCATTCACAGCAGAACCCACGCTGCGCGATCGGCGAGGACTGATAACGCTCGGGCTGCCGTTCCCACGTGACATCGGCGATCTTGACGCTCTTGAACGCAATCGAAACGCCGCCGGTGGCATGTTGGCACATCCGGCAGTGACATAGATAGGCGTCATCATCCTCGACCAATACCGAATAACGGATACGGCGGCATTGGCACCCGCCCGTCATCGTGGCGCTCATCCGCGCTCCTCCAGACCTGCCGCCTTCATCCGCGCAAGCGCAAGCTCGATCCGGTCCTGTCCGAAGAAGGGTTCCCCGTTGAAGACGAGCGTCGGCACGCCCCAATGGCCCGCCGCCTCCAGTGCCGCCTGGTTGGCCGCGACTTCAGCGTCGAGCGCCTCGGCATCGTCGCGCGCCTCGGCCTGGAGCGTCGCGAAGTCGAGCCCCGCCGCCTCCGCCGCCGCGCCCAGATTGGCATCGCTGTGCCAATTCTCGGTCCCGCCCCAGATCCTCTGCGACACCGCATCGGCAAAGGCAAAGCCGCGCCCGCGCCGCGTCGCCACCTGCCCCATGCGCACCACCGGAAAGATATAGGGCTGCTCGACCGCGATCTGCCGTGTCGCGATGTCCTGCACGATCGGGTCGGGCTGCGGCGGGCGCATCGCAATCCCCTCATGCGCGGCGATCCGCCAGACATCGAGAAAGGTGTAGCGCAGCCAATTCGGGTGGTTGCGCTCGAAGAAATTGGGCTCGCGGATCGCCAGCGGATAAACCTGCCGCAGCACGATATCGAGGTCGTACCGCGCCATCGCCGCACGCCACTTTGGCATCGCCAGATAGGTGTATGGGCTGCGAAACGAGAAATAGAGGTCGGCGGTCAGCGTCATTGGCTCAGGATCCCCTCACATCGCGTGCGCCCCATAAACAGGCTAAAAACGCGCCGAGCATGGCGATCGCCATATCTTTCTGCGCGTCCCACACGTCCCCTTGCTGGCCGTTATACGCTTCGGCCATGCCCGGCGCGAGCAGCATCGTCAGCAGCCATTCGAAGATTTCGTAGAGCGCGCTGACGCAGCCGACGAACAGGACAGCAAACCACAGGCTGGTGCGCCACCCGACGCCTGCATAGCGCCGCACGATCTCGGCGACCGGCCCGACCCACAACAGACCGAAGCTCAAATGCACCAGCCGATCGAAACCGTTGCGCGTCTTGCCCAGCGCAGCATCGATCGAAACGCCGGTCAGGGCCCGGCCCCATGCGTCGTACGGCACGTTCGAATAGGTGTAGCGGCCAGCCAGCGTATGCAGCGCCAAAAAGACGACCAGCGAAGCGACTGAACGATCCGACAGCGGCCACCGCCCGAGCAGCCACGGCGAGGCGAACAGCAGCAGCACGGTTGGGATATGCTGCAGCGGCGCGATTTCCGGATAGGGCTGCCACAGGTTCGCCACGACGACCGCGACCGCCAGCGCCCAAATCATGCGCCGCTGTACCAGCGGGACCGCCAGCCAGAGCGAGCGACTCAACGCGGTCGGCATAGCTGCTGCGCGACGCTGTATCGAGTTGCGCCCCAGCGGGAAGCGCCTTCGATCATTCGGGCCGCCCCAACAAGGTCATCTTGTCGGACAGGCCATTTTCCACGGCGACGTCGTAAAATTTCCGATCGGCCGTAACGACGCGGTGGCCTTCATCGATTGCTAGCGCCAGATACAGGCAGTCGTAAATCGAGTGCTTGAGCTGTATAGACAGACGAAACGCATCGCTGACCAGATCCACGGCCGGAACCAACTGCTGGAACATGGTCGGCAGGACCGCGAGATGGCTCTCGGCATGAACGGTGAGCAATTCCGATCGCCTGACCTTCTTCCATAACGTGCTACCCGCCTCGATTAGCAACCAATCGGGTGCGATCAATGGGTCGGGCTCCGCCAAAAGACACCGCGCTGCCTCAGTGCCCTCTTCGCGCACCAGCCATTTGACCGCAACGCTCGCGTCAACGACCAGCGTCATTGGGCCACCCGTCATCGACCGACCGACCGCCGTCAGTGTCGCGATCCCACCGGATCAGCAAGGTGCTGTCGCTCGTACCACCCGGGCCGTCCGGGGGCGTCATCGCCAGGGCGGCGTCGGACAAAGCAAGTAACCTCGCTGAATCCTTCTCGGGAAGCGGGGCGTTGCCCTCGATCAGCGCGCGCAACTCAGCTTCTAGCGAGCGACCCGCCCGGCGCGCGGCAGCGCGATACAAGTCCAAAGTGCCGGGCCGAAGCCTTCTGACGATCGCCTGCTCCATGCAAATGT
Source organism: Sphingomonadales bacterium (assembly GCA_027489365.1). Lineage (GTDB taxonomy): Bacteria > Pseudomonadota > Alphaproteobacteria > Sphingomonadales > Sphingomonadaceae > Sphingomonas. The sequence goes on from JAIXZV010000173.1 coordinate 11,478, forward strand.
GATAGCATCATGCTATCACTTTCTCAAGCTGCCTTCTTCAGGAACTTCCGCCCAAGCAATTCCGCAATCTGCACCGCATTCAGCGCCGCCCCCTTGCGGAGGTTATCGCTCACGCACCACAGGCTCAGGCCGTTCTCGACGGTCGAATCCTCGCGCACGCGGCTGATGAAGGTGGCGTATTCGCCAACGCACTCCACTGGGGTGACGTATCCGCCGTCCTCGCGCTTGTCGACGAGCATCACGCCCGGCGCCTCGCGCAGGATTTTCTGCGCTTGTGTGGCCGAGATTTCATTCTCGAATTCGATGTTGATCGATTCGGAATGGCCGACGAACACGGGCACGCGCACGCAGGTCGCGGTCACCTTGATCTTGGGATCGAGGATCTTCTTGGTCTCGACCACCATCTTCCACTCTTCCTTGGTCGATCCGTCGTCGAGGAAGCTGTCGATGTGCGGAATCACGTTGAAGGCGATCTGCTTGGTGAACTTCTTCGCCTCGGCCGAATCGCCGACGAAGATGTTGCGCGATTGCTCGAACAGCTCGTCCATGCCCGCCTTGCCCGCGCCGGAGACCGACTGATAGGTCGACAC